>DASZPU010000567.1:0-2318 GCA_035550195.1 Nannocystaceae bacterium
CGGCATCGCGCGTCGGGTCGCGAGTCAGTACCGTCGCGGCGCGGAGCGATCGGCCCAACGTCTGCGCGTCGTGCCGCCGCCGGATCCGGCCGTGCCCGACGCGCGTGAAGGTGCGCGCCTCGAAGCCGCGCAGCTCGTGCGCAAGTTCCTCGACGAGCTCGACGACGAGAAGCGCGAGGTGTTCCTGCTCGCCGAGCTCGCGGGCATGAGCGCCAACGAGGTCGCCGACGTGCTGTCGCTGAACGTCAACACCGTCTACGCGCGACTGCGGGCGGCGCGGCTGCGCTTCGAGAAGGCGGTCGCGCGCCATCAAGCGCGCGCACGTCGGGAGGTGCGCGGATGAACGGCCTTTCGCCCGCCGCGAAGGCGCTGCTCGCCGACTACGCCGCGCACACCGATGCGCTCGCCGGCGATGGCCAAGCGGGCTGGCCTGCGCTCGCGCGGCGCATCGATCGCGCCGACGAGCCTTTGCCGATCGACGAGCCCGCAATCCGTGGCTCGCGTCGCGCGATCGCGGCGATCGCAGTCGTGCTGGTCGCGGCCGCTGCGGTCGTCGTCGCGTGGCTCGCCGGCGCGACGCAGCTGCTCGCGCGGTCCGACGATGCCGGCGTGCACGAGGCCGCGTACGGAGCGGCGAGCGAGAGCAACGGCGGCGCCGCGACGATCCGCGACGATGCGCCGGCGCGTCCACGCGCGATCGAAGCCGCGGAGAAGGGCGCACGCACACGCGTCGTCGCGGCCGCAGCCGCTGCCACCGGTGGCGACGGCGACGAAGCGGTGATCGTGGACGCGAGCGAGCCGACGATCCTCGAGGCCGCGCCCGCTCCGCGCACGCGCCCACGACCGCAGCCCGCCACCGACGATCTCGAGGAAGTGCGCACGATCGCCACCGCACGCGCCGCGCTGCGCGATGGCGATCCCCGCGCCGCGCTGAAGCTGCTGCACGCGCTCGCACGCGCGCATCCGAAGAGTGCATACACCGAGGAGCGCGAGGTGTTGATCGTCGCCGCGCTCTGTCGCGCTGGACGCACCGATGACGCGCGCAAGGCCGCGGATCGTTTCCGTCGTGTGCACCCGCGCTCGCCGCTCGTCGCCCACCTCGCGCGCAGCTGCGGCGAGTCGCCGTGATCCGTTACACCGCCATCGTCGCGCTCGTCGGTTGCACGACGGTGACCTCGGTCGGCAGCGACACCGGCATGCCGACGAGCACGACGCTGGGCGACGACACCGGTGGCTCGACCACGATGGCGTCGTCGTCGGACTCCGCGGGCAGCAGCGACGACACCGGCGGCTACGAGCCGCCGCAACAGTGCCTCGAGCTCGCCGTGAACGCGCCCTACCCCAACGTGTGCACGACCGCAGTCGACGATCCGATCTGCGACGTGTGCACGAAGCTCTCGTGCTGCGCCGCGCTGATGATGTGCGACGCGTACACCGCGTGCACGTGCCTGCTGCAGTGCGCCGACACCGGCCTGCCCGCCGACGTGTGCAACGACGCGTGTGGAGCGATGGGCGGCACCTGCGATCTCGCGGGCTGCGGCGAAGTGGAGTGCGAGCAGGCTTGCCCGGGCTGAGAGCCCCGGCCGCAGCACGGCGCTCGTTGCCCCACAGCGGCCCAAACACCGTGAAAACAACCGCATGGCGATCGTGCTCGCCACGCAGGCCGATGCGCGATAGGTTCCCCGTCGCGCGCCGTTCGACAGGGCGCCACGACGAATCAAGCAATGGCAAAGGCATACCGCAGCGGGAAGAGGGATCGCGAAGCCGCGCGGGATCAGCACAAGAAGGACAAGGAGGCTCGCCTCGCGCGTAACCGCGAGCTGCGTGCCCGAGGCATCGACCCCGACATCGGCGAGTCGGTGCAGACCTTGCCCGAGGTGAATCTCGACGACATCTCTCCCTCCGGTGTCGCTTCGGCCTCCGCGGCGTCGCGCAAGATGCCGATGCGACTGTTCGTCGGCGGCTTGAGCTGGGACACCGACGACGCCGAGCTGCGCAAGGCCTTCGAGCCTTTCGGCGAAGTGACCGAAGCCGTCGTGATCCTCGATCGCGGCACCGGTCGCTCGCGCGGATTCGGCTTCGTGACGATGGCGGACGCCCAGGCCGGCAAGCAGGCCGCGCGCGAGCTCGACGGTGCGGAGCTCGACGGACGACCGATCAAGGTCACGCCCGCGGATACGCGCTAGGAGCCCGTCCGAGTATTCGCGTGTATGCAGAACGTTGTCATCGGCGACCAGGGCAAGACGCGAGGCCGAAGGAATACCGAGCGTATTTCGAGCGCCGAGCAACGCCGCCATGGTCGCCGAGGGCGACGTTAT
>DASZPU010000568.1:0-10455 GCA_035550195.1 Nannocystaceae bacterium
CGACGGCGGTCGCCGGTGGCGACCTGTCGCGCAAGATCACGGTGGACGTGAAGGGCGAGATTCTGGAGCTGAAGAACACCCTCAACACCATGGTGGACCAGCTCAACGCTTTCGCGGCGGAAGTCACGCGCGTGGCGCGCGAGGTGGGCACCGACGGCAAGCTGGGCGGCCAGGCGCAGGTGCCGGGTGTCGCCGGTACCTGGAAGGACTTGACCGACAACGTCAACTCGATGGCGTCGAACCTGACGGCGCAGGTGCGCAACATCGCCGAGGTGGCGACCGCGGTCGCGCAGGGCGACCTGTCGCGCAAGATCACGGTGGACGTGCGCGGCGAGGTGCTGCAGCTCAAAGAGACGCTCAACACGATGGTCGATCAGCTGAACGCGTTCGCGGCCGAGGTGACCCGCGTCGCGCGCGAGGTCGGCACCGACGGCAAGCTGGGCGGCCAAGCGGCGGTGCCCGGCGTCGCGGGCACGTGGAAGGACCTCACCGACTCGGTGAACTCGATGGCGGGCAACTTGACCGCGCAGGTCCGCAACATCGCCGAGGTCGCGACCGCGATCGCGAACGGTGACCTCGGCAAGAAGATCACCGTCGACGTGCGCGGCGAGATCCTCCAGCTCAAAGAGACCATGAACACGATGGTCGATCAGCTCAACGCGTTCGCGGGCGAGGTGACCCGCGTCGCACGCGAGGTCGGCACCGAAGGGCGACTCGGTGGTCAGGCGCAGGTGCCCGGCGTCGCGGGCACGTGGAAGGGCCTCACCGACAACGTGAACTTCATGGCCGGCAACTTGACCGACCAGGTGCGCAACATCGCCGAGGTGACCACCGCGGTGGCGCGCGGCGACCTCTCGCGCAAGATCACGGTGGATGTGAAGGGCGAGATCCTCGAGCTGAAGAACACCATCAACACGATGGTCGATCAGCTCAACGCGTTCGCGAGCGAGGTGACCCGCGTCGCGCGCGAGGTCGGCACCGAAGGCAAGCTCGGTGGTCAGGCGCAGGTGTCCGGCGTCGCGGGCACGTGGAAGGACCTCACCGACAACGTGAACTTCATGGCCGGCAACCTGACGGCCCAGGTGCGCAACATCGCCGAGGTCGCGACCGCGATCGCGAGCGGCGACCTCTCGAAGAAGATCACCGTCGACGTGCGCGGCGAGATCCTCCAGCTCAAGGAGACGCTCAACACGATGGTCGAGCAGCTGCGCTCGTTCGCAGCCGAGGTGACGCGACTCGTGCGCGAGGTGGGCACCGACGGTCGCCTCGGCGGCCAGGCGGTGGTGCCCGGTGTCGCGGGTACGTGGAAGGACCTCACCGACAACGTGAACCTGCTCTCGGGCAACTTGACCACGCAGGTGCGCAACATCGCCGAGGTGACCACCGCGGTCGCGCGTGGTGACCTCTCGCGCAAGATCACCGTCGATGTGAAGGGCGAGATCCTCGAGCTGAAGGTCAACATGAACACGATGGTCGATCAGCTCAACGCGTTCGCAGCCGAGGTGACCCGCGTCGCGCGCGAGGTCGGCACCGAAGGCAAGCTCGGCGGCCAGGCCCAGGTGACCGGTGTCGCGGGCACGTGGAAGGACCTCACCGACACGGTGAACGTCATGGCCGCGAACCTCACCGAGCAGGTGCGCGGCATCGCGAAGGTGGTGACCGCGGTGGCCGACGGCAACCTCGATCAGAACCTCACCGTGAAATCGAAGGGCGAGGTCGCTGCGCTCGCCGACACCATCAACAACATGACGAGCACGCTGGCCATCTTCGCCGATCAGGTGACGACGGTGGCGCGCGAGGTCGGCGTGGAAGGCCGACTCGGCGGTCAGGCCAACGTGCCCGGTGCGGCCGGTACGTGGAAGGACCTCACCGGCAACGTGAACCTGCTCGCGGCCAACCTGACGACGCAGGTGCGCGCGATCGCAGAGGTCGCCACCGCGGTGACGAAGGGCGACTTGACGCGATCGATCCAGGTCGATGCGCGCGGCGAGGTGGCCGAGCTCAAGGACAACATCAACACGATGATCGACAACCTGCGGTTGACCACCGACCGCAACACCGAGCAGGACTGGCTGAAGACCAACCTCGCGCGGTTCATGAACATGCTGCAGGGCCAGCGCGACCTCGTCACGGTCGGTCGCATGCTGCTGTCGGAGCTCACGCCGCTGGTCGGTGCGCAGCAGGGCGTCATCTACCAGTACGTCGCCGAGGATCACCCGCGGCTGCAGCTCATGGCCGCGTACGCCGACGCGCCCGAGCACGGGCATCCCAAGGTGCTCGACATCGGGGCCGGCATCGTCGGCCAGTGCGCGGCGGAGAAGCGTCGTGTGCTGATCGCCGACGTGCCCGACGACGCGGTGCGCATCGGCTCGGTGTTGCTCGAGGCCAAGCCGCGCAACGTGGTGGTGCTGCCGGTGCTCTTCGAAGCCGAGGTGAAAGCGGTCATCGAGCTCGCCACCATCGGCTCGTTCACCGCGTCGCACCTCGTGTTCCTCGACCAGCTCACGAGCGGCATCGGCATCGTGCTCAACTCGGTCGAGGCCTCGATGCAGACCGAGGGCCTGCTGCAGCAGAGCCAGCAGCTCGCCGCCGAGCTGCAGACGCAGCAGCGCGAGCTGCAGCAGACCAACGAGCAGCTGGCCCAGAAGGCGCAGCAGCTCGCCGAGCAGAACGCGGAGGTCGAGCGCAAGAACCAAGAGATCGAGCAGGCCCGTCGCGCGCTCGAGGACAAGGCCGAAGAGCTCGCGCTCACCTCGAAGTACAAGTCCGAGTTCCTCGCGAACATGAGCCACGAGCTGCGCACGCCGCTCAACTCGATCCTCATCCTCGGGCAACAGCTCGGCGAGAACCCCGACGGCAACCTGACGCCGCGACAGGTCGAGTTCGCGCGCACGATCCACGGCGCGGGCTCCGACTTGCTGAACCTCATCAGCGACATCCTCGATCTCTCGAAGATCGAGTCGGGCACGGTCACGGTCGAGGCCGAGGAGGTGTTCTTCACCAGCCTCTCCGACACGCTCGCGCGCATGTTCCGGCACGAGCAGGAGAACCGCGGGCTGCAGTACGACGTGCGCGTCGACCCGCAGCTCGGGCGCAGCCTCTTCACCGATGCGAAGCGCCTGCAGCAGATCTTGAAGAACCTGTTGTCGAACGCGTTCAAGTTCACCGAGCGCGGCGGCGTGCACCTGCAGATGACGGTGGCGACGTCGGGGTGGAGCCCGGAGCATCCGGTGCTCGGGTCGGCGCCCACGGTGGTCGCGTTCGAGGTGTCGGACACCGGCATCGGCATCCCGGCGGAGAAGCAGCGCATCGTGTTCGAGGCGTTCCAGCAGGCCGACGCGGGCACGAGTCGCAAGTACGGCGGCACCGGGCTCGGGCTCGCGATCAGTCGCGAGCTCGCGAGCCTGCTCGGCGGCGAGATCCATCTGCGCAGCACGCCGGGGATGGGCAGCTCGTTCACGCTGTACCTGCCGCTCAAGTACGTCGGGCCCACGCTGGCGCCGCGCGAGCCGGCGCGCACGGGCCCGGTCGCACTCGATGCAGCGGCTCGCGTCGCGATCGAGCGCGGCAACGTCGATCGCGTCGCGGACGATCGCGAGATCCTCGAGCCCGGCGATCAAGTGCTGCTCGTCGTCGAGGACGACCCGCACTACGCCCGCGTGCTCGTCGATCTGGCCCACGATGCCGGCTTCAAGGTGCTGGTCGGCATGCGTGGCGCCGAAGCGCTCGCGCTCGCCCGCGAGTACAAGCCCACGGCGGTGTCGCTCGACGTGTTCCTGCCCGACATGTTGGGCTGGACCGTGCTCAGCCACCTCAAGCAGGACCCGGCGACGCGGCACATCCCGGTGCAGATGGTCACGCTCGACGAGGATCGTCAGCATGGTCTGTCGCGCGGCGCGTTCTCGTTCGTCGTGAAGCCGACGACGCGCGAAGGGTTGTCGGAGGCGATCGAGCGCATCAAGACCTACGCGGCGCCGCGGCGCAAGCGACTGCTCGTGGTCGAGGACAACGAGGCCGAGCGCCTCGGCATCACCGAGCTGCTCGGGCACGACGACGTCGACATCGAAACCGCAGCTACCGGACACGATGCGCTCGTGCGCCTGCGCGAGCACCCCTACGACTGCGCGGTGCTCGATCTGCGACTGCCGGACATGTCGGGCTTCGAGGTGCTCGAACGCATCCGCGACGACGGGCGCATCGCCGATCTCCCGGTGGTGGTGTTCACCGGCAAGGAGCTGTCGCCCGAGCAGGACGCGCAGCTGCACATGCTCGCGCGCTCGGTGGTGGTGAAGGGCGTGGAATCACCGGAGCGTCTGCTCGACGAGACCAGCTTGTTCCTGCATCGCGTGGTGTCGGAGCTGCCGCCGGCGAAGCAGAAGATGCTCGATCGCCTGCACCGCTCCGACGAAGACCTCGTCGGGCGCACGGTGCTCGTGGTCGACGACGACGTGCGCAACATCTTCGCGCTGTCGTCGGTGCTCGAGCGCCGCGGCATGAAGGTGCTCACCGCGAACACCGGGCGCGAAGCGATCGCGACGCTCGAGGCCCATCACGAGGTGGGCATCGCGCTCATGGACATCATGATGCCGGAGATGGACGGCTACGAGACCATCCAGCACATCCGCAAGAACCCCGCGCTGCGGCGACTGCCCATCGTCGCGCTCACCGCGAAGGCGATGAAAGGCGACCGCGAGAAGTGCCTCGAAGCGGGCGCGTCCGACTACCTCGCCAAGCCCGTCAACACCGACCAGCTGCTCGCGGCCCTGCGCTCGTGGCTGCACCGCTAAGCTAAGATGGACGCGTCGCCGACGATGTCACCTGCGCCCAACGAAGAGCCCGTCAACATCCTGCTGGTCGACGACCAGCCGGCGAAGCTGCTGGCGTACGAGGCGATCCTCGGGGATCTGGGCGAGACGCTGGTGAAGGCGAACTCGGCCCGCGAGGCGCTCGAGTTCCTGCTGCGCAACGACGTCGCAGTGGTGCTCATCGACGTGCACATGCCGGAGCTCGACGGCTTCGAGCTCGCGGCGATGATCCGCGAGCATCCGCGGTACCAACGGATCGCGATCGTGTTCGTGTCGGCGGTGCACATGACCGATCTCGATCGACTGCGGGGCTATCGCAACGGCGCGGTCGACTATGTGTCGGTGCCGATCGTGCCGGAGATCCTGCGCGCGAAGGTCACGGTGTTCGTCGACCTGCATCGCAAGTCGCGACAGCTCGAGGCGCTCAACCGCGAGCTCGAGAGTCGCGTCGAGGAGCGCACCGCGGAGCTGCGTGCATCGGCGAGCGAGCTGCGCGTCAGCGAAGAGCGGCTCAACCTCGCGCTCGACTCCGCAGGCGCGGCGGCGTGGGACTGGGATGCGATCGAGGATCGGCTCGACTGGATGCCACGCTTCCGCGAGCTGCACGGCTTCACGGCCGACGATCCGCCGCAGCTCGGCACCGTGCTCGCGCGCGTGACCGACGACGATCGCGATCGGCTCACTGCCCGTGTCCAGCGCATGCTCTCGACGCCGGGCGACGACGAGTGGAACGAGGAGTTCCGCATCAACCATCCCAGTCGCGGCGTGCGCGACATCAGCGGGCTCGGGCGGGCGTTCCGCGACGGCTTCGGTCGAGTGGTGCGCATGACCGGCATCGATCTCGACGTCACCGAGCGCGTCGAGACCGAGCGCGCGCTGAAGGAAGCCGACCGCCGCAAGGACGAGTTCCTCGCGACGCTCTCGCACGAGCTGCGCAATCCGTTGGCGCCGATCCTCAACGCCGTGCAGCTGCTCGGCATCGGTGGGGTAGGGGAGGACGATCGCGCGCGCATGCACGCGATCATCCATCGCCAGGTGTTGCACATGGTGCGGCTCGTCGACGACTTGCTCGACGTCTCGCGCATCACCAGCGGAAAGATCGCGCTGCAGCGCGAGCGGCTGTCGGTGGACACCGTGATCGCGCGCGCGCTCGAGACCTGCGCGCCGCTCGTCGACGGTCGCGGATTGCGGGTGGTGGTGCACACGCCCGACGCGCCGCTCGAGGTCGACGGCGATGCGACGCGGCTCGTGCAGGTGGTCGCCAACCTGCTCAACAACGCGGCGAAGTTCTCGGAGCCCGGCAACGCGATCGAGGTGTCGGCGCGGCGCGAGGGCAACGAGGCGGTGCTCGCGATCAAGGACAGCGGCATCGGCATCGACGAGACGATGCTGCCGCGGGTGTTCGAGCTGTTCACGCAGATGCCGGTCAGCGGGCAGCGCGTCGGCGGTGGGCTCGGCATCGGCCTCGCGATCGTGCGGCAGCTCGTGCAGATGCACGGCGGCAGCGTCACCGCGTTCAGCAGAGGCCGCGGTCACGGCAGCGAGTTCGTGGTGCGTTTGCCGTTGCCGTCGCACGCGCGCGAGGCCGAGCCCGAGCCCGAGCGCCCGCCGCAGCCCAACGGGCAGCCGCGCCGCATCGTCGTCGCGGACGACAACGAAGACGTGCTCGAGATGCTCTCGTGGGTGCTGTCGAACCAGGGCCACGAGGTGCGGATCGCTCGCGATGGGGTCGAAGCCGTCGCGGCCGCCGAGGCGATGCGCCCGCACGTCGTGATCCTCGACATCGGCATGCCGAACCTCGATGGCTACGGCGCCGCGAAGCGCATCCGCGAGCAACCGTGGGGCGCGACGATCAAGCTCATCGCACAGACGGGGTGGGGACAACCGGACGACAAACGTCGCGCTTCGGAGGCGGGGTTCGATCTGCACCTCACGAAACCGATCGACATGCAACGACTCGCCGAGGCCCTGGCGGACCTCGACGGTCGTTGACGTCACCCCCGGCTTGCGCCGTAGCGCCTGTGCGAGTCGTGCCCTTCGGCCACGATTCGCTTCGGCGCCTCGCGTGCTCGTCGACGCGGAGGGACTGGCCTCGGAGGCCTTTCCGGTGGAGGCAAGGGGGATCGAACCCCTGACCTTCGCGCTGCCAGCGCGACGCTCTCCCAGCTGAGCTATGCCCCCGGAGGGAGGCTCGCTTACCCTGCGCGGCGGTTCACGTCAAGGCCCGGCACGCGCGTTGCTCCGCGGTGCGTGGCAGGCCATGATCACCGCGCGCGTGCACTCGGGCTCCGAGGGGCGCGCGCCTCACCGCACTCAGCATGGACGTCAAGGAACTCTTCGAGCAGGGCGGGCCGCTGATGTGGGCGATTCTCGCCGCGTCGGTGATCGGGGTGGCGGTGTTCTTCGAGCGACTGTGGTCGCTGCAGCGCAGCAAGCTGTTGCCGCGTGCGTTCGTCGATCGCATCCGTGGGCTCGTCGTCAAGCGCAAGACCAGCGAAGCGCTGTTGCTCTGCGAGGAGAATCGCTCCGCGATCGCGCTCATCATGGCCGCCGGTCTGCGCGCGCACGCGAACGGGCAGCCGCGCGACGAGATCAAGGAAGCCGTCGAAGAGGTCGGCAACCGCGAAGTGCAGCGCATGGATCGCAACGTCGAGATCGTCGGCACCGTCGCCGCGGTCAGCCCGTTGCTCGGTCTGCTCGGCACGGTCGTCGGTATGATCCAGGTGTTCAAGAACTTCGTCGACGCGTACCAGATCGGCCAGGTCGGTCCCGATGCGTTCGCCGAAGGCATCTGGCAGGCGCTCATCACCACCGCGTACGGCCTCGTCGTCGCGATCCCGATGCTGGTGCTCTACAAGTTCTTGCAGGGCCGCAACGGTCGCATCGTCGTCGACATGGAAGAGGACGCGCTCGGCCTGGTCGACCTCATCGGCGACGCCATGCGCGAGGCCAACGCGGCGAAGGCGGAGAAGGCCGAGAAGGTGAAGGCCACGCCGACCGAGGAGCCGGCGTGAGCTTCTCCGCGACGCGCGCGAAGCGAGCGAAGCGCGGCGAGATCCAGATCGATCTCACCCCGCTCATCGACGTCGTCTTCCAGCTGCTCATCTTCTTCGTGCTCACCTCGACCTTCCAGAACAACCCCGCGTTCAAGGTCAAGCTGCCGAAGGCGAAGAACCGCGACAGCACCGTCGAGCCCAAGGCCGTGGTGGTCACGATCGGTTCGGGCGGCGAGGTGCAGGTCGACGGCAAGGTCGTCGATCGCCGCGAGCTCGAGATGCGGCTGTGTGCGGCCAAGCAGAACGATGCCGCGACCGGCGTCAACATCAAGGCCGACGAGTCCAGCCCGCATCATTATCTCGTCGACGTGCTCGACGCTGCACGCACGTGCGGCCTCGAGAAGCTCGGCATCCTCCATCGTTAGTTTTGGTCGCGCCCTCCGGCGCTCTTCGTGGCGCGAGCCGTCGTGCTCGCTGTCCGCCGTGGCAAAGCCACGTCGGGCTCGAGATGCGCTCGCGCGCTCCGGCGCTCTTCGTGGCGCGAGCCGTCGTGCTCGCGCCTTCCGGCCGCGCCCACACGGACGCACGCGCTCGGGCAGCCGCTTTCTTGCCGGCACCGGGGCCACGTGCCAACTACCGAGCTGGTTCGATGCACTGGCTCAACCGCATCCTGCTCGCCGGCCTCGTGGCCGCGCTCGTCGCCTGGGGACCGCGTCAGCTCGAGCTCGCCGCCGGCAGCGAGGAGCTCGCGCGCGTCGAGGCCGAGAAGGGCGAGCTGCAGACCGCCAACGCTGCGCTGCAGGACGAGATCGGCGCGCTGCAGGCCGAGGTCCGTGCGCTCAAGACCGATCCCGCCGAGGTCGCTCGCATCGCGCGCGAGGATCTGAACCTCGTCGGTATCGGTGAGGTCGTGTTCGAGGTCGAGCGCACGAAGCCCAAGCCCGCCCCATGACCGCAGTCGCCCGCAAGCTCTGGGTCGTCCGCCGTGCGCTGGCGAGCCACTGGCCGTTGCCGACCGCGATCGCGTGCTGGCCACTGTTGCTCACCGGTCGGCTCTCGCCTGCTGCGCTCGCGCGCGCCGAGCTGCCCGCGCTCTCGCTCGTCACGCTGCTCGCCACCGCGCTCGGTTGGGCGACCGTGCGCGAGCTCTTGCCGAGTCGCGCGCGCACGCCTTCGGGCATGGCGGAGCTCGAGCTCGGCATCCCGCTCGCGACCGCGGTCTACGTGCTGGTCGCGATGACCGGCGGCGCCGGCTCGTTCCTCTATCCGCTCGTCTACGCGTTCGTGTCGTTCGTGCTGGTCGTGCATCGCACGCGGCTCGGCGCGATCGGTGTGCTCGCGGCCACGGCCGCGCTCGAGATCGTGCTGGCGGCACGCGTCGGCGATCACGCGGCGTGGATGGCCTGTGCACGTCACCTCGTGTTCATCGGCTTCTTCGCCGTCGGTCATCGCCTCGTGCTCGGCAGCCTGACGCGCCGGCTGCGTGGCGATCACGAGCGCCGCATCGCCGACGAGCTCGGGCGCATGCGCCAAGAAGCGAAGGACTTCCGCCTCATCGCGTCGCAGCTCCCGCTCGAGAGCCGCGCGCGTGCACGTGCCGACGAAGAGGTCCGCATGGTGCACGCGGCGGTGCAGAGCATCCACGAGCAGGTGTTCCACACGCTCGAGCTGTGCCGGACCGCGCTCGGTCTGCACAGCGCGGTGCTGCTGTGGTGCGAAGGCGATGCCGCGGGGCCGAAGGGCGTGCGTGCGCTGCCGAAGCTCGTCATCAAGGAGGTCGCGTCGGCGGGCGAGCTGCTCGCGGAGGCGCCCGAGCTCGCGAGCGCCGGCGTGCTCGCGAGCGTGCTCGCCGATCCGAAGCCGCTGCGTCTGCACGCGCTCGCGGGCCGGCGCTTGCCGCCGTACTACCGCGGGCCCGAGCCGGTCACCGATCTGTGCGCAGTGCCGCTCGGCGAAGGCCATGCGTTGCGCGGGATCCTCTGCGCCGATCGCATCGGCGATCGTCCGTTCACCGATGCCGAGCTCGCAGTGCTCGAGCGCGCGGCCGGCCACATCCTGCGCACGGTCGAGCACGAGCGCGTGTTCAATGCGGTCGAGCGCAGCAAGTACGAGCAGGAGCAGTTCTACCGCGCGAGCGATCTGCTCAATCAAGCGCTCACGCTCGAGGACGTCTACGAGAAGTCGTTCGCCGCGCTGCGTGCGATCGTGCCCTTCGATCTCGCCGTGCTCACCGGCGTGGTCGCGGACAAGCACGCGGTGCAGGCGGTGTGGGCGGTGCCCGGCGAAGGCGAGGCCGAGGCGTGGCAGCAAGCGGCGGCACGCCTCAAGGGTCTCGAGTTCGAGGACGCGACGTCGCTGGTCGCGATGGCGGTGAAGAATCGCCACTACATGCCGGCGGGCGGCGAGCTCGGCGATCCCGACACGGTGGTGTGGACCGCACGCACGCGGCTGCGCAACGCCAAGAGCCTGCTCGTGCTGCCGCTGTCGCGCGGTGACGAAGTGCTCGGTGCGATCACGTTGGCGTCGTCGCGCGCGCAGCTGTTCGGAGCCGCGACGCGCGAGATGCTGCGCGTCATCGGTCACCAGATCGGTGTGAGCCTGCAGAACGCGCGCATGTACCAACAGATGGAGATGCGTGCGACCACGGACGGGCT
>DASZPU010000569.1:0-7977 GCA_035550195.1 Nannocystaceae bacterium
GCATCGCGCGCGCATGGTGGTGCTTGCACGTGCAGCTGCGCGGTCGTCGAGCCGCCGACGGACCGATCGCGCGCTTGCTCGCGGGGCTGCTCGCGCGCACGCGTCGGCAACGCACCGTGCAGCTGTCGATCTCGCCGACGATCGCGGTGCCGCTCGCGACCGGCATCGTGCGCCCGGAGATCGTCGTGCCCGAACGCGCGCTCGGATCGCTCGCACCCGCCGCGCAGGAGTCGATGCTCGCGCACGAGCTCGCGCACGTGTTGCGTCGCGACCCCGCGTGGCGGCTCGCGTTGCTCGTGCTCGAGCGTGTGTTCTTCTTCCAGCCGCTCTTGCGGCTCGCGCGTCGTCGCATCGCCCAGCACGCCGAGTACCTCAGCGACGCATGGGCGGTCGACAACACCTCGCAGCCGCTCGAGCTCGCGCGCTGTCTCACCGAGATCGCCGGATGGGTGCAGCAGCGCACGCCGGTGCTCGCGGCGGGCATGGCCGAGCCGCGCTCGATCCTCGGTCGTCGCGTGTTGCGGCTGGTCGCGCCGCAGCGCGAGCCCACGCGGATGCGTGCGCTGCCGTGGCTCGCGATCGCGGGTCTGTTCGCGACGGTGATGGTGGCTCCGGCGATCGGCTCGGCCCACGAGCGTGCGCACGTGATGCAGCACGCGGCGGGCACGGGTGCGCCGATGATCGTGGTGGTGCACGAAGACGGCCGCGCGGCGGGTGAGCTCGAGACCAGCCCTCCCGGTCTCCCCGCTCGCGCGGCCGTCGTCGTTGCATCGAACGATCCGCCGAAGGGCGATCGCAAGGCCCAGCGCAAGGCGGCGAAGCAGCGCCGCGCGACCGAGAAGGAGCTGCGCAAGACCATTCGTGCGGCGAAGAAGCAGCATCGCCTGCCCACCGCGGAAGAGCTCGCACGCGTGCTCGGTGAAGGGCACACGCGTGGTGGTCGTCCGGTCGCGGGTCTCCGCGTCGAACGCAACGGCGAAGCGATGGTGATCGTGCTCGACCCCGAAGCGATCGAGGATCTGAGCGAGCTCGGCGACATCGACATCGACATCGACATCGACGACGAGGCGATCGAAGCCGCCATCGCGCAGGCCCATCGCGCGCGTCAGCACGGCAATGCCGAGCGTGCGCGCGCGGTCGCGGCGGCCAAGCGCGCGGCGAAGGCCCACGCGAAGATGCATGGGAAGCACGCCGACCTCGAGCGTCGGCAAGCGGAGCTCGAGCGTCGCATCGAGCGAGAGGTCGCGCGCGAGCTCGATCGTGCGCGTGCGCAGTCCGACGAGCAGCGTCGCGCGGCGGAGCACATCCGCGAGCACGCCGACGAGATCCGTCAGCGCGCGATGGAAGAGTACATGCGCGCGTGGCAAGACGCGGCGCCGCGCGGTCCGGCACCGCGAGGTCGTCGTCGTGTGCAGCCGCGGCAGGACATCGTGCCGATCCTCGCACCCGTCCCGGCCACACCTCCGTCGCCGCCGACGGCTGCGCTCGCACCGTTGCCGCCGATGGCTCCGTCGGCGCCCGCGTTGCCACCCGCACCGCCCGCGTTCGCACCCCCAGCGCCACCGCATGCACCGATGCTCGCGCCGTCGGCTCCCCCCGCTGCGCCGATGCTCGCACCACCGGCCCCGCCCGCGCCGCGCAAGCGTGCGCGTCCACGACACGCTCCGCCGCCGGGGATCACGTTCGTCGTCGCACCGGCCTGAAAGGAACACGCACATGCGCACGCTCTCGTCGCTCGCGCTCACGCTCGCGCTCGCAGTCCCCACGCTCGCCGATGCACATCCGCGTCGTGCACCGTTGCCGCCGGCGCCACCGGTCGCTCCACTGCCGCCTGCACCCGCGATCGCACCGTTGCCGCCGATGCCTCCGCTCGCACCGTTGCCGCCGATCGACGCGTTCGCGATCGCACCGCCCGCGCATGCGATGCCACCGGGCACGAGCTTCTCGTTCTCGTTCGGCAAGGGTCGGCTCGGCGTGCACGTGAGCAGCATGACCCCCGAGCTGCGGCGCTTCTTCGGCGCGCCCGAAGACTCGGGATTGCTCGTGCAGGGTGTCGAGACCGACACGCCCGCGGGCAAGGCGGGTGTGAACGTCGGCGATGTGATCGTCCGCGTCGACGGCGATGCGATCGACGATGTCGGCGACGTCGGCGAAGCGCTGTCGGACCGCAGTAGCGGAGATGTCGTCGACATCGTCGTGATCCGCGGCAAGAAGCGGCGCGAGCTGAAGGCGGAGATGCGCGACGATGCGGGCGCGGGCTTCGGCCCGGGCCCAGGCATCCGCGTGTTCGGGGGCGACGACGAGCTGCGTGAGGAGCTCGACGATCTGCGGCAGCGTCTGCAGTCGCTCGAAGAGCAGCTGGGCAAGTCGAAGCCGAAGAAGAAATCGGTGCCGCCGGGCGTGCGTCCGAAGAAGAAGGCGCCCAAGAGCGATCCGAAGAAGACGTGAAGGACGGTGACGGCAATCCGGCGTTTCCGTCGCCGGAGGGCAGCGACATGCTCGACATCGCTGGCCCAGCTCAACTGTTCTGCCTCGAGCTCGACGTCGACGGCCCGCTCGGCGGCGTCGCGTTCGAGCGCACCGACATCCTCTAGCGCCGCGCCACCGCGTTGCGTACCCTCGTGACGGGGGTGGTGCCGTGCGTAGACGTTCGATTGCTTTGTTGCTGATCGCTGCGTGCGGTGGTTCGGGCTCGGGCGACGACACCGCATCCGGCGAAGGCAGCCTCACGCTCGGCACCGACGGCACGCTCACCATGACGAGCGACGCGAGCACGAGCGGTGCAAGCTCGACTGCGACGAGCACCGCCGATTCCACGAGCGCGACCACTGCCGATTCCGGCGGACCGATCTTCGACGTCGGTGGCGTCGACACGGGTGGCACCGCGGGTGACGACGGTCCGAAAGACGTCTGCCACGTGCTCGACGACATGGACGCGGTCGGCGACTGCGAGATGGAGGCGCCGGCCGACAGCTTCGAGCCCGAGATCCAGTGGACGTGGACCGGTCCCGGCGGCGAGGTGAGCATCGTGCCCGCGCTCGTCGCGAATCTCACCGACGACGACGGCAACGGCGAGATCGATCTCTGCGACACACCCGATGTCGTCGTCGTCGCGGGCGGGATCTCGTACACGCCCGCGAACATCTGGGTGCTCGACGGCGCGACCGGAGCGGAGCACTTCCGCATCCAAGTGAACCTCGATCCGTCGGTGACGCCGGCGCTCGGCGACATCGACGGCGATGGCCTGGTCGAGATCGTCTCGGCGACGCCGGGCGGCATCCTCGGCGGCATCCCGCAGCCCAGCTACCTCGTCGCGTTCGAGCACGACGGCACGATGAAGTGGCAGAGCGATGCGCCGATCGATCACGGGCAGGGCTTCGCGATCGCGCTCGCGGATCTCGACGCCGACGGCAACGTCGAGATCATCGCCGACGACACCGTCACCGACGCGAACGGCGAGCTCATGTGGGCCGCACCGATGCAGGTCGGTTGGTCGATGTACGACGTGTGGCACTGCACCGCGACGGCGGTCGCCGATCTCGACGACGATGGCGAGCAAGAGGTCATCCTCGGCAAGACCGCGTGGCGAGCCGACGGCACCATGTACTACGACGCGCCGTCGCTCGAGCCCGGCTTCCCGCAGGTCGCGAACCTCGACGACGATGCGCAGCCCGAGGTGCTGGTCACGACGCGCGCGGGCGCGAGCATCCTCGAGCACGACGGCTCGGTCACCGTGCTCAACGCGACGCCCAGCGGCGACGGTTACCCGGCGTGGTTCAGGCCCGCATCGATCCACGATCTCGACGGCGACAACGTTTCGGAGCTCGCGCTCTCGGCCGCGTCGCACTACTCGGTCGTCGAGCGCGACATGACGGTCATCTGGACCGCGCCCGTGCAGGACGGCAGCGGTTGGTCGGCCGGCACCGCGTTCGACTTCCTCGGCGACGGCATCGCGGAGGCGATGTACACCGACGAGATCAACCTCTACGTGTTCGATGGCGGCGGCACGCCGCTGCTCACGATCCCGCGCTCGTCGCCGACGCTCATCGAGTATCCGACGGTGGCCGACGTCGACAACGACGGCTCCGCGGAGATCCTGGTGGTGTCGTTCGGCGTGGGCAATCCGGCGCTGCAGGTGATCCGCGACGTCGACGATCGGTGGATCCAAGCCCGACGGATCTGGAATCAGCACACGTACCACGTCACCAACGTGCGCGAGGACGGCACGATCCCGCAGCACGAGCCGGCGTCGTGGTCGTTGCTCAACACCTACCGCACCAACGCGCAGATCGAAGGCGGAGGGCTGTGCAAGCCCGATCCGCGCGGATGAGCTACGCCACCGGCGGGACGAACTTGTAGCCCGCGCCGCGCACCGACAGGAACAGCACCGGCTCGCGCGGATCGGGCTCGAAGTGTCGACGCAGCCGCATGATGAAGTTGTCGACCATGCGGTGGTTGGGATAGTCGTCGAGCTTCCACACCTGCCGCTGCAGCTCTTCTCGGCTGAGCACGCGCCCGGGGTTGTCGGCGAAGTAGCGCAGCAGATCGAGCTCGAGCTTGGTGAGATGCACGGACTCGCCGCGCACCGTGACGCCGTGGGTCTCGAAGTCGATCACCGCTTCGCCGAGCGCGAGCACGCCCTTGTTCGGACGCACCGCGTCGTGCTGCGTGTGCCACAGCTTGCGGCGAATCATCGAACGCACGCGCGCCAAAAGCTCCTGCAGCTCGAACGGCTTGGTGAGGTAGTCGTCGGCGCCGACGTTGAGGCCTTCGACGCGATCGGCGACCTCGTCGCGCGCGGTGAGCATCAACACCGGTGTGGTGTTGCCGGCGTCGCGCAGCCGCTGACACAGCGCGAAGCCATCGATGTCCGGCAGCATCACGTCGAGCAGGATCGCGTCGTAGGGCGTGGGCTCGAGCAACAGTCGTCCGGCGTCGCGACCGGTCGCCGCCACCGACACGACGTAGCCCTCGAGCTCGAAGTTGAGCTTGAGACCGGCGGCGAGATGGGCTTCGTCCTCGACGATGAGGATGCGCGGCGAGGTCGAGCTCATGTACTGGCGATCCGTTCGGCGTCGAGGACGGGCGCGGTCTCGGGCACGTCGTAGTGGGGTAGCACGACCGTCATGCGCGTGCCGGTGCCGGGACCCTCGGAGTGCGCGCTCAGCTTCCCACCCATCGCGCGCACGAGCGAGTGCACGACGAAGAGGCCGAGCCCGGTGCCGCGCCGCGCTCGCACGGCCTCTTCGTCGACGCGGTAGAAGCGGTCGAAGATGCGGCGCAGCGCACGGCGCGGGATACCGATGCCGCGATCCGCGACCGAGATCCGCACCTTGTCGCCCTCGCGCAGCGCGTGCACGGCCACGTGTGCAGGTTCATCGGAGTACTTGATCGCGTTGTCGAGCAGATTCTTCACCACGATCTCGAGCGCGCCGCGATCGGTGACGAAGGCGAGCGCGGGGTCCATCTCGACGGTGACGACGTCGGGCTCGAGGTGATGGCGGCGCACGACTGCGACGATGCAGTGATCGATGAGCTCGCGCAGCTCGACGCGCGCGGCGCTGCGGCCCTTCGGGCTCTGCTCGAGTCGCGTGGTCTCGAGGATGTCCTCGATGAAGCCCGACAGCCGCTCGACGTCGTCACGCATCATCTCGTGCAATCGATCGCGCTGCTCTGCGGCCAGGCCCGCGCGCGCCATCGTCTCGAGGCAGAGCTTGAGCGAGGCCAGCGGTGAGCGCAGCTCGTGCGTGACCGAGTCGACGAACGTGGTGCGGCGACGCGCCTCGAGGATCTCGCGCGCGAGGAACACCGAGAAGAGCACGAGCACGGCGATCACCGCAGAGAACGACACGATGCCGGCGACCAACAACCACGCGTTCGCGACCGCCCACTGCTGCGTGAGCTCTTGGCTGCGGACGATCACGTAGATCCATCCGACCAAGAGCGCGGTGGTCAACGCGACCGCGAACGATCCGTAGATGATCGGTCCCGAGATCGAGCGCGTCGACGATCTGGCCACGGCAGAGGGATGATGGCGTGGCGATTCCCATCCGGCCAGGGCGGCGCCCACGGCGGGCGCCCCGGCCGATCCCCGGCCGGGTCTGCGGGGATCGACAGGTCCGTCCACAGCTTGTCCACGACTGTGGAAAACCCGGGAATTCGGCCGCAGACGGGCTTTGGAGCCATCGTAGGGCGATGTAGGCACGCCGTCGGTGTACGCTGCGCCAGCGGCCTGTACGATGTGCCGCCCAAGGGAGAGCTCATGACCTTCGTCGTCACCTCGAACTGCAACGGATGCCGCTTCACCGACTGTGTCGCGGTGTGTCCCGTGGAGTGCTTCCACGGCGACGACAAGATGCTCTACATCGATCCCGATGAGTGCATCGACTGCGGTGCGTGCGTGCCCGAGTGTCCCGTCGAGGCGATCTACGACGAGACCGAGCTCCCCGACAATCTCGCGGAGTGGAAGGCCACGAACGCCGAGCGTGCGAAGGGTCTGCCCGTCGTGAACGAGAAGGGCGCCTCACTCGACGGCGCCGAAGCCCGGAAAAAAGAGCTCGGGTTCTAGCGTTCCTCGAGCTCACGCGTAGCCGAACAAGGAGGCGGCGAGCATCGCCGTCTTCTTCGGCTTCGCCTTGCCCTTCTTCTTGCCCTTGCCGCCGGAGTGGAACGCGGCGAGCACTTCGGCTTCCTTCTGCGGCAGCCAACCCGCGCGCACGGCCTTCTGTCGCGGCTCGGGTTGCTCGTGGAACCACTTCAAGAGATCGCGCACCGTGTCCGCAGTCGGACGCGTGACGAGCCCGGTCGCGACCGCCTTCGCATTCGACACGCGCGCGAAGCCGGCGAACTTCTCGTCGTCGGGGAGCCAGATCGGCAAGTCGCCACCGATCTGCACCTCGTGCTCCTCGAGGAACTTCGCGTCGATCCACACCGGCTTCGCTTCCTTGTTGCCGGTGACCTCGATGCAGGTCTGCAACAGCGCGCCGATGTTGGTGGGCTCGACCGGACCGCAGAGGTTGTAGACGCCGACGTGCTTCTGCTCGACCGCGTTGATCATCCACGCTGCGAGGTCGCGCGCGTCGATGTACTGCATCGGACCGTCGGGGGTGCCGGGCGCGACGAACTCGCCGCCCTTCTCGACGCGCAGCGGCCAGTAGGTGAAGCGATCGGTGGGATCGCCGGGCCCCACGATGTAGCCCGGACGCACGTTGGTGACGCGGCCCGGCATCGCGGCCTCGGCCGCTTGCTCGCACAACGCCTTGAGCGCGCCGTAGAACTCCATCACGCGCTCGACGGTCGGGTCCGGCATCGTCGCGACCTTGTCGGTCTCGGTGATGCCCTTCTTCCCGTAGATCGACTCGTCGTACGCGGAGATCGACGACACGAACACGTACTGCTTCACGTGATCGGCGAGCAGCGTCGCGCTGTCCTTCACGATGCGCGGCACGTAGCCGGAGTTGTCGATCACCGCATCCCAGTCGCGGCCTTTCAACGCGTCGAGCTTGCCGTCGCGATCGCCCTGCAGCTTCTCGACGTCGGGGAACAGCTCGGGCCGCGTCTTGCCGCGGTTGAAGAGCGTCACTTCCCAGCCCTTCGCGAGCGCGGCATCGACGATGTGCGGACCGATGAAGCCGGTGCCGCCGAGCACGAGCAGTCGGAACTTGCCGCTGCCCTTGTTCGGCTCGGCGATCTCCGGCAGCGGCGCGGGCTTCGTCGGCTCGGACGTCGTCGGCGCGGTGGTGCCCTTTTGCGGTCCGCAGCCGAGGGCCGCGATCGTGGCCGCGGAGGAACCGATCAGGAAGCGACGGCGTGAGCTTGATGCGATCATGAGCTGGGCTTGGACCCCACGAAAGACACGAGGGTTTCGAACCCAACGTCCGCGCGCCGGGGTCCCATGCGCGAGCCGGTGAACGAACGCGATCCATCACTGCGTGCGGCGGTGGCCTGGGCCACCGTTCTGTTCTCGCAGGTGATGCT
>DASZPU010000570.1:0-13543 GCA_035550195.1 Nannocystaceae bacterium
CTCGCCGAGCTCGCGCGTGCGCGCGCACGCGGCGAGGCCGAGCCCGACGAAGTGCAACCGCCACCCGGCGTGCTCACGCTCGACTTCGACGTGCTCGGTCGCTGCGACGCGATCGCACCACCGGCGAGCGTCGACATCGACGGGCTGCGCGGCCCTTGGCGTCATCGCTACGTCGCCGACGACGGCCGCATGCACGAGCGCGTGCTCGCGAGCGGTGCACCGGGCTTCGTCGCGCTCGCACGCGTGCCGCGGATCGCCGAAGCCTTCGTCGCGCTCGAGGACATGCGCTTCTGGTCGCACGACGGCTTCGACCGCGAGCAGATCGAGCGCGCGTTCTGGTACAACCTCGAGCACGGTCGTGTGCGCCGGGGCGCGAGCACGATCAGCAACCAGACCGCGCGCAATCTCTGGCTCGGCGTCGATCGATCGCTCGCGCGCAAGCTGCAGGAAGCCTGGCTCACCGCGCTGCTCGAGGACGGCCTCGGCAAGCAGCGCATCCTCGAGCTGTACCTGAACCTCGTCGAGCTCGGCCCCGGTGTATACGGTGTCGACGCCGGCGCGCGTCATCACTTCGGTGTGCCGCCCGAGCAGCTCACGGTGTTGCAGGCGATCCATCTCGCCGCGCTGGCCCCCGCGCCGCGCACGTTGGGCGAGCGCTTCGCGAGCGGCGAGGTCGACGAGAAGTGGTTGGCCGAGCTCCGCGATCACGCGCGCCGCATGGAACGCAACCACATGATCACCTACGACGAGCTCCGCGGTGCGCTGCACGGCGAGCTGGGGCTCGTGCGGCGTTAGGCCTATACGCCCGCGAAGAGGCGCGCGCCGAAGCTGTCCGACAGGCGCCTGTCGTCGAAGATCTTCTGCGCGGCCGCGGCGATGTCGTACTCGACGCGCTTGAACTCGAAGACGCGCTCGCTGTCGTCGTAGATCGTGTAGCTCGCGCGCGGGTCGTGATCACGCGGCTGCCCCACCGAGCCCACCGAGATGATGTAGCGGAACTCGGGATGGATCTCGAAGCGCTTCGTGATCGCCTCGTACACGCGCTCGCGCCCGAGCGCGTACGCCTTGCACAGGTGCGAGTGCCCGATGAACGTGACCTGCCCGAGCCGCGACCAGATCGGCAGGCACGTGGCCGCCTGATCGATCGTGAAGATGTACTCGAACTGCTCGAGGTCGACCGGCGAGCCGTGACAGAAGTGCGTGTCGCCCTCGGTCACGTCGTACGGCAACGAGCGCAACCATTCCATGTTGGAATCGGAGAGCTGTCCCGCGTGGTGATCGAGCGCCTGGCGAGCCGCGTCGTAGTAGTAGCTGTAGTCCATGCGCCCGCCGACCGCGGCGTCATGGTTGCCGAGGATCGTGTGCCGCGCGTGCTTGCGCACGAGGTTGCACGACTCGTTGGGCTGCGCGCCGTAACCGACGGTGTCGCCGATGCACACGAGCGCGTCGACCTTGGCCTTGTCGAACTCGCGGAGCACCGCCTCGAGCGCGTCGAGGTTCGCGTGGCTGTCGCTGAAGATGCCGTAGCGCATCAGCTCTCCGCCTCGACCTCGAGCTCCGGAACCATGATCGCTTCGTACGCGCGTCGCGAGAAGCCACGCACCTCGGTGACCTCCGCCAAGGGCAGCTCGCCGCGGATTGCGGCTCCGGATTCACTCACGTCTCGCAGTGTAGCAAGCGCACGGCGAGCCGCCGTCGAAACTCGTGGGTCCGGTGCATCCGCGAGCGCCGCCACGGCATCGCGACCCGGCCGCGATCCGGCCGCGTCGGCAGCATGGTCGAAGGCCCCGTCGGAGAGCGCGATCTCGGCGAGCGCCCGTGCAACGCGCTCGATCGCGGTCTGCTCGCGGGTCGAGCCCGCGTCGCGTCGCAAGAGCTGACAGAGGCGACGCAGCGCGATCGGACCGAAGCCTCCGAGCGCGCGAGCGACATCCAACCACACGTTGGTCGGCTCGACCACCAAGGCGTCCGACAATGGGCCGAGTGCATCGGGGTCGAGCGACATGCCCAGCAGGATCGCCGCGGCCTGCCGCAGCTCGCGGCGATCGGATTGCAGCTTGCCCACCATGCCCGCGACTGCGCGCGGCCCGAGCTCGGAGAGATCGGGGAGGATCGCGAGCAGCTCGTCGTTGTCGAAGCGCTCGAGCGCGTCGAACACGTGCTCGAGCTCGCGGGGCGACGCGCGACCACTCTGCAGCAGCGCGCTCGCGGTGGACAAGCGTGTGCGCGGATCGCCGAGCCGTGCGACCAACGTGGGCTCGGAGCTCGCATCGACCACGTCGATCACACCCGCGGCCGCCGACGGAGCGTTGCCTTCGCGACCCGGCAACGTCTCGGGTAGATCGAGCGCGCGACGCAGCGGCGCGGGCGGCTTGAGATCCTTGCGCGTGCAGACGTCGAGGATCGATTGCCAGGCCTCGCGCGCGGCGCTGGGCTCGAGGTCGCCTTCTTCGCCCTCGTGGATCTCGCGGTTCGACGACAGCTTGCCCACGTAGTCGGCGAGATCTTCGGCGAGCCCCGACGCGACGACGCGGCGCCAGAAACGACGCGGCGCGACGATGCCGTGCTCGAGCGAGCCCGACAGCACGCGGCGTCGGATCGCGTCGTACTCCGCCATCGGCAGGCCTTCGACCTCGAGCAGTCGCGCGAGCGTTTCCTTGCGCGACACTCGATCGAGATGATCGAGCGCGCGCACGGCCTCGCGCGCGCCCACGATGTGTTGGTACGCGCCCGGTGCGATGGTGACCTTGGTCTGCGCGAGTCGTTCTTCGACGCTCTCGTGCGCGAGCTGATCGCTGGCCGAGCGGTACTGCGACGGCGGATGATCGCCTTGCGCGAGCGCGCCGCGGGCCGACTCGAGACACAGCGCCGCGTTGGCTTCGAGCCCGAGCGCGAGCACGTCGCGTTGCCCGGTCGCGCCGCCGCTGCCGACCAGCTCGAGCCGCAACGCGAAGCGCTGCGAGAGCACGCGGAACACCTCGATCGCCTCGGGGCGACCGACGTCGACGATGCCGTCGATGCAGCCGAGCTGGCCCATCCACGCACCGACGATGCGCACGCCGAGCAGCGGATAGCCGCGCCCGCGCAGGTGGATCGGACGCGCGTCCAGCTTCGCGGCTTGCCACTTGCCGAGCGTGTCGTCGTCGAGCTGCACGCGCATCGACAGCGTCGGACCCGGCACCAGCTCGCCGAGCCACGAGCCGATGCCTGCGCCGCGCGGCAAGCCGCCACCGACACCGTCGTTGCCGATCGGCTGCGGCACACCCGAGGTGATCGGGATCGGCGTGCCGGGCTCGGGGCGCGGACGCGGTACTGCAGCCGCAGCGGCGGGCGCGGCCGGACGCGGCGCCGCGGCCAGTGGCGACGGCCGCGGCGTGCTCGCATCGTGACGCGGAGGCGGGCGCGGCGGCTCGCGGGTAGGCTCGGTGTCGTGATCGTCGTCGCGTGCAGCGACCGGCGCAGGCAGAGGCGGCGGCGGTGCTTCGACGCGTGCACGCCCGCGATGCGCGGTGGTCTCGGCGTCGTCGGGCAACGATCGCCGTGCAGTGGTGGTATCGGAGCTCAGGAAGACGAGCTCGGGCTGCAACACCCACGGCTCGACGTGCGTGGGATCGTCGCGCAGCCACGCGAGGTGGGCCGCGAGGATGTCGAGCACGTCACCGCGACGATCGTCGGGCACGACGAGCTGCGCACGACGAGCGCGCGCGTCGATCTCGAGCCACGCCGCGCTGCCCTGCGCCTCGCGCCCACACGCCGGACAGTGGCCTTCGTACGCGCCGCGCTGGCGCACCCGTGTCGCGAGCTCGGCGTCGGTCGGCAGCCGCACCACCACGACGCGCTTCGCCGGGAACATCGCGCCACACGGACACGCGAAGACGCAGCCATCGCTGCGGGTGGCCCACGTCGCCGGAACAGTCGCGTCGCTCCCGGGCACCAGCTCGCGCCCACGATAGCTGTCCGGGCCGCGCCGTGTAAAGCGCGCCCGCGAGCTCATGCTTTTCGGGCTAGGCTCTCGCGCCACGCATGAGCGACAGCCGCAAGCCACCGCCGTCCGCTTCCGCGCCGGATGATTCCGCGCCGGGCATCGCGCCGACGGCGACCAGTCCCGCGGACGTGCTCGCGCGCGAGCTCGCCGGGAATTTCAAGGAGCACGTGCGTCGCTCGCTCGGCATCGAGCTCGACGGATCGATCACGTCGCTCGCGTTCGTCGATCACTATCTTCGCACCGCACGCAAGGAACAGCGTGCACCGATCGTCGCGCTCGTCGCTGCCGAAGCCGGTGCCTACTACGGCGAGCTCGTGCGCAACGAGATCGGTGCGCAATGGATCGGCGACCGCGAGGATCCACGACGGTTACGTCTGCTCATGCGTCACCAGTTCTTGTGGCTCGCGCCGATCGATCAAGCGTTCGAGGCACTGCTCGGTCCGGTCGACGACGACGACGAGCGCCTGCCCACCGACACCGCGCTCGACACCGCCTTCCACGCGCGCACGACTGCACCCGCGGCCGGAGGCGAGGACGATGCCAGCTGGCTGGCCGACCGCCTCGCCGAGCTGCCACCCGTGGGCGAAGAGGAGTACTACACCCTCACCTGCCGTTTCGAGACGCTCAAGCTGGTGCTCGAGCTGCTCGCGGCCAAGCACGCCAGCATGGGCGAGCGGCCGCGGGAGTACCAACTGAACGACTATGTGGCTGCGCTCGGCGGCAGCTGAACACCCGCGATTTCGAGTAGACTGCCGGCAGTGACGGGCATGGACGAGATGCCGCTGCAGGACGTCCTGCAGGCCCTCTCGCGCACGCCGATCACCGAGCCGCAGCTGCGTGCCGCGCTCGCGACCACGTGCGCGCGCTGGCACATCGTCAAGGGCGAGACCAACGAGGCGGTGCGCCACCTCGGGCACGCGCTCGACATGGTGCCGGATCTGCGTCCGGCCATGCGCCTGCTCTACCGCATCTACCTCGATCGCGGCGACGTGCGCTCGGCGGTCATGTATCTCGATCAGGAGATTCGCGCGACCCGTCACCCGCGCGAAGCTGCCGCCCTCTATCGCGAGCGCGGGCTGCTGGTCGAGGCCTACTTCCACGATCTCAGCGCGGCGCAGCAGTGCTACCAAGCCGCGCTCAAGGCCACGCCGCGCGACCTCGCAGTCTTGCGCGCGGTCGAGCGCGTGTCGCTCGCGCGCGGCGATGTCTTCTGGCTCATCGCGAACCTCGAGTCGCAGCTCGACGTGCTGCAAGACCCGGCGGCGTCGGCCGGCGTGCTGCACGACCTCGCGCGGCTCGAAGCGCGTCATCGCGGCGACCTCGGGCTCGCCAGCGATCTCGTGATCGGTGCGCTCGAGCTGTTGCCCGGCCATCCGGTGCTCGCCAGCGATCTGTTCCGCATGGCGGAGGTGAGCGGCGACGCGGAGTCGATGCTGCACGCGCTCGAGCTCGAGGCCGGTGCGCGCCCGCAGGGCATGCGCGCGATGCCACTCGCGCGCGCGAGCCTCGTGCTCCGCGACGCCCGCGAGCGTCAGGCCGCGCTGCAGCTGCTGCAAGCCTCGGCGCACGAGCAGCCGCACTGCTTCTCGCTGTGGCGCTCGCTGGAAGAGCTCGCGATGGGCATGAGCCGCTACGACGTCGCGCTCGACGCCCTCGCCGGTCAGCTCCGCGCGTGCTCGGATCTCGAGGACGCGTCGGTGCGCGCCGAGCTCTTCTATCGCATCGGTCGGCTCGCGCTCTTCCGGCTCGATCGTCCGAGCGATGGGCTCGCGGCGATGCGTCGTGCGCTGCGCCTGAATCCCGCCCACGTCCCCGCGCTCGAGGACACCGGACGCTATCTCGGCGCCGGCGGCATGTGGGCGCAGATGCTCGAGCTCGTGCGCACCGAGATCGCGGCGGCGAAGAGCATCGGGCTGTCGAGCGAAGAGGTCGCGCTCGCACACCTGCGCGCCGGTCAGCTGCTCGAGGAGCGGCTCGGCGAGCTCGAGGGCGCGCGGCGTCACTACGAATCCGCGATGAGCATCGCCCCGTCGTATCGCCCTGCGCGCGATCGACTCGAGCGATTGCTGCACCAGTCGGGCGACGGCGGTGCGCTGCAGCAGTTCTACAGCGCGGAGCTCGAGGCCGCGAAGACGCCGGCGCGGCGCGCCTTCCTGCGCTCCGTGCTCGCGCAGCTGCACGCGACCGACGACGACTCCGCGACCGCGATCGGTCACCTCGGATCGCTGTTGCAGGAGCAGCCCGAGGCGCTGTGGTCGATCCAGCTCATGGCGCGGTTGCTCGCGCGCTCCGGTCGCGACGTCGAGC
This sequence comes from Nannocystaceae bacterium, assembly GCA_035550195.1. GTDB lineage: Bacteria > Myxococcota_A > Polyangia > Nannocystales > Nannocystaceae > Xiheibacterium. The sequence goes on from DASZPU010000570.1 coordinate 6,293, forward strand.
TCTTGTCGATCACCGACAAGGAAATCGCGCTCACTCGCAGCCCCGCGCGCACCGCCAAGCTGTTGCACCGCGCCGGCGAGCTCGCGCTCGGCCTCGGCGATCGCGGACGCGCGCGCCAGTACTTCAAGCGCGCGCTCGAGTCCGTCGACGATCATCAGCCCACGCTCGAGAGCCTCGGGCGATTGCTGCGCGAGGACGGCGACCACGAGGCGCTGGTCGAGCTCTTGCGCAAGGAGCTGCTGTACGCCGGTGATCGTGCGCGCCAGGCCGCGCTGCAGCTCGAGATCGCGACGCTGCTCGTCACCAAGCTCGATCGCCCCGCCGAAGCGCTCGAAGAGCTCGAGGCCCTGCTCTCGCGCTGGCCCAAGCACCTGCCGGCGCTGCATGCCGCGGAGAGCCTCGCCGCGCGGCTGAACAAGCCCGAGCAGCTGCTCGCGTTGCTCGAGCAGCACATCTCCGCGGTCGGTGGGCCGCGCACGCGCGCGCTGCTGTTGCACCGCGCGGCCTCGCTGCGCGCGACCACCGAGGATCACGACGGAGCGATCCGCGATCTCGTGCGCGCGCTCGAGCTGTGGCCGCAGCTCGGCGTCGCGCGTGCACGCTTGCTGCGGCTGTACGAGCAACAGGGCAAGAGTCGCGAGCTGCAGTCGTTCGCGGAGGCGGGGCTCACCGCGGAGCGTGGCGCCGACGATCGCCGCGCGATGGCGCTGCAGCTCGCCGAGCTGTCGCCGAAGCCGGTCGTCGCGATCCAGTACCTCGGTGCGGTCGCCGAGGCGCGTCCCGAAGACTACGTCGTGCAGCTCCGACTCGCGCGCGCGTGCGGGCAGGCCGGTCGCTCGTCACGGCAAGCCGGTGCGCTCGGTGCCGCGCTCGCGTGCTTCGAGAGCGAAGCGCCCGCGGAAGATCCCGGCATCGTCACGATGCGCTTCCGCGGCGCGCGTGCGGAGGAAGCCGCGGGCAACCTCGACGCCGCCGATCAGGGCTACGCACGCATCCTCGACGTCGCGCCGAACCACGTGCTCGCGCGCCGCGGACGACAGCGTCTGAAGGAACGGCGCCGCGAAGCCTCGGCCGCGCGCAGTGCCGGTGACATGCGCGAGGCCGCGAACCGTGCGAAGTCGGGCGCGGACAAGGCCGCGCTGCTCACCATCGCTGCGGAGCAACACGAGCATCGCCTCGATCTGCAGGCCGCGCTCGAAGCCGTCGACGATGCGATCGCCGCGTGCGAGGACTATCAACCGGCGTGGCACGCCCGTGCGCGCGTGCTCGAGCGCATGGGCGATCCGGTCGCGCGCACCGAGGCCATCGACACGCTGCGTCGGCTCGCCGCGCTACAGAAGGATCCCGTGCACAAGGCGCGCGCGCTCTGTCGCGCCGGCGCGCTCGCGCTGCGCATCGACGACACCGACGACGTCGGCGCGACCGCGTGGTCGCTCTTCGCCGAGGCGATCACGCTCGATCCCACCAGCGATCGTGCACACGCCGGCCTGCAGCGCACGCGTCATCGCCACGGCGGCGTGTCCGACGAAGCGCTCGCGGTGCCGCTGCGTCAGCGACTGCAAGCGGCGATCGACGCCGGCAAGCTGCGGGCGAGCGCGCTGCGCGAGCTGGCGCGGCTCGGCAGCGACGTGGTCGGTCCCGCGTGTGCGATCGAGCTGCTCACCGCGGGCATGCCCCACGTCGTGGACGACGCCGGCTTGCACATCGATCTCGCGCAGGCCTACGCGCGCTCGCAGCAGTGGGCCGAGGTCGTCGCGGAGCTCGACGCGTCGCTCGGGCTCGAGACCTCGCCGGAACGTCGCGCGTCGCTCGAGTACTTCGCCGGAGATGCGCGCGAGAAAGCCGGCGATCAAGCCGGCGCGATCGAGCACTTCCTGCGCGCCGGCCACGGCGGCTACTTCCCGCGCCACGCACTGCTCGCGGCCGAGCGGCTCGCCGCGCGCGTCGGCAACGTGGGTCAGCGCGTCGAGGCCCTGCAAGCGTTGGTCGAGATCGGCACCGGTCCCGAGCGCATCCACAGCCTGCGTGCGCTCGCCGAGGTCCATCGTGCGCAGCTCGGTCAACCCGAGCACGCGGTCGAGCTGATGCGCGAGCTGTTGCTGCTGCGCCCCACCGACGTCGACGTCGCGCTCGAGCTGCGCCGTCTGCTCGACAAGCTCGGACGCGGTGACGAGGCCACCGCCGCACTGCTCGCAGCCGTCGCACACCATCGTGCGTGGCTGCGCTCCGCCGCCACCCCGCTCGATCGCAGCGCCGATGCGCTCGCGCTTCCGGTCGCCGGGTTGTTGCGCCTGTACGACGCGCTCGGTGAGCTCGACGGTGTCTATCTCGCCGCCGCCGCGCTCGAGGTGCTCGCGCCGCAGCTCGTCCCGCCGGGCCGCGCGTGCGACGAGCTCGTCGCCGATCCGTGGCCGCTGCCGAAGCCGCAGGAGGGTCGGCCGTTCGACGGATTCATCGGCGATCTGCCCCACTCCGCCGCGCTCGATCTGCTGCGCGAAGGCGTCTTCTACCTCGGCGAGCTGCCCGACGCGCCCGCGCCCACCATCGATCTCTCGCCGTCGCGCTCGCTGCCCACGAGCACGCCGGTCGTGTTGGTCGTGCGTGCGATCGCGAATGCGATGGGCGTGCCGCAGCCGCTCGTGTTCGTCGACTCGGCGCAGGAAGACACCGCGGAAGCGCGGCTCGCCGGCGCGCCCGCGCTGGTGGTCGGACGGAGGCTCGCGGCCACACCCTTCGGTCCGGCCGCGCGTGATCGCATCGGTCGTGCGCTCTTGCGACTCGCCACCGGCGGCGATGCACTGCACACGCACATGAAGCCCGCGCGCCTGCTCGCGCTGTGCGTCGCGTTGTGTCGCGGCTGCGGCATCGAGCTCGACGTGAAGCACGAATACGACACGCGCTTCGCCGACGAGCTCGCTGCGCAGCTCCCCAACAAGGAGTCGATGCAGCACCTCTTCGACACCGCGAAGGCGTTCCAAGAGGCGAGCGAAGGCCTCGATCCCGCGCAGCTTCGTGCGACGCTGCAGATGGCGGAGGATCGCGCGGGCGCGGTCGCATCCGCCGATCCACGCCCCGCGCTCGAGCTGCTGCGTCGCACCGACGAGCTCGCCGATCCCCGCGGCGTGATGCTGGTGGGCTACCTGCTGTCCGAAGATCACATCGGGCTGCGCCGCGGGCTGGGTTACGTGATCGAGATGAACGTGCCGCGGCGCCGCTCGCAGGAGATCTCGGCATGAGCGAAGAGCTCGAGCTCTCCGGCGAGCTCTTCCGCCCCGCGGGCGCGCCGACGCATCTCGTCGACGATCGCAGCGGTCCGATCGATCTCGGCGATCTCGCGCTCGCGGTCGAGCGCGGCGGCGTCGAAGAAGCACCGCCCGCGCTCACCGACGATCCTTCGCTGCTGTGGCCCGCGAGCTCGGGCATCCACACCAGCTTGTTGTCGGTGTCGACCGAGAGCGGCACCGCCGAAGCCTGGCAAGCGCTCGTCGAAGAGCTCGCCGAGGAGAGCCGACTCTCCGAGGACGAGGCCGTCAAGGGCGCGATGCTCTGCGAAGCCGGTCGCATCCTCATCGAGCGACTCGGTCGTCAGGAGGAAGGCGAGCTGCTGCTGCGCCGCAGCCAGAGCGCGCTCGCCGAGACGCTGCGCGAGGTCGGACGTGGCAGCAATCAACGCGGGCTGGCGGCCGAGCTCGCCGCGCTCGAGCAATCGGCGCGCGACGAGTCGCAGGGCTTCGAGTCGCGCGCGGCCGCGTGGATCGAGTTCGGGCTCTCCTGCGAGGAGCGCACGCCGAGCCGACGTCGCGCCTACGAAGCGTACGAGCGCGCGCTCGAGCTCAACCGCGAGCATCCGGTCGCGCTCTCGCTCGCCGCCGAAGCCGCGATCCAGCTCGACGATCACGTCTCCGCCGCCGATCACCTGCGCGCGCTCCTGCGGCACGCAGCGTCGCCACGGCAGCGCGCCGCCACGCTGCTCGATCTCGCCGAGCTGGTCGAGTCCGTCGACGAGCGCATCGCGGTGCTCGCCGAAGCGCACGCGTCCGACCCCGTGGACGAGAGCGTGCTGCGTCGCTACATCCGTGCACTGTCGCGCACGCAGGATCGCGATCACCTCGGCGAGCTCTACCGCGAGCTCGCGCGCGTGGCCCAGGATCCGATCTCCGCGAGCACGGCGTTGCACCTCGCGTTCCTCACGCTCGCGGAGGCCGGGCGTCCGGTGAACGACCTCGTGCTCGAGCTCTCGGCCCGCGATCCCGAGCGCGCCGACGCGACCGACGTGCTCGCGCCGCTCTCCGAGGTCGCGTTGCACGTCGAGCAGCGCATCGCGGCGGGCGACGACGGCCGCGGGCTGCCCGAGAACACCGCGGTGCTCGATCGGCTGTGGCGCTGCCTCGACGATCCGCGCGAGCAAGCGCTCGTGCGCGAGCAGCTCGCACGCCTGCGACTCGCGGAGCTGCGCGCGGTGATCGGTCCCGACGCGGACATCGATGCGCTGCGCGGCGACGCAGCGCGCAGCGCCATCGCGGAGTCGATCGCCGCCGACCTGCGCTTCTGCCTCGTGCACCTGCCCGAGCACCGCTGGGTACGCGAGGCGCTCGCCGAAGTGCTGCGGCTGCAAGGCAACCTGCCCGCGCTCGTGCTGCACCTGCAGGAGTGGGCGCGCACGCAGACCGCCGGTCCCGATCGCGCCGCGATCCTCTTGCGCCTCGGTCAGCTGCACGAGCAGCAGCGCCGCGACCTCGCGCGCGCGGCGGAGATCTACGAGCTCGCCGCCGCCGAGGATCCCGACAACCCCAACTGTCTGCGCGCGCTCGGCTCGGTCTACGAGAAGATGCGGCGCTGGCCACAGGCCGCGCAGAGCATGCGGCGGCAGATCGACGGCACCGTCGACGAGCAGGACAAGCTCACCGGGCTGCGTCGCCTCGCGGTGATGGCCGAGCACGAGCTCGGCGACATCGACCTCGCGATCACCGCGTTCCAGGACATCACGCGGCTCGCCCCCGGCGACCTGCTCGCGCTCTACCAGCTCGCGAAGCTCAGCCGCAGCGCGCGTCGGCCCACCGTGCTCGTGCACGCGCTCGAGCAGCTCGCCGAGCACATCGACGACGACGTCGCGCGCACCGCATTGTTGGTCGAGCTCGGTGAAGTACAAGAGCTGCACCTCAAGCAGCGTGCGGCCGCACGCTCGTGCTACGAGCGTGCGCTCGCGCTGTCACCCGGCTACGCGCCGGCACTGCGCGCGCTCGGTCGGCTGTATCGCGACAACGGGGACCTGCTCGATCTGGTGCGCCTGCTCGCGCCCGAGGTCGACTCGGTCACCGACCCGGCCGTGCTCGCGCTCAAGGCCGCGCGCGTGTTCATCGACGAGGTCGGCGATCTCGACAGCGCGATCGAGCGGCTGAACATCTCGTACCGCACCAACCCCGATCTCGTGCCCGCGCGCGAGCTGCTCTTGCAGATGCTCACCGCGGCGGGTCGGCTCGACGAAGCCTACGATCTGTTGCGCGCCCAGGATCCGCCGCGCACCGCCGCCGCCGCGGCCGACTACCACTATCGGCTCGGGTTGCTCGCGGAAGCGTCCGCGCGCAAGGGTGCGAACGCGGCCGCGGAAGGCGACGTCGCGCGCCGCGAAGACGCCGCGCTGCAGCACTATCGCGCTGCGCTCGCCCAGCAGAGCGATCACGGGCTCGCGTTCGAACGCTCGCGGCGCTTGCTGGTCGCGCACGACGATCTGCCCAATCTCGTGCGCATGATCGAGGCCACCGCCCAGGCGGCCACCGGTCAAGCGCGTGCGCTCGCGTGGGTCCAGCTCGCGCGCCTGCACCTGTGCGAGGCCGGTGGGCTCGAGACGGCACGCCGCGCCTACGAGTCCGCGTTCGAGGCTGCGCCCGAGGATCCGTTGGTGCGTCGCGAGCTCGAGACGCTGCTGCGCTTGCTCGGCGATCGCAAGTCGTTGCCCGCGCTCTATCTGCGATCGGCGCGCGACACCGCCGACAAGCACTTGCAGGCGACGCTGCTGGTCGAGGCCGCGGAAGTGCTCCTGTCGACCGGCGAGCAAGAGGATCACGACCTCGCCGGCAACGCGATCCTCGACGCGTTGCGCGTCGACCCCGGCAACCCGTACGCGGTGCGGCACCTCGAGCGCTTGCTCAGCGAGCCCGACTCGCCGTTCGTGATCAAGGATGCCGTCAGCGCGCGGGCCGTGCGTGCGCAGTCGGATGCCGAGCGCGCGATCTTCTATGTCGAGAGCGCCGAGCTGCTCGAGCGCGTCGGTGCGTGGGGTCAGGCGCGACGGGCCTACCTCGCGGCGAAGGGCGCCCTGCCCCACCTCGCGCCCGCGGATCTCGGGCTCGCGCGGCTGGCCAACGACTCGCGCCGCACGGTCGCGGCCACGCAGGGCCGCCAGTCGATCCACGTGTTGGTCGCCGAAGCGCGCGACGCTGCCGTGCGTGCGAATCGCGGCGACGTCGCGGCGCGGGGGCGTTCGCTCGCGCTCATCGGCGAGATCCTCGCGCGTGATCCGAAGCACCGCGACGCGATCGCGTTGGCGCGCACGTTGGCCGGTCAGCTCGGCGACGCGACGCCGGTGGTCGCCGTGCTCGAGCACGCCTGGCAGCGCATCGACGAGCCCACGCTGCGCTACGAGCTCGCACTCTTCCTCGGCGAGCACAGCCTCTCGCTCGAGCGCGCGGTGCACTACTACGAGGCTGCCGCGCAGGCGAAGCCCACCGGTCGTCGTGCGCTGCGCGGCCTCGTGCACGCGTATCGCCAGATGGGCGACGATCGCCGCGCGGCTGCGGCCACCGAGCGCTTGCTCGAGCAGTTCGATCCCAGCGAGCCGTCGGCGATCGATCTGCGCATGGGCATCGCGAGCTTCCTCGCGGTGTCGCCCGAGACGCTGCCGCGCGCGCTCGACCACGCGCGCATCGTGCTCGACGCACGCCCCGACGATCCGCGCGCGCTGCAGCTCATGGCCGACTTGATGGAGCGCGCGGGCCAGGGCGTCGGCGCGGCCGAGCTGCTCGAACGCCTCGCCGCGCGCGAGCGCAACCGCGACCGCCTGCACGACATCTTGCTGCGTCGTGCGAAGCTGCTCGCGTCGGATCCCGCGCAGCAAGGCGCCGCGCTCGATGCGATCGAGCGCGCGGCCAACCTCAACCCCGGCAACCGCGAGACGGTGTCGCTGTTCGTCGACCAGCTCGAGCGCGCGGGCCAGACCGATCGCATCGCGGCGTATCTCGGCCCCATCCGCAA
>DASZPU010000571.1:0-7920 GCA_035550195.1 Nannocystaceae bacterium
CGGCGAGCTGCGTCGACCGGTGACGCTGGGCAAGCACGAGCGCGCGCATCGGCTGGTGTTCACGACCGTCGTGGGGTTGCGCTACGCGCTGCAGGTCGGTCACGCGGGGCGCATGCGCATCGATCTCGGCGATCTCTCCGACCAGCAGAGCGAAGTGTTGATCACGAGTGGCGGACCCGCGTCGGCGCGACTGCACGATCTCGCGCTGCAGCTCGGCTCGGGGCTGGAGTTCTAGCCGCGCACGATCACTGCGCGAGCGCATCGCGGATCTGATCGAGCTCGGTCTGCGGGCGACCCAGCTCGGTCGCGAGCGTCAGCGCTTGCTGCAGCAGCTCCACCGCCGCCGCGCGCTCGCCTTGCGCGACGCGGACCTCGGCGGCGTGCTGCAGCGCGGGCACGAGATCGGGGTGCTTCTCGCCGCGAGTCTTGCGCAGGTTCGCGAGCGCGTCGTCGAGGGCCGCGCGCGCACCGGGCAGATCGCCGCGTGCGAGCGCGATCTGCCCGAGCACACCGAGCGCTGCGCCGACGCCGGGGTGATCCTCGCCGAAGGTCTTGCGGCGGATCGCGAGCGCGCGGCGAGCCTCCGCTTCCGCTTCGACGTCGCGACCGAGCTCGTGCAACACGATCGCGTGGTTGTTCGCATACGCGGCCACGTCGGGATGATCGGGGCCGTACACACGCTCGGCCGCGGCGACCACCGCACCGACCGCGTCGACGCACGCCGCCGGACCACGCAACGCATGGCAGGTGGCGGCGAGCGAGTTGTCGACCTGCAACACGTCGGGGTGCAGCTCGCCCTTGTGCTCGACCCACGCGACGCGCACGCGCTGGAACTCCTGCTCGGCTTCGGCGGCACGACCCGCGATGAAGTCCGCGATGCCGAGGGCCTGCCACGCGCCCGCGTTGCGCAGATCGTCGTCACCGTAGAGCGCCGCGGCGAGCTCGACGGCGCGGGTGCACTGCGCGAGCGCGAGCACGGCGTCACCTTTGTCGGCGAGCAGCTCGCACATCGTCTCGGCGAGCTCGGCATCCTCGGGGCCGCCCGTGCCGAGGCGTTGCACCGCCGCGGCGGCCTGACGTCCCCACAACATGCCCTCCTCGTAGCGCGACTGGCCGATGCCGACCTCCGAGGCGAGTCGCGTGCTCGCACGCGCGAGCACGGTGTCGTGCCCGATCGCGAGCGCTTCGATCGCGGCGTCGACGAGCCGACGACGTGCGTCTTCCGAACGTCCGGCTGCGCGCGAGAGATCGCCGGTGAGCAGATCGATCTCCGCGACCAACGGGCGATAACCCAGCGCGAGCGCGCGCGGCCGCAGCGCGAGCGCGTCGGCGAGGCCTTCGTCGAAGCGACCGAGCCGGCCGAGCACTTCGGCGTCCGCGGCCTCGTGCCGCAGTCGATCGACGGCGTCGCGCGTGGCGGCTTCGGGCGGTGCGACGGCCGCGAGCAACGCATCGTGATCGGCGCAGCGATCGATCGGCGGCAGTGCAGCGATCGCATCGACGGCGTGCATCACCTCGTCGGCATCGGCGCGCGTGAGCTGCGACGCGGTCGCTGCGAGTGCGTCGCGACGGTGTCGGAGACAGCCCATCGCGCGATCGAAGAGCTCCGTGGACCGTTCGTGGCGCTCGTGCGTCGCGACGCACGCTTCGGTCCACGCCGCGGTCCAGCTCGCGGCGTACTCGTCGAGTGCTTTGCCGACGCGCGCACCCGTCTCGGCGCCGAGGCTCGAGCCACTCGCGACGAAGGCTTCCTCGAGCGCAGCGCGGCGCGCCGGAGCCCACGTGGTCACGATGTGCACCTCGGGGTCGGCACACGGCGAGCGCACTTCGTCGCGACCGAACGCGAGCGCGGCAACGCCGATCGATGCGACGCCGATCGCGGCGATCCACGGGATGCGCGAAGGCGGCTCGCCCAGCTGTGTGAGCAGATCGTTCATCGTCGCGAAGCGATCCGCGGCGGCCGACGAGAGCCCGCGTTCGAGCGCGCGTCGCCACGCCTTCGGGAGCCGCGGCTCGTTCGGCATCGGCTTGCGCTTGCCGCTCATGACGTTCACGCCGAGCGCGAAGCGATCCTCGCCGGGGAACGGACGCGCGCCGAAGAGCCCCTCCCACAGCGCGACGCAGAACGAGAACTGATCGGTGCGCGCGTCGCCGGGCAAGCCTTGGAACTGCTCGGCGGCCATGTACGCGGGCGTACCCGCGAGCGTGCCGGTGCGCGTGACCTTCGTGTCGATGCGCAGCGACGACTCGCGTGCCCACTGCTCGATCGGCGCTGCGGCGAGCTCGGGCGGTGCACCGACGCTGCGCGCGAGCCCGAAGTCGAGCACGCGCGGGCGTCCGTCGTCGCCGACGATGACGTTGTCGGGCTTGAAGTCGCGGTGCACGAGGCCTTGCGCGTGTGCGGCTGCGAGGCCGTGGCCCGCTTGCACGTACATCGCGACGATCTCGCGTGGGCTCGGCGAGGTCTCGCTCACCCAACGCGACAGCGTTCGTCCGCGCACGAACTCCATCGCGACGAAGACGCGACCTTCCCACGTACCGACGTCGTGCACCGCGACGACGTTGGGATGGGTGAGCTTCGCGAGCGCCTGCGCTTCACGCAGGAGTCGCGCGCGGCCCATGCTCGCGCGCTCGTCGGCGACGTCGTCGACCTGCAACAGCTTGATCGCGAGCTTGCGATCGAGCTCGGGATCATAGGCGGCATACACGATGCCCATGCCGCCCATCCCGATGCGCTCGATGACGACGTAGCGCGACACGGTCGCGCCGGGTCCGAGATCGCCGAACGGCACCTCGGGTGCGAGCTCGTCCGTGTCGGCCACGGTGCCGCTCTTCGGCGCCTCGGGCTGCATGTCCCCGGGTGCGATCATACCCGGGGCGGACGCGCGAACGTGCTCAGCCGCGGCGCTTCTTCAACCAGCTCGCGACGCCGGCTCCGATCGCGACCACCGCGAGGATGACCGCCTTCTTCGCGGCGATGAGCACCTTGAGCAGGCCCGCGAAGATGCCCGCTTTCATCGCGAGCTTGCCGGCGACCAGGCCGCCGATGCCGTAGGCGGCGACTTCGTCGAGATCGGGATCGAAGTCCTCGTAGCGCGAGCCCTGCTGCATCTCGACCGCGGCGAGCAGGTGCTCCATGGTGGTTCCGATCGGCGCGAGTTGATCCATCGATCCAACCGCGTTGAGCGAGAGCACACCCTTGCGGCCGAGCACGCGCACATCGTAGTTGAGCACGCGCGCTTTCGACGTGCCCGCGACGAGCTCGCACGCCCAGTAGAGGCGGTGGTGGGTCGCGTCGTAGCGCGGTGACGCGGCCCAGCCGACCATCGTGAGCTCTTCGAGCCCGAGGCGACGGCGCTCGGCGTTGTCCTCGGCGTCGGCGGCCTTCATCTCTTGCATGAGCTCGTCGTAGTCGATGTCTTCGGCATCGTCGTCTTCGACGTGGCCTTCCGCGACGTACGTGACGATGACGGCCCACGCGTCGGGCGCGAGCGGGCTCATGCCGCGCGGCACGATCATGCCGAGCGGTGCGTTCGCAGGCCGCGGGTTGCCCCACTTGTCGACGAGGATGTGCAGCGCATCTTCGGCACCGATGAGCTCGTAGTCGTCACCGAGGTGTAGCGTCGCGAGGGCGTCGCCGATCGCGACGTCGCCGTGCGACATGACGATGTCCTTCATGCTGGCCTTCGCGAAGCCGGCATCGAGCGCTTCGAGGATGCGGCGATCCTCGGGCGCGAGATCTTCGCGCGGGACGTTCGCGATCGCGTCGAGGTGTCGGGTGGTAGTGCGCGAGACTTCGTCGCGCAGCTCGGCCCGGATGCTCGCGAGCGTGTCGGCCATCTCGGGGTTCCAGCGCGCGAGCAAGCCGATCGTCGCGACGGGGAACACGAGCTCCTGCAGCTCTTCCTCGGTGAACGTCTGCGAGTGCTCGTCCTTCTGCATCGCGGCGTCGAAGGCGATGATCGGCATCGCTGCGATGCGCGCGCGCTGCTCTTCGGGGAGCGATGCGAGCATCGCCGTCAGCGACGCGTCTTTCTGCGCGGCTTCTTCGACGGAGCCCGGTGCGATCACGGGCGCTTCGACGGTGGGCGCGGGCTCGGGTGCGCGCTTGGGCTTCTTCGCGTCGGCATCGATCGCGACGAGCGAGCACAGGGCGAGCGCGAGGGTGGGGGCGATCCTCTTCATGGCGGTCCTCGGGGAGTGACGCGAGCGCGGCGTTCGATCCCTTGGGTAGCATCGCCCGTGCGCGGCGACCATCCTGGCCGTTGCGGACAGGTACGGATGTTCCGGATCGTGATCGGGAATCGGAGGGACGCAGACGCTGTTCGGCGCGCGCCGATGCTCCGTTTCGATCGCTTGGCCATCGCATTGTCGTTGAGCTGTCGCGCTGCGACGCCGACGGATCTGCCCCCGGTTGCGCCCGTGGAGGCGCCGAAACGCGCGGCGGCGGTGCGCATCGATGCGGGGCTGCCGGAGAGCGCGTGGCCGAGCACGACGAGCGACTTGGATGCGGCGGCGATCGAAGGGTTGTTGGTCGAGGCGGAGATCAGCGGGACGGATGCGCTGCTGGTGTTGGTCGACGGCAAGACGGTGATCGAGCGCTACTTCGATCGACCGCGCGCGCCGATCGAGACGATGAGCGTGACGAAGAGCGTGGTGTCGCTGGCGATCGCGATGCTGCTCGACGAGGGAAAGATCGCGTCGCTGGATGTGCCGCTGTCGACGTGGTTTCCTTCGTGGAAGAAGGGCCGCAAGGCGGAGGTGACGCTGCGGCACCTGCTGACGCACACGTCCGGCATCGCGCATCGGCAGGGCGCGAACGTGATCAATCGCGAAGCGGATCGCGTGGCGTTCGTGTTGGAGAGCGAGGTGAGCACGCTGCCAGGCACGGTGTTCTCGTACAACAACGAGGCGGTGCAGCTGCTGGCGGCGATCGTGCTCGCGGCGTCGGGCGAGCCGCTGGATGCGTACATGAATCGGCGATTGTTCGAGCCGCTGGGGATCCGCGAGTGGTCGTGGGAGAAGGATCGCGCGGGCAACGTGATGGCGTACTACGGGCTGTCGTTGCATGCGCGCGACTTGGCGAAGATCGGCGTGTTGATGCTGGACGGCGGGCGGTGGGAGGGCAAGCAGATCGTGCCGGCGAGCTTCGTGGCCGCGGCGACGGTGGAGCAGTTCGCGAACAGCTCGCATGGATTCCTGTGGTGGTTGCGCCGCAGCGCACCGACGTTCGCGCTGCGCGACGCGGACGTGGAGACGCTCGCAAAGCACGGCGTGGCGCCGACGTCGGCGTTGCAGTCGCTGGTGGGCCAGCGCTTCCCGGGGACGGTCGCGTTGTGGCTCGCAGTGGCGGATCGGTGCGATGCGAGCGGTCGGATCGCGCTCGCACGCTTGGCCGCCGCGGGCGCGCGCCCGTTCGAAGAGCAAGCGGGTCGCACGATCGGCTACGCGGCGGACGGCTGGCTCGGCCAGCAATTGATCGTGCTCCCCGAGCACCGCCTCATCGCGGTCCGCCAGCATCGCGCGCCGACGGATCGCGAAGCAGACCAGACGTACAACGAAACCCACGGCTTCTTCGGCCTACTCCGCTGGCTCGACCTCGCGATCGCCTCGAACTGAAACGACAAGACGGTGCCGTCTCGAGTCGAGTGAGCCGCTCACTCGAAGTGAAACGACATCATGTTGTCGTTTCATGATCGGGCACTCGACCGTGTCATGTAGGCTGGGAGCGGTACTCCGATGGCGGCCAGCCTGATCTACGGGCGCTCATTCGAGCTGATCGAGACGGTGGCGCTTCGCGGCGGCCCGGCGATGGCGCTCATTCCCGTCGATGGCGGTAGCACGGCCATTTCCTGGTCTTCGGTCGGTGAGATCGAAGACGCAGGTGAAGCACTGGGGATTCCCCGGGATGCGTGGCCGTTCTACCGGGACATCGAGACCGAGCTCGCCGTCCCGCTGGGTGACGTCGAGGGTCGCTGTGCAGCACTCCGGGCGCGATTCGAGACGATCGATCCGGCGGCGACGAAGGCTCACGACTGGTTGCAGCATCTTCGAGCTCTACTCGAGTCGGGAAAATCGCTCTTCATCATCGTCTGACTGCCTCGTGCGCGCGCCCGGACGGCGCGCGCAGTCGAGCACCTTCGAGCGGTAGCAGAGTGGGAGACGCGCGACGCTCGATGTGGTCCCATGGTGGGAGTGTCTGCTTCGCGCCTGTTCGTCGTGCTCGTCGGCGTGACCGCATGCGGTCCGGCCGTGGTCGAGCATGCCGACTTGCGTGAGCTGCGGCAACGTCGGGCCCGTGCGCGTGCTCGAGTTTCCCGACGAGGCACCGGCGTATGCCGACGCGAGCGTGTCGCGGATCGACGACGATCGCCTGCTCTGGCAGCTCGCGTGGTCGGAGCCCGACTCCGAGGTCTATCCGTGGCCGACGCACTTCCATGGTGCGCGGATCACCGGTCGCTGCGGTGAGTCGCCGGTCGAGCTGCCCGGTGTCGAGTACGCGTACGTCGATCGCAACCTGCCTGGGTTGATCCTGACGAAGGGTGGAGCGGTACCGTACGACGTCGCGGTCATCGATCCGGACGACGTCGGCGAACAACACGTGCTCTTCGCCGGCGTGCGACTCCCACTCGGCTCGACGAAGAGCGGCATCGTCTCGTTCGACGATGTGGACGTCGAGGTCGGCGCGATCTCGTTTCGCGCGTTCCCAGACGATCCGTTCTCTGGGCCGGTTGCGCCCACAACCTTGGCCGAGATCGATGTCCCGTCCACGACGGAGGGCACGGAGCGGAACGATGCGGTCGTGCGCACGGACGTGAACGAGCTCGAAGACGTCGTGTGGGTGCTGACCACCGACGACGAAGTCGTACGCATCTCGTTGATCGACGGGACCAAATCGATCGAACAAGTCGGCGTGCGCACATTCGAGATCTCCGGCGACGAGCGTTGGCTATTCTGGGAGGACCTTTCGGTGCTCGACGAGGGCGGCTCGGACGAGCCGCTCGGTCGATTGCATGTGCGCGACCGCGACGAAGAAGCGGAATACGAGCTGTGGATCGGGCATGCGTATCCGTGGAACTGGGTCGCCGTGGAGGAGCGGTTGGTCCGCAGTCCCGAGGGATGGCTGCGGCTCGATGATCTCTCGCCGCTCGACGTTCCGCCGCTGCGGCGCCTGACTGGACCGGTCGGTGAACAGCGCCGTTGGCTGACGATGCGTTTCGCCGACGCGGACGCCGTGACCGACGCCATGGCAGAGCCTTCGAGCTACGGCCTCTTCGACGTGGAATCGGGTATCGAGACGACCTTGTACGATCATCCGGGGATGATGACCGCGCATCACGACGACGGCATCGAGCTCATGCACGGTGTTCGGTCCGGCACGCCTTTCGATCCGCACCAGTCACCGATCTGGTTTGCGCCTTTCGACGGCTCACCCGCGTACAAGCTCGCCCGTGCGGCGACGACCGGCTACTTCCGCATGCCCGACGGTCGCATCGTGACGCCGCTGCACATGAGCCCGGATTTTCGCTCGGCGACGTTGATGCTCATCGAACCCGATACGCTCGAACCGCTGCAGATCGACGATCACGTCTTCGTGCACGATCGGCTCGCGCCCGACGCGACGATTTGGGGCGACGACGTCGTGCTCTACTCGGTCGCCGATGGCGAGCGCTCCGGGATGTGGATCGCGCGACTGCCCGCGGAGTGAACTGGGAAAGTCATTGGCGCTCAGAGGCGGCGCGCGGACCTGAGCCGTCTTCTTCAATAATCCCGATCGAGCTTCACCGGTTTGATGTCCTTCTCGAGCATCCGCTTCCACACGCCCGGTGCGACCCAGGTGTAGACGACGAACGCGAGCCAGATCCTCCGGATCAGCACTGCCAGCTCCGGTCGGCCGAAGTCGTCCGCCAGCAGCAACGC
>DASZPU010000572.1:0-3283 GCA_035550195.1 Nannocystaceae bacterium
CCGCATCGCCGGTGCTGCAACCGCCTCCGCCGGTGCAACCGATCGCCGCGGAAGCGGCCGCCACAGCTGCGGACGATCCCGCTGCGAAGGGTGGCCTCGTGGCCGCGCCGACGACGAGCGAGCCGACGACGAGCGAGCCGACGACGCCGAGCTCCGATCCACCGAAGCCACGCGGACGTCGTCCGCCGCGTGCGAGCGATCCGGCCGCGCTGCCCGAGCGTCTCTCCGCGGCCGCGATCGATCGCGCGCTACGACCCGCGCGCAAGCAAGCGCTGCGCTGCGGCACGGAGAACGCCGCGCTCCCGGGCATGCGCGTGCGCGTGACGTTCTCGATCGACGCGAGCGGCAAGGTCACCGACGCGACGGCGCTGAAGCCCAACGCGATGCTTCCGCTCGGCCGCTGCATCGCGAAAGCCATCAAAGCGGTGCGCTTCCCCGCCGCGATCGGCCCGACGGAGTCGGTGACCCGCGAGCTCGTCGCGGCGGAGTGACGCGCGGCCGCTCTTGCTCGAATTCGGCGAGTCTCGGCGCGAGACCCCCTCGAGTTGGCCGCTTTCTGGTCATCGACGCAGCGCAGTCGTGGGTCTGCGAGACAGAGCAGGACCGCGAGCAGGTCGCTGCGCACATCGTCCGCAGTCATGCGCAGTGCCGCGCCGACCGCCGCGCGCAGTGCATCGATGCTCGCCGCGATCGTCTCGCTGGCGCGGCGCGGTGCCGTCGTCTTGTGATCGATCCCGTTCGTGAGCCGGTGCAGCAGCCACGACGGCGCGATCCCGAGGATGCTCGCGACGCGATCTGCCGACGTCCAAACGGGATGCGACGCGCCGCCGAGATCGCGCAACGTCGACCAGCGCCACGCAACGGGCGTGCTGCGGAAGAAGGAGGGTGCGCACGCGGCCGCGCGTGCTCGCGACGAGATGCTCGGCGATCGTCATGCGGCGCCAGTCGACACGTCGCGGCGGTTCGTTGCATCGCTCGCACGCATTCGCAACGGCCACGTCCCGCGCGGACAGGTGGCTTCGCGCCGACGGACGTAGTACACGAAGACATGGCCGCTGCGAAGAAGAAGCCCGCCGCGAAGAAGTCGACCGCCGCGAAGAGGCAGCCTGTCGCGAAGAAGAACGTCGCAACGAAGCCGGCCGCAAAGAAGACGGTGAAGCCGTCGGCACGCGAGCGCGGCGTGACGATCGAGCAGTACTTCGCGACGCTGCTCCCCGCCTACAAACCGATCGCCGCGCGCCTCGATGCGCTGGTGCGCGCCACCGTTCCGGGCGTCACCGCGTCGATCAAGTGGGGCCAGCCGGTCTACGAGAAGAACGGGCCGATGATCTGGGCGAAGGCGTTCGCGAAGCACTTCGGCTTCGGCTTCTGGCGCGGCGCCGAGCTGCCCGATCCCGCGGGCGTGCTCGAAGGCAGCGGCGATCGCATGCGTCACGTGAAGCTGCGCAGCACGAGCGACATCGACGAGAAGGTCCTACGCGCGCTCATCCAAGCCGCCGCGAACGCGAACGCGAAAAAGGGCGATCCGACCAAGCGCGGGTAGATGTTCTTCGGCGAGCCCATCGACATCGCGATCGCACGCATCGTCGGCGCGCTCGTGCTCGTCGCCGCCGTCGCTGCGTGGAGCTGGCTGCCGATCCGTCGCAACCACGCCTCGCCGCTGCCCGGCATGGCGCTCGCGCTCTTGCTGCCGTTCACGATCCCCAGCGCGTGGCTGTGGCCGCGCATCGTCGCCACCGTGCTCGGCATCACGCTCGCCGGCAAGCAGTGGGCGCTCGCACGCAGCGGCCCGCTCGATCCCCGCATGACGCAGACGCTGCCGCGCTTCCTCTTCTGGTTGCTCATGCCCCCCGAGTCGCGCGCGGCGATCGAGCCCGGCGCCCAGAAGGCCGTGCGCAGCCGCGGCCTGCGTCGCATCGCACGCGGCGTCGTGAAGCTCGCACCGATCGGCGCGCTCATGTGGCTGCACGTCGCGCTCCCGCGACTGCACGACAACCCGTGGACGGAGTCGCTGTGGGCGCTGTGGCTGTGCTGGCTCGCGATGTCGTCGCTCACCGACGTCGCGTCCGGCCTCGGCATGCTCCTCACCGGCCTCGACGTCGCCGAGACCTTCGATGCACCACCGCTCGCTCGCTCGCCGCGCGATTTCTGGGCGCGACGGTGGAACCTCTACGTCGCGCACTGGCTCGCGCGCCACGCCTTCGCGCAGGTCGGCGGGCGCCGTCATCCGCTGCGTGCCACCGCGATCGTGTTCCTCGGCAGCGGCCTCTTCCACGAAGCGTTCATGTTCGGTTGTCTCGGCCGCTTCGGTCCGCACACCGGCTTCATGCTCGCCTTCTTCGCGCTGCACGGCGTCTCCGTGATGCTCGAGATGGCGGTCACACGCCGACGCAAGCGACTCGTGCCCCGCCCGCTCGCGATCGCCCTGCACTTCGCGTGGCTGCTCGCGACCGCGCCACTGTTCTTCGCACCGCTCGGCGACCTCTTCGGATGAGTCAGCCGCGCCCGAGCGCTTGCTGGGCTTCGCGGATGTTGTCCTCCATCATCCGCGGATCCGCGCCGATGCTGCGCGCGTACTCGTAGTGCGAGATCGCGACCGCGTAGTTGCCGAGGAAGTAGTGCGCTGCGCCGATCTGCGAGTGGCAGGTCGCCGCGTGATCGGGATGCTGGTGCCCGATCCACGTATAGGCTTCGATGCACTCGGCGAAGCGGCCCGACGTCATCAGCTGCGCCGCCGCGCTGATCTTCGCGCCGACCTCGTCGGTGCGCGGGCCACCTTGGTTCTGCTGCACGATCGCCCCGAGCACCGCCTCGATCGGCCGGCGATCCGCCGCACCGATCGACAACGCCATCCGCCCGAGCCCCGCGACCGACAGATCGAAGCGCCCGCCCAACATGCCGGCCGACGTCGCGGACTCGAGCGCCGCGAGCTCGAAGTCCACGCGCTGATCGATGTCCTTCGCGAACAAGTGAGTCGGCGTGAACACGATCGCATCGGCGGCCGAGCCGAACGCGGTGAGATCGATCGCCGCGACGATCGGATCGCGTGCGTGCGCGGGCGGCAGCACCTTCGTGCGCAGGTTGGCTTCCTGCTTCGCGGGGATGTTGCCCATGTACACGCGCTTGCCTGCCCACGGCTGCAACGCCGCGTAGACGATCGATGCGTAGTCGGTCGCCGCGGTCGCCGTCGGTGCAGTGCCACCCCCACGCCAATCGCGAGCGACGAGGGAGCCGAACGTCTCGGTGAACGCACTGGGCTCGAGGAACGCCTGCGGTGGATGCT
>DASZPU010000573.1:0-15167 GCA_035550195.1 Nannocystaceae bacterium
TGCGCTTCGGCGAGCGCACGCGCGGCCTGCAGCACGAGATACACCGCGCGCGCGGGCGCCATCGGTCCTTCGCGCCGCACGATCGTCGACATGTCCTCGCCGACCAGCAGCTCCATCGCGTAGTACCAGAGCCCGTCTTCGGTGTGGCCGTGCTCGTAGATGCGAACCGTGTTGGGATGCATGAGCGCGGCGGTGGTCATCACTTCGCGTTCGAAGCGAGCGATCGCCACCGGGTCGGTGCCGTAGTCGGGGCGCAGGATCTTCAGCGCGACGTCGCGCTCGAGCTGCTCGTGGAATGCGATCCACACCTCGCCCATGCCGCCGCGACCGATGCGCTTCTCCAAGCGATAGCGACCGATGCTGCGCGACTTGAAGAGCTGCCGCCGCAGCGCCCACACGTTGTGGCCGCCGATCACCAAGAGGCCCCACGTGCCGCTCAGCATCATGAAGTAGAAGAAGGCGACGCCGACCGCACGCGTGTCGTGCAGCTGCGCCGCGAGCTCGGGCGAGAACGGCGTCGCGAGCAGCAGCACCAGCGGATAGACCAGCACCGGCACGCCCAGCTGTACCGCGCCGACCTTCCAGTGATTCGGCAGCGCGGCCGCGCGTCCGACCAGCACGAGCGCGATGTACGACGCGTACGGGCTGGTGAGCCCGCCCGACAGCAAGCACATGTCCGTGAGCACCGCGGCACAGCTCGCGAGCATGATCCCGTCGACGATGCGCAGGCCGATCGGCCCCGGCATGGGATCGCGACGCAACCACCACGTGCATCCGCACAGCGGCACGAGCCCGAGCAGCCGCAGCACGACGTAGCCGACGATCGGCGACGGCACCACGAACGTGCACAGCACCCAGTCGACGAACACGAAGCCGAGCCACAGCGCGCACGCGAGCGGCATGAGCTTGCGCAGGCGTGCGACGGCGGCGGCGTGCTCCTGCTGCTCGAGCGCGGCGTCGCGATCGACGATGAGCTCGCGATCGTCGGGCCCTTCCGGGCGCGAGGGCAGCGGCGCGCTCGCGGCCTCGCGCAGTCGCTCCGCAGCCTCGCGTGCGTCGGGCATCGTCTCGGCCTGCTGCTCCTGCGGCGTCGCGTGCAGTCGATGCGCGGGCGAGGGCGCAGTGGCGCCGGCCGGCCCCGCGGCGACCATCATCGTGGTCGCACCTTCGGGCGCGGGCGTGCTCTGCTCGTCCGCCACGTTCATGGATTCTACCAGGCCGCGGGCGCTGCCCGCCCTGGTCGTGGCCTGGCATGATGACGGCCGTGTCGGCCAAGGCGAATGGGTTGGCGAGGGCGCACCTCGTCGACGGCACCTACGAGCTGTTCCGCGCCTACTTCGCGCCGCGACCGCCTCGCTTCGGACGCGACGGTCGTCCGCTGTCGGCGTGCGTCGGGCTGGCGTACTCGTTGCTCGGTCTGCTCGACGACGCGAACGAGCAAGCGACGCACGTCGCAGTCGCGTTCGACAATCCCATCCGATCGTTTCGCAACGATCTGTTCGACGGCTACAAGACCGAAGCCGGGGTGCCCGACGATCTGCTCGGGCAGTTCGACGAAGCCGAAGACGTCACCGCTGCGCTCGGCATCACGGTGTGGTCGATGGACGAGTTCGAAGCCGACGACGCACTCGCGAGTGGAGCTGCGAAGTTGCGCGACGTCGCCGATCAAGTCCGCATCCTCACGCCCGACAAGGACCTCGGACAGTGCATACGTGGTGAGCGGGTCGTGCAGATCGACCGCATGCGCAACAAGCTGATCGACGAGGCCGCATTGCGGGCGCGCCGGGGTGTGGGGCCGGAGAGCATCCCGGACATGCTCGCGCTCACCGGCGACACCGCGGATGGCATTCCCGGCATTCCTGGCTTCGGCGAGAAGACGTCGGCAACGCTGCTCGCGAAGTGGATCACGATCGAAGCGATCCCCGACGATCCAAAACAGTGGGGCGTCGCGGTGCGCGGGGCCGATCGATTGGCCGCGACGCTCGCGTCGATGCGCACCGAAGCGATGCTCTACAAGAAGCTCGCCACGCTGCGCGAGGACGTGGCGCTGTTCGAGTCACCCGACGAGCTGCGTTGGCGCGGAGCGGATCGCGAGCGCTGGCAGGCGTGGTGCGAGAGCGCCGACATGGACGAGCTGCGCGATCGCCCGAAGGCGTGGCGATAGCCGTGCTGGCACTCGTGGCGTTGCTCGTGGCTGCGCCCGCGCCGGTCGAGCTGCGCTGGGATGCGCCGGCCGAGTGTCCGTCGGCGCGCGACGTCGAGGCGCGCGTCGCCGAGTACACCGGTGGTGATGCGCCGAGCGAGTCGCTCGTCGTCGACGCGAAGATCGAACGTGTCGACGAGCGCTGGCACCTGCGGCTCGCGATCACGGACGGCGAGCAAACGGAGCTGCGCGAGCTCGACGACGTCGCGTGCGAAGGCCTGGCCGAGTCGGCCGCGGTGCTGGTCGCGATCGCGATCGCACCCGAGCGCATGGGCGCCACCGCTGTGCCCGTGCCGCCCGAGGACCCGCCGGCCTCGCCCGCAGTCGCAGCGCCGATCGACGATCCGCCCGCTCCGATCGTGCACGCGCCTGCCGTCGCCGATGCGGCCACACCACCGCCGCGTCCACGCGAGCCGACGCATGTTGCGATGCGCGCGAGCGGAGGTGCGAGCGTGGGTTGGCTTCCGATCGGTGGCGACGTCGCGCTCGCGCTCGCATTCTACTGGCGGTGGTTGCGAGTCGAGCTGGTCGGCGCATACGCACCGCCCCGGCGCGTCCGCTTCGAAGATCAGCGCACCTCCGGTGCCGACGTCTCCGGTTGGGCCGTCGGTGTGCGTGCATGCGGCGTGCTGCATCCCGTGCGGTGGCTCGATCTCCCGCTGTGCGGCGGCGTCGAGGCCGGGCAGGTGATCGGTCGACCCGTGCGACTCGACGATGGACGCATCGGCCGACCCGCGTGGGTGGCGGGCGTCGTCGCGCCTGCGCTCCGCTTCGTCGTGCACCCGCGCGTCGCGCTGACGCTGAATCCCGAGCTGCTGATCACCTTCGCGCGCCCGACCTTGGCGATCGCGGACGAGGACCCGTTGTTCGTCGCGACCCCCGCCGGCGCCCGCCTGCACGCGGGGATCGAGCTACGATTTCGGTGAAGTTGCGGCCCCGAGAAAAAAGTCTGACGTGGGCACCCCGACCGCGGCAACGCATCGCCGTGGAGTTGGACATGATGAAGTTGGGCTTGGTGGCGTTGGCGATCGTGGGTTGTACGACGACGAAGGAGATCGGTGGCAAGCCGCAGGACGATGCGGGCGGCACCGAAGGTGGCAGCGAAGGTGGCAGCGAGTCGAGCGAGAGCGGCGACGAATCCGGCACGACGACCGGACCCGTCGAGTACGACGACGTGGTCGAGCCCGGTCCCGAGCTGGCGTTCGCGCGCTCGAGTCATCGCGCGGTGTTGCTGGAAGACGGCACGGTCTTCATCGGCGGCGGCTGGAACGGCGAGGAGTACGTCACGAGCGTCGAGATCTTCCGTCCAGAAGAGAACGACGTCGTGCCCGGTGGCGAGCTGCTCGAGTCGCGTCCCGACACGTGCGCGGTGCGTCTGCTCGATGGTCGCGTGATGATGCTCGGCGGCCGCGTCGCGACCAGCGAGATCTGGGATCCGCAGACGCAATCGACCGTGCCCGGACCGTCGTTCGAGAACGACGTCGGCTATCCGATGTGCGTGATCACGAGCGACGGCACGGTGCTCGTGGCCGACTCGTACGTATCGGGCAAGGGCTACCTCATCGAGCGCTGGCGTCCCGGTGACGAAGCGTTCGCGCGCGTCACGACGAGCGTGACCGAGCTCGACTATCTCGGTGGTCACTCCGCGGCGCTGCTCGCCGACGACAACCGCATCCTACTCATCGGCGGCGGCGTCACCTACGAAGGTGAAGACCCGCCGCCGCCGGGCACCGACTACGCGCAGGTCTGGGACATCGCAGCGCAGTCGTATCGCAGGATCGAGGGTTGGTCGGATCAGGGGGCCGTGCTCGCGCTGCCGAGCGGCGACGCGATCGTGTTCCGCAACGACCAGGACGAGGGCCTCGTCGCCGCACGCTTCGACGGGCAGAGCGAGACGCTCGTCGACATCTCGCCGGGCATCGACGCCATGTCGATCACGATGGCGAGCATGCGCGTCGACGACGTCGGCGTGCTCGCGGGTGGATTGGAGCTCGACGAAGCCGGCGACGTCTTCCACTCCGACCGCGTGCTGAGGTGGGATCTGGGCAGCGGCGGGCTCGAGCAGATCGGCACGCTCGGCGAGCCACGCTCGCACGGCTCGTCGACGCGCCTGCAGGACGGTCGCATCGTGATCATCGGCGGCGCCACCGACGATCTTCCGTCGAAGAAGATCGACGTCTATCACTAGCGATTCACGAACGCGCGCAGGTAGTAGGTGAACTTCAGCGTGAGCTCGTGGAAGGGCTCGCGCGGCACCGTGAGCATCGGGTTGTCGGCCCCGAGCGGATTGTCCATGCGATAGACCAAGAAGATGTCGCTGCCCGGTGCGAAGCGCCAACGCACCCGCGACTGCAGGCCCACGTGGCCGTTGCCGGGCGAGAGGTCGAGCCGACCGAGCGTGTCGAACGCGAGATTGCGATTGATCGCGACGTCGATGTTCGCGTTCGCGAAGCCGAAGCTGAACTTGTCCTTGCGATCCTCGAGGTGGCCGACGAGGTGCGTGTACGTGGCCCCCATCGTGAAGTGCTTGCCGGCGCGCACCGTGAGGCTCGCGCTCGGCTGGTGCGCGAATCCACCGAAGAGCGCAATGGCCTCGTACGACCCCGACACGCCCACCACGCGGCGCTCGGGCGTGCCGAAGCCGAAGCGCTGACGGAAGCCGCGATAGATCTTCGGCTCGATGTCGTAGAGGTACAGCGTGAACGCCTGCTGCAAGCGGTCGACGTAGTTCGACACCGAGTAGTCGACGTTGCTGCCGTTCTTCCAGTTGAGCGTGACGTGGGCGCTGGCTTCCTGACCGAGGCGTTGCTGGTACTCGGGCGTGGTCTCGATGCTGTAGCGCGGGCCGAACACGATCTCGCGCAGGCCGAGCACGCGCGGGCGCGGTGCGAAGTCCAGCGCGGCTTCCTGGCGCGAGGCGCCGGTGCGGCGATAGAAGCCCATGCGCGGCGTGAAGTCGCGATCGCTCCACAGCCACAAGAGCGACGGGCGCACGAACAACCCGCGGTACTCGATGGCCGAGTACGCGCTCGCACCGATCGGATCCTTCGCGCGCTGCTGCTGCGTCACGACCACACCGAGGTCGTCGGTCTCTTCGGGGATCGCCGGGCTCTGCGCCCAGGTGCTCGCGACGAAGCCGTACATCTGCAAGCGGCCATCGCGGCTGATCACCTGCGCATCGACGCCACCGGCCGCGTCGTCGGAGTGCGGTGCACCGAAGCGATGCTCGCCGAGCATCATCATGCCGATGTTGAACGTGCGCGTGGCCTGCAAGCGGATGCGCGCGACGCTGACGTTGGTGGGATCGGTGGCCGAGAGGTTGCGCTGCGGCGCCGACGGTGAGCCCAGCGTCTGCACGTGCAAGAGGCCATACGAGACCAAGCGCGTGCGCCCGTAGACCTTCGCACCGCCGAGCAGCGGCACCTGCTGCCCGCCGACCAGGCCCACGCGCCGCGAGAAGAACAGCTGCGCCTCGCGTCCGCGCCCGAAGTTGAAGACCTCGAGCCCGTTGATGAAAAACGGCCTGCGCTCGGGGAAGAACAGCGGGAAGCGATCGCGTGCGACCTGCACCTCGTCGGCCTCGACCTGCGCGAAGTCGGTGAGCAGCGAGCCCTCGACGTAGGAGCCCGCGCCGATCTGCACGCGCACGTCGGCACCGGTCGCGAGGTTGGGCCGCTTCGACGGCTCCATCGTGAACTCGGGCAGGAAGTTGGTGCGCACGAGCGCGTAGGGCGTGAGCTCGATCGCGCGCTGGCTCGCGAGGTTCTTCAAGCCTTCGAGCTCGCCGAACTGACTCGCCGACATCGGGCTGCGCGGCGGCACGATGAGTCGCCAGTCGTAGGTGGCGTTGCGGCTCGGCTGATCGCGCGTGATCTCGAAGCCCATGATGCGCTCGTCGGCGCGCTTCACGCCGAGGATCGCGAACGGGATGCGGAACTCGACGGTGTAGCCGTCGTGTCTGCGCTCGACTTCCGCGGTCCACACCGCGTCCCACTCGGTGATGAACTCGCGACCGTCTTCGAGGCCGAGCGCGTCGATCTGCGCGCCCTCGGCGTTGACCCCGAAGCTGTAGCCCGTGCGTCGATCGTGCTGCGGATCGACCTTCACGTAGACCGTGTCGTCGGAGAAGATGCCGGGGTTGTCGCGACGCAGCGTGCGAACGATGACGTCGCCGGGCTTGCTCTCGCAGTCGAGCAACACGTAGAGCGCGAGGTCGTCGTACGCGACCTTCAACGTCGTGCGCACCGGTGGCGTCGCGCCGAGATCCGGTTGTCGCTCACTGAAGCGATCGTCTGCAGGTGCGATCTGCCAGGTGTGATCGTCGGCCTTGCCGTCGACGACGATGGAGTCGACGACGCGGATCGCTCGATAGCCCCGCGCCTCGGGCACGACCGGCGGGGGCCCGTTCGACGGCGGCGCCCACGAGAGCGCCGCGAAAGCCACGAGCATTGCGAAGGTCATGCAACGCTCGCTCTTGCCAAAGCTGTAGCGCGCCCGACCCGAGCGGCGAGCAGCTTACGCTCGATGCACCCAGGGGCGTCCTGCGCACCCCGCGGACAGGCGCGGGAAAGTGCCGATCGAGGCGCGCAGACGCCCGAACACCGAACCCCGTTCGTGCGGCGGCGGGTCCACGGACGCACGCATTTGCGCGATCGGCCCGGGGCCGCCACGGCTGCAGCTCTACCGCAACCCCGCTCCGTTTGCTATACGGAGGGCGTCGCGTGTGGCCTGGCCGACCGGGGATCCCCCCCTTCCGCATCCACCCCGGTCGGCCGGGCTCCCGACCCTGAGGCGAGAGCTGATCGTGAGACGCCGGTGCTCGGAGTTTTTCCGGACCGACCTCCGAGAAAAATTCGAGATGTATTTCTTCGGCGGTAGAGCGTAACGCACCGCACGAAGTACACAGCCGAAGCGTCGTGAGCGCCGCTCAGGGCGCCGGGGACTCGCAGATGAACGCCCGCGGATCGCCGCAGGGCACGTCGTTCCAGATCCCGACCGCGAGGTCCATCTCGGTGCAGTCCTCGTTGGCGTTGGCATCGTTGGGCTCGCCGGTGTTCCAGTGGGTGAAGTCGAGGCCGCCGCCATCGATCCACACGAACGTGCCCTCGCTCGCGCTGTCGGTGAGGCCGATGATCCAACCTCCGCCCGGCACCGCGGGGGGCTCGGGCAACGCGACGACCGCGGTCTGTTCGGCTTCGTCGTCGAGTCGCAACAGATCGCCCGTGAACGCGGCGCATGCAGTGCGCGCGGCATCGAAGGCCGCGCCCGCGGCACACAGCGCATAGCTGTGTCCGCCGATGTCGAAGAGGTTGCAGCCGTTGCACGACGCATTCGTGGGGCTCGCTTCGTCGACGAGGCCGTCGCAATCGGTGTCGAGCGCATCGCAGATCTCGTCGGCCGCAGGATTGCGGCTCGCATCGGCGTCGTCGCAATCGTCGCCGAACGGCACGTAGCCCGGCGGTGGCTCGCATGCGATGGTGGTCGCGAGCGGATCGCCACGTCCGTCACCGTCGCTGTCGAGGTACCACTGCGTCTCTTCGCAATCGGTATCGCCCGCGGTCGTGCTCGTCATCGTGCTCGCGTCGCCCGACGAGGACTCGGGATCGACGCTGGTCGCGGTGCCGCCACCGCTCTCGCTGCCGCTGTCTTCGCTACCGCCGCTGCCGGTCTCCGCGGTCGCGCTGCTGCTGAACGAGCTGCCGCCCGAGAGCGAGCCGGTAGGGTTGGTGCTACCGGCCGCGCAACCGAGCGCGAGCACGGCCACGATCGCGACCGGCCGTCGGCGCGATGCCCTCCCCATCGCACGAGCTTAGCAGGTCGCGCAGAGCGTGAGATGATGGATGGATGCCAGACGACGCGCACGCGCAGCCGAACGAGGCGTTACGACCTGCGTGTCATCTCTGCGGCGCCGTGATCGCGGCGGCGGCTTGCTTGCCGCTCGCGCCCGACGGCAGCTCGTTCATCGGGATGTTGCGGGCCGAGCTCGCACGCGGCCTGCTCGACGGCGTGCTCATGCTCGCAGGCTTCGGCTCGCCGTTCTTGTTCGGGCTCGCGGTCGCGATCGTGGCCTCGCCGAAGCTGCGCAAGCTCGCCGACGAGATCGTGCGCACGCCGATCGGGCTCGTGCACGGCCAGCTCTTGCTCGTGGGCTTCGTGGTCTGGCGCGACGGTCGAGCGATCGCTGCACTGCCGCTGTTCGGCTTCGCGGTCGTGGGCGCGATCGCATACGCGTTCTCGGGCTCGCGCGCGCCCGGAGGCAAGCGCCTGCCGCTCTCCGGCACCGTGCGATGGGGCGCGCTGGTGATCGCCGGTGTCGCGGGCTGGTGTCGCTTGCAACGCTTCGCCGGCATCGACCTCGGGATCGCCGTCGACGTCGTGCTCGCAGCCGCGCTGTTGCTCGCGTTTCTCACCGCGCGGCGTGACGCGCCCGCAGCCGCAGGATGACGTCGCGCATCGTCTGCACGACGAACTCCGCATAGGCGTGCACGTCGGGGCCGATCTCCCGGGCTTCGAACAGCACGCGCTCTTCCATCAGCTTGAGCCCGATCGCGCTCACCGTCATGCGCGCGAGGTACACGGCTTCCTGCTCGTCGATCTCGCCGCGCTGCACGAACGGCGCAGCCAGCATGCGGATCGCCAGCTCGACGCGATCGACGAAGATCTCGCGCAACAGCTTTCCCCAGCGCGGGTGCGTGCGGGAGATCGCGAAGAGCACTCGCACGAACAGCGGGTGCGTGTCGTGCTGGTAGAGCTCGAAGGTGAGATCGCGGATGATCGCGGGCACCTCTTCGAGCGTCGTCGGCATCACGCGCGGACCGAGCGCGAGCATGTCGCCCGTGAACGTCTCGATGATCTGCTCGACGAGCTCCTCCTTGCTCGCGAAGTAGTGATAGAGGCTCGGCTGCGCGATGCCGAGCTTCGCGGCGAGCTTGCGCAGCGATGCACCGGCGTAGCCTTGCTCGGCGAAGAGCTCGAGCGCGGCGACGAGCACCTCCCGCTTGCGGTCCGCGGGCGTTGCGCGCGGCGGCGGGGCAGGGGGCGAGGCGGGGCGTCGGCGGGCCATGGGGTGGGTCTCAACAGGCTGGAATCGTGGCCGAAAATCGATCGCTGGCGATCGCGGTCCTTGCCGACCTATCACTCGATAGGTACGTACCTATCGAACGATAGGAGAGCTCATCATGACCGGTCGATGCCCCCACTGCAATGCCCACGCAGTCCCGCTCAACAACCCGCTGTGGAAGGTCGCCAACGCGTTCGCGTGGCTGTACGCGGCGGGCTCCGTGCTGGGGGCGTCGCTCATCGGTCCCATGATCATCGGCGTGTTGCCGTTCCTCTTCATCGGCGGCGTCTGCCTCATCACCGAGACCCACCGTCGTGCCTACGCGACGCCGGCCTGCGATGCGTGCGGGCGCTATGCGACCGGCACGATGGATCACGCGCACGAGCCCGCGGTCGTGCGCGCGCTCGCGGCCTGATCACGCGTCGTCGAGATCGGCCTGCAGCGCGGCGCGATGCACCGCGTCGAGCTCGATCTCCAGCGCGAGGCCGGGCAGATCGATGCCGAGCGCGAGCGGTGCGACCTTG
This sequence comes from Nannocystaceae bacterium, assembly GCA_035550195.1. Classification (GTDB taxonomy): domain Bacteria; phylum Myxococcota_A; class Polyangia; order Nannocystales; family Nannocystaceae; genus Xiheibacterium. Next base: position 9,788 of record DASZPU010000573.1, read on the forward strand.
CCGACCGCGAACTTGAGGTACTGCACCGACGACAACCGCGTGTCGCCCACCTGGCGCGGATCGAAGCGCGGGCGCACCAGCGAGCCGTCGCCCTCGCGCGCGTACACGTGGTACGGCAGGCGCAGCCACTGCACGAGCTTGTCGGAGCGATCCTGCTCGTCTTCGATGCCGATGAGCAGGGTGCAGCCGAGCTCGCCGGGGCCACCGAGCAGCTCGTTGTACGTGGTGAGCTCGTGCGCGATGTCGGCCTCTTTCACGATCCGCTCGGTGCGCATCATCTCCTGCACCTGGTAGCGGATCGTGTCGCGGTTCTCGAACAAGAACGTGAAGTGCTCGCCGAGCACGATGCGACGCGCGGCCTTGGTCGCGAGCACCGTCGGACGCAGCGCGTCGCGGCGCTCGTCGTACGTCATCCAATCGAGCAGCTCGCTGCGTTCCACCGCTTTCATGTCGTGTCCGCCTTCGGTGCTTTCGGGAACGGCTCGCCCCGGTAGGCGCGCGCGAGGATCGACATCGGATGCATCGGCTTGCGGCCCGCGTGCTGCTGGAACTGCAGCGCCGCGAGTGGGCACTCGGTGGCCCACACCTCGCCCTCGGCTTCGGCCATGCCCTCGAACGCGCGCTTGCCCACACGCTGCGAGTACTCGAAGCCTTCGACGGTCATCGCGTGGGTCCCATCGTGACCACAGCATTCCATCACGGTGGCCGGCTGCACGCCGGGCAGCTTGCGCAGTAGATCGCGGCCCTTGAAGCCCACGCCCTGCGCACGCAGATGACATGGTGCGTGATAGGCCACCTTGCCGTTCGGCGAGCTCTGGAAGTCGGTGGCGAAGCGCGGCTCGTTGCGGATCGACCACAGCAGCTCGCCGGGATCCACGATCGCGGCCGCGAGCTTCTTCGCGCGCTCGCGATCGTCACCGCCGACGAGCTCGGGCCACTCGCGCCGCATCATCATCGAGCACGTGGGATTGATCGCGACCACCTTGCTGCCGGCGTCGACGTGGGGCATCAGGCGATCGAGATTCGCGCGGGCCTTGTCGCGCACGAGCTCGAGATCACCGCGCTCCCACGCCGGCATGCCGCAGCACTGCAAGCCGCGCTCGCAGCGAACGTCGACCTGGTTCTTCTGCAGCACGAACACGGTGTCGCGTCCGATGTCGGGCTCGTTGTGCTGCACGTAGCAGGTCTGGAACAGCACGGCTTCGCCACCGGGGCCGCGATCGCAGAGCTTCTCCTGCACCGCCCAGTGCTCGAAGGACTTGCCCGCGAAGTCGGGCAGCAGCTTGTCGCGATGGATGCCGATGACCTTCTCGAGGAACCAGCGATGCAGCGCGACCTTGTTGGCCGCGTTCGCGAGGCCGAGGCTCGCACGCGCGGCGAGCCCGGTCAGATCCGGATCGCGCAGCGCGAGCTCTTGCAGCGTCGGCCGGCGCTGGCGCTTGCGAATCGCCGCATGGCGATGCACGAGCTTGGGGAAGTCGAGCTGGAACGGATGCCCGTCACGCGGCGTGTACGGGCACTGCACTTCGCAGAGCTTGCACTGGAAGCAAGCGTCCATGACCTGCTCGACGCGCAGCTTCGGCAACTTGCGCACGTCGCCGTCGCACTCGTCGTCGATCGACTTGAACAAGATCGGAAAGCTGTCGCAGTACTTGAAGCACATGCGGCAGCCGTGACACACCTCGAAGACGCGCTCGATCTCCTGATCGAGCGCATCCTCGTCCCAGTACACCGCGTCCGAAGGGTCGTACGACAACCCTTCGGTCGGTGCATACGACACTCGTTTGTCAGCTGATGCCATCGAGCAGCGACTGGAAGCGGCCGGCGTGCGACTTCTCGGCCTTCGCCAGCGTCTCGAACCAGTCGGCGATCTCGCCGAAGCCCTCTTCGCGGGCGGTCTTCGCCATGCCCGGGTACATGTCCGTGTACTCGTGGGTCTCGCCGGCCACCGAGGCGCGCAGGTTGCTGACGGTGTCGCCGATGGGGAGATCCGTCGCGGGATCGCCGACCTTCTTCAAGTAGTCGAGGTGACCGTGCGCGTGGCCGGTCTCGCCCTCGGCGGTCTCGCGGAAGTTGCCGGCGATCTCGGGGTAACCCTCGATGTCGGCGATCTTCGCGAAGTAGTGATAGCGGCGGTTCGCCTGCGACTCACCGGCGAATGCGGCCTTGAGATTGCCGTGCGTCTTGCTTCCCTTGAGATCGGCCATCGTCGAACTTCCCCTTGGATTGGAGGCGGCGTTCTTACCACGGGCCGGCACGGTTCGACGAGGGCGGCGAGATCGCGCGAGCACGCGGCGATCGGACGCCTGCTATGCTGGGCGCTCGACGGATGGACGCGGAGCGCACCCACGTCGCCCAGCTCGCGGCGATCACCGCGGCGGGCGGGCCCTACACCGCATTCGCGGTGATCCGGCTCGCGCGGCGCGGGCAGACCCGCAACGGCAAGCCGTTCTTCGAGATCCGCCTCGCCGATCGATCGCGCACGTTGGGCGGCAAGATCTGGAGCGACCACGGCCGCGCGATGGCGGCGGCCGAGGAGCTCACGGTCGGTGATCACGTCAAGGTGCTGTTCGACGTCGAGGAGTACAAGGGCGCGCTGCAGCTGTCGATCAAAGGCTTGCGCGCGGCCGGGCCCGGCGAGCCCGACTACGATCCCGAAGCCCTCGTCGACGAAGCGCACGCGCTCGTCGCCGATCTGTTGTGCGACGTGCTCGTGTTCGACATCGAGACCGTGCCCGCCGTCGATCTGCGCAAGGCCCCGCCCACCATCGCGCAAGCGGTGACCAAGCACGCCGAGCGCAACGAGTGGGATCAGACCAAGGTGATGAGCCTGTCGCCGTACTTCGGGCAGGTGGTGTCGCTCGCGGTCGGCGATGGCGATCAGGATCCGCGCACGCAAGACGTCACCGTGTTCGCGGTGCCGCCCGTGCACGGCCCGGCGATCGACACGACGCATCAGCCGAGCTGGATCCGCATGGTCACCGAGCAGGAGCTCTTGCGCGCATTCTGGGCGCTCGCAGCGAGCGCGAACGTGGTGGTCACGTACAACGGACGCGGCTTCGACCTGCCGTTTCTGATCATCCGCTCGCTCATCCACGAGATCCCCGTGAAGGTCGATCTGATGAGTGCGCCGTACTCGCTGCGTCCGCACCTCGATCTGTTCCACGTGCTCGCCGGTGGCAGCGGCCAATCGCGCGGCCCGTCGTCGCTCGACGTGGTGTGCTGGGCGCTCGGGCTCGCGAGCCCGAAGGAAGCGATGGACGGCTCGATGGTCGCCACCGCCTACGCGAAGGGCGACCTCGGCCAGATCGCGCTCTACAACGCGGGCGACGTGCGCGCGACCACCGGCGTCTACCAGCGCGTGCGCGACGGGTTGCTGCGCTGGCGCGACGATTGGTGAGCGATCACGGGATGTCGAGGCGCACGGTCGCGGTGCCGCAGACCGGTGTGCAGCCCGAACCGTTGGCGTCGTCGAGGTCGTAGAAGAGCTCGGGTTCGTCCTCGAGGATCACGCCGCCGTCGCGCAGGACGGTGAGCGCGAGCGTCGTCGCGATCGGCAGCTCGAGCTCGATGCGCGAGGGCTCGCCGTCGAGGAGGTAGCTCGCGTTGCAGGTGGTGTCGGTGACGCACGGCGACGTCTCGCAGCCCGGGCCGTCGGAGATCACGAAGGTGCACGACGACGCGGTGCCGTCGACGACGAGCTCGAGCTGGTACGCGCCGGCGATGGGATTGCCACCGGAAGGGTGGAGCCGGAGATCCACACCGCTCGAGCAGCCGCGCGCGTCGCATCCGTCTGCCGGCGCACAGACGCGAGCGCACTCGTCTTGCAGCGGCGGCGCGTCGTCGCACCGCCATACGCCGCCCGTGCAGGTCATGCCCGCGCCCGACTCGTCGTTGCAGTGCTTGCCCGCGTTGTCGCACGGCATGCCGCACAGCTCGGTGATCTCGGCCGGACAGTACTCACACGGATCGACCTCGGGGCACGGGTCGGGCTCCCAACCATCGCTCGAACCACCCGTGAAGCCCGTTGCGCTCGTCTCCTCTGGTTCGGGCGCCGGCTCGCAAGCGACGAGCGCGATCACGAGCGCGAAGCGACGCATGCGATCATCATCGCACGCGTGCTCAACCGAAGTGAAAGCCCGAGGTGCGCATGCCGAAGACGGTGCCGCCGAAGGCCGTGCGGCCGCGATCTTCGCCGGCTGCGCCCGCGACGACCATGAGCGGCATCAGGTGCTCTTCGCGGGGATGACATGCGCGCGCGGACGGAGCCTCGGCCCAGCGTGCGAGCGCAGCATCGCGTTCGCTCGCCGGTGCTTCGACGCTCGCGCGCAACCACTCGTCGAAGCGCTGGGCGTCGACGCGGCCGCGCGGATCTCGGAAGCCGCGCATGTTGTGATACGACATGCCGCTGCCGACGATGAGCACGCCTTCTTCGCGCAACGGTGCGAGCGCGCGACCGAGCGCGAGATGTTGCGCCGGATCGAGCCCTGCGACGAGCGAGAGCTGTAGCGTGGGCACGTTGGCGTCGGGCCACGCGAGCTTGAGCGGCACGAACGTGCCGTGATCGAAGCCGCGACTCGCGTCTTCGGCGGTCGAGAAGCCCGCGTTCTCGAGCAACGCACGCGTGCGCGTCGCGAGCTGCGGTGCACCGGGCGCGGGCCACTCGATGTGGTACGCGGCCTCGGGGAAGCCGTAGTAGTCGTAGAGCATCGGCGGCCGCGCGGCGGTCATCACCGTCGGCACGCGCTCTTCCCAGTGTGCGGACACCACCAGCACCGCTGCGGGTGGAGCACTGGCGATCTGCGGCAACGCGCGCAGATACGTCGCGAGCGGATCGAGCTCGTTGCGATCGAAGCCCATCTCGACGAAGGGCCACGGTCCACCGCCGTGCGGGACGTAGGCCAGCGGCATGCGGGTGTTGCTCGTCGTCATCGTGCGCTCTCCGTCGGGGCGCACGGCTCGGTCCGCGCACGCGATCATCGTCGCGGTGCCCACCAGGGCGACGCGGCGACTGATGCGTGCGGGCTTCACCATGCGCGACCACCATCATAGGCCGGCGCGCGCGCGACGGAAGCGCGACGGCGGCAACAGAGCGTTGCCGCCTACGAGCCCGACGTGGCTTTGTCACGGCGGAAAGCGAGCACGACTGCTCGCACCAGGAAGAGCGCCGGAGGGCGCGCAGCGAAGCTCGAGCCCGACGTGGCTTTGCCACGGCGGAAAGCGAGCACGACTGCCCGCACCAGGAAGAGCGCCGGAGGGCGCGACCAAAACTAACGAGGCTTCGCCTCAGACCGACGAGGCGAGTCGCGCTTCGGTGCTGAGCAAGGATCCGGGTCGGAATCGGAGTCCGGCTTCGTGACCGGGTCTGGATCCGGATCCG
>DASZPU010000574.1:0-2062 GCA_035550195.1 Nannocystaceae bacterium
GCAGGGGCCAGGCGCGTCGGGGCAGCAGGCCGACGACGAGGTCGCGATCGCGGTCGACGGTCCCGGTGAAGCCGCGCTCGCCGAGATCGATCGCCTGCTGCTGTCGGGCAAGCTCGATGACGCCGACAAGCTGCTCTCGCCGCTGCGCGATCAGTATCCGAAGGACGCTCAGCTCGCGTGGCGACAGGGGCGGCTGCTCGCGAAGCGCAAGAACAAGAAGGCGCAGGCGCTCGCGAGCTACGGTGCGGCGATCGACTCGGATCCCACGTTGCTCGACGACAAGACCTTCTACGACGAGCTGCACGAGCTCTTGCGCACGCCGGCGCTGCGCGACGATGCGCTCGACCTCGCGCTGCAGCGCATGGGTCGCTTCGGCCACAAGTTCCTGCTCGAGCTCGTCAACGCCGAGAAGAAGCCGCTCAGCTACGACGATCGTCATCGCGCGCTCGAGGAGCTGAAGAGCGATCCGGCCAACGCCGAGCTCGTCAACCAGCGGCTCAACACGGCGCTCGATCTGTTGCAGGCGTCGAGCTCGCTGACGCCGTGCAAGGCGTACGGCGATGCGCTCACCGCCATCGACGCGCAGCCCGATTACTACTACTACCCGCGCGTCGAGAAGGCGGTGGTGCCGAAGGCGGCTGCGCCGGGCGCCGCGAATCGCGAGGACCCCAGCGCGTGCGAGGGGCTCGATGCGCGTCGCCAGTCCACGCTCGATCAGCTGGCCACGTTGGCGCCCGTCGATGCGATCGAAGGAGACACCGACGGTACGATCGTCATCGAGGACGACAGCGCGCCCGCGAAGCCGGCGCCCGCGAAGCCGGCCGCGAAGAAGCCGGCCGCGAAGAAGCCGGCGAGCAAGAAGAAGGCCGCGAGCAACGCCGACTGCGACAAGTTCGGCGGCATGTTCAAGAAGAAGTGCTGGAAGCAGTGACGCTCGTGCTGGCCTCGGGCTCGCGCTATCGCAGCGAGCTGCTCGCGAAGCTCGACGTACCGTTCGACGCCGTGCCGGCCGACATCGACGAGCGTGCGTTCGACGATCGCTTCGCGCAGGTCAGCGACGAAGACTTCGCGCTGACGATCGCGCGCGCGAAGGCGGCGCACGTGCACGCGCTGCGTCCGGATGCGTGGGTGCTCGCCGCGGATCAGATCGCGGTCGTCGATCGCACGCTCTTGCACAAGCCCGGCACGGTCGCGCGCGCGATCGATCAGCTGATGGAGCTCGCCGGTCGCACGCACGCGCTGGTCACCGGCATCGTGTTGCACGGCCCCGGCGATCGCGTGCTCACGGCGGTCGATCGCGTCGAGCTGCGCATGCGTGCCTTCGATCGCGCCGAGGCCACCGCGTATGTCGAACGTCATCGCCCGCTCGACTGCTGCGGCAGCTACCGCATCGAAGACGCCGGCGTGCGGCTGATGGATTCGATCAGCGGCGCCGATCCGACCAGCATCATGGGCCTACCGCTCTTGCGCACCTGCGCGCTGCTGCGGCAGGCCGGCCTGCTGCCCTAGTCGTGCCAGCTCGGATCGAACGCGGTGCCGTACTCGAACGCCGCGAAGTCGAAGCCGATCGATCCGCTGCCCAACGAAGTGTTGCCGAAGAAGCCGAGGTTCAGGTTGTTCCACGCGTTGGCCTGCTCTTCTTCGACCCACGACACCAGCGGGAAGTTGGACGACACGCCGGTCGCGTCGTCGTAGTTCGCGTTGTCGCCGTCGAGCCAGACCCTGAAGCCGCCGTCGGACGCATCGATCGTCGACGACGAGCGGACTTCCCACTGCAGCCAGTGCCACTCGCCGCACTCGAGCGCGATCGCGTCGATGCCGTGCTCGGCCCCGTCGATGTTGCGCATGATCGACGTGCGCAGCGTGTTGTCGATCGGGTCACCCAAGGTGATGATCACGCGCGCGAGATTTCCCCAGGGATCGGGAAGGCCGTCGCCGAGGATGATGAACTTGTCGGTCCACACGTCGAAGAGCCCGATGCCGTCGCACGGCGAGTGGATGCGGAACAGCAGCCGGATGTAGCGGATCTCGCCGGGCTCGGTCATCGGGAGATCGACGACGC
>DASZPU010000575.1:0-4973 GCA_035550195.1 Nannocystaceae bacterium
CTCCGCGGCCGACTCCGCGCACGACGACGCAGATGGATCGAGCGCCGGCGTCGACGACGGTGCGCTGTTCGACGTGCCGTCGGGCACCGCGGAGGGCGGCAACCCGCCGCTGCCGTCGTGCGAGGTGCAGGGCGACATGAACGGCATCGGCGATTGCGAGCAAGAAGCACCGCCCGACAGCTTCGAGCCCGACGTGCAGTGGACCTGGACGCCCGAGCTCGAGAACTACAGCATCGTCACGCCGCTCGTCGCCAATCTCACCGACGACAACGGCGACGGCGCGATCGATCTGTGCGACGTGCCCGACATCGTCGTGGTCTGCGTGCAGGAGATCTCCGGCGAGAATCCGCCCGGCCACATCTACGTGCTCGACGGCGCCACCGGCACGCTGCACACCAAGTTCGAGACACCGGTGTACTCCGACGGCACGCCCGCGATCGCCGACTTCGGCAACGACGGCCGCCCCGAGATCGTCACCGGCACGATGGACGGCCACGTCGTGATGTTCGATCCCGACGGCAACGTGCTCTCCACCAGCCAAGGCTTCCAACCGAAGTACTTCGGCTCGGCGATCGCGCTCGCCGACGTCGACGCAGACGGCGACATCGAGATCGCCTACGACGACATGCTGCTCGACGAGAGCGGCACCATCCTCTTCGACGCGCAGCACATCAACATCGTGTCCGAAGCGACTGCGCTCGCGGATCTCGATGGCGACGGCGATCAAGAGGTGATCTTCGGCAACCGCGCCGTGCACCACGACGGCAGCCCCTACTACGACCATCCCGAGCTGACGCCGGGCTTCCCCGCGATCGCCGACCTCGACGACGACCCCCAGCCCGAGGTGCTGCTCACCAACGAGCAAGGCATCACGATCCTCGAGCACGACGGCGCCACCAAGCTCGTCGATCTGCGCCCCACCGGCGACGAGGCCAACGGGCTCAACTGGTCGCGCCCCGCCACCGTGCACGACTTCGACGGCGACGGCATCGCGGAGTTCGCGCTGTCGAGCTCGTACCACTACTCGGTCTACACGCACGACGCCGCGATCGTGTGGAGCTCCGAGATCCTCGACGACAGCGGCATCGCGGCCGGCACCGCGTTCGACTTCCTGGGCGACGGCGAGGCCGAGGCGATGTACGCCGACGAGTACCAGATGCGGATCTACGGCGAGGTCGGGCAGGTGTTGCTCGAGACCCCGCGGATGAGCCGCACGATGATCGAGTATCCGGTGGTCGCCGACGTCGACAACGACGGCTCTGCGGAGATCGTGGTGGTGAGCAACGAGACCACCGACGACGTGAGCGGCTCGCCGACCGTGCAGGTGATCCGCGACAAGGAAGATCGGTGGATCCAGGCGCGGCGCATCTGGAATCAGCACACGTATCACGTGACCAACGTGCGCGAGGACGCCACGATCCCCCAGCACGAAGTCCCGCACTGGACGCTGTTGAACACCTACCGCACGAACGCGCAGATCGAGGGCGGGAGCGTCTGCCAGCCCGTTCCGGAGGGTTGAGCCGGGAAAGTGATCGCCGCGCTCGCGGCGGACACTACCGAGTCAAATGCTCCTCGGTTCCGTTCTCGCCCTCGCGCTCGCCCCCGATCCCACGCTCGTCGCTGCACCGCTCGGGCAGCACACCGCGGACCTGCCCAAGCCGCCGTTGCGTCGGCGCGCGATCGGGCTCGGCATCGCGAGCGGTGTGCTCGGCGTCGCGTGGTTCGGCATGAAGATGGTGGGCACCGCGAACGATCCCGTGCTCGCGCGCGACATCGAAGCGGGTCGCGAGTCGGGGTTCTGCATCGAGCTCTGCTACGTCGGTCCGATGTTCAACCTCGCGGCCACGCCGGTGCTCATCGGCACCGCGGGCTTGCTCGGCGGCAGCATGCACGCGCACGGTCGTCGGCTCGCGCTCGACGGTCGTCGCTCGCGTCGCCAAGGCGTGATCGCAGCGAGCGTCGGTGGCGGCCTCTTGGGCGCGGCTGCGGTCGGGCTCGGCCTCGGCATCGGCCTGCAACGGCTCGCGCCGAACGAGACGACGATGGTCGCGTCGCGCGAGCTTGGTTGGTGGAGCGGTGCAGCGCTCGGCGTCGCCGGTGCGGCGCTGCTCGGCCTCGGCCACGGCATCATCCGCGGCAATCGCGAGCGCAAGCACGGCATCGACGTCGCGTTCGCGCCGATGTTCGGCAATCGGATCACCGGCTTGTCGATCGCCGGTCGCTTCTGATCGATTCGCCCAGCGCCGAGTCTATCGCTGCGGGGCCAGGGTCACGGCCCCGCGGAGGTGGCACATGCAGCGTCGTGGAGTGGTGCTCGCGTTGGGCGGGCTCGTGGGGTCGTGGGGTTGCGCAGCCGAGGAGACGGACGCGAGCGCACCCGATCCGAACGCGTGCGAGATCGAGGACGACGACGGTGACGATGGTGAGCCGCGCAGCTACGGCGGCCATCCGCTCGCGGATGACATCGTCGATCCCGGTGATCCGCAGCCCGGCGTGATCGAGGTCGACACGGCGTGGGACAAGCGCACGCTGCGGGTCTGCTTCACGAACAACCTCTACGGAGCCGAGCGTATCTGGGTGCGTCAGGCGATCCGCGAGTCGTGGGAAGCGGTCTCGGGCGTGCGCTTCACCGGCTGGACGACGTGCGCGAACAAGCTCGACGGCGACATCACGATCGAGCTGCAGGACTACGGCAACGGCGGCTCGTCACAGCTCGGCACGCACTCGCTCGACGCGTACCCGAGCATGAAGATCACGGTCGACTACGAGGGGTCCGGTTGCGGCAACCACACGCAGTGCAACGAATTCGTCGACGACAACGGCAAGACCGGGCGACAGAACTGCATCGAAGAGGTCGCGAAGCACGAGTTCGGCCACGCGCTCGGGCTACGCCACGAGCACGCGTACACCGACTCGAAGTGCGGCGACGAAGATCTCGACGTACCGGGACAGTTCGACGGCCAGGAGCTGTGGTTCTACGACGAGGAGTCGGTGATGAACTACTGTCACCTCGGCTCGGTCGACAACGCGATCTTGTCGCAGGGCGACGTGCACACCATCAACTCGCTCTACCCCGGACAGGTGCGGCTCTTCACCGGCACCGACTTCCAGGGCGACTCGCAGTCGTTCGCGTGGGGTAGCTGGCTCGAGTGCGACATGAAGCAGGTCGACGGCGACGACGTGGCCTCGATCGTCGTGCCGCCCGGCATGCGCGCGCGACTGTGCACCGACGCGGTCGAACCGGAGTGCGAGACGTTCATCATGAGCACGAATCTCGCGCCGCCGTTGCTCGGCAACGTCGGCTCGATCGAGGTCGATGCGCGCCTGCACCTCTACGAAACGGACGGCTTCCGCGGCGAGCGCTTCCTCTACCTCGAGCAGGGCAGCCACTTCGACGGACTGTGGTGGGCGGTCATCGAGGACGTCGCGAGCTCGATCATCGTGCCGCCGGGCATCGGCGCACGGTTGTGCACCGACGAGTCGAACGGCCAGGGCGCCGGCGCATGCATGGAGCAGCTCGGGCACCACGCGATGGAGTTCGTGCTCCCGGCTGGGCACGACGACAACACCTCGTTCGCCGAGGTGCACGCGCGCGTGGTCAGCTACACGCGCGCGCAGTACCGCGACGAGCTCTTCTCGTACGACTTCGGCACGTACCGCGAGAGCGACGGCAGCCTGCCCCACCCCGCCGACATCGAGTCGTTCGCGATCCCCTACGGCATGCAGGTGCGCGCGTGCACCGACGAAGGCGACGGCACCGGCGGTGGCACGTGCATGCGATTCCGGCGTAGCGCGCCCGAGCTGCCGTCCGCGCTCGACAACCAGATCCGCTTCGTCGCGGTCGAGACCTCCGACAGCCTGCCGTCGGACTTCTTCTGCCTGCCCGGCTTCGAGTGACGCTCACACCGTCGGTAGCTCTGCGCGGCCCGGACCGCCGCGCAGAGCATCGAGTGCGGTGACCATCGCGGCGCGCGTGGCATCGCGCATCGTCGCGACCTTCTCGTCGCGATCGCCATGCGTCGGCACCGGAATCGGATCGCACACGTGCAAGCCGACCTGCAGCTCACCGCTAGGACGATCGAGCTCGCCCTTGGTCAACAATCGCTCCGTGCCGTCGAGCACGATCGGCAGCACCGGCACGTGCTCGTCGACCGCGGTGACGAACGCACCGCTCTTGAAGCGCTGCAGCGCGCCGTTCTCGGAGCGCGTGCCCTCGGGGAACATCAAGATCGAGCCGCCCGCCGTGATCGCCGAGTGGAACGCTGCGGCGAGCCGCTCCATGTTGTCGCGGCGCTTGCGATCGACCCAGATGTGCCCGGCGGCCCACAGGTGCCAGCCGATGAACGGCACGTAGAAGATCTCCTTCTTGCTGACCCACTTGTAGTCGATGGGCAGCACGGTGCCGACGATGGGCACGTCGAGCAGGCTGTTGTGGTTCACCGCGATCACGCACGGCGTCGTCGGAATCACCTTCTCGGTGCCGGTCGCGACGATCGTCACGCCCATCTGCCGCACCACCGCGTCGAAGTAGCGGTGCATCATCTTCTGCGGCACGCGCGGACCGGTGAACGGCCGCACGATGACCGAGCTCGTGCACCACATCGCCGTGGTCGCCATGACCTCGCGCCAGCTCCACAGCGCCTTCGCCCAGCGCGCCCCCTCCATCGCAGGGTTCATGGGGCGCGGCCCGACGGCGGCAGCGTGTCGAGCACCGTGCGGCGGTACTGCGGCATGGGACGACGCGCGTCCTTGTCGTTGCACGCGAGCACGACGAGCACCGTGATGTTGTCGTCGCCGCCGCGACGATTCGCGAGGTCGGTGCACAGCCGCGGCAGGTCGCCGTACCAGTGATCGCGCGCGAGCTCGGCGATCTCCTCGGCCTCGATGTAGTTCGACAGCCCGTCGCTGCACAACAAGAACGCGTCGCCGAGGTTCACGTTGAGCGGGACCACGTCGGGCTCGACGTGGCGCTC
>DASZPU010000576.1:0-7886 GCA_035550195.1 Nannocystaceae bacterium
GCGCTCGCGCCGCCCGCTATGATGGCGACGTGCGCTTGGCTTCACTGATGATCGCGATCGTGCCCGCGCTCGGATGCATCGGCATCGAGGGCACCGATGTCAGCACGAGCGCTGCGTCGGGCGAGGGCACGGGCGCGACCGCGGACGATGGCGGCGTGTCGACGACGCTGACGTCGACCGCAGGCGACACCGCCGACAGCACCGATCCCACGAACGCGACGGGTCCGTCGGACTCGAGCGACGGCGGCGAAGGCACCGGCATGACCTCGGATGCCGAAGAGAGCAGCGGCGACGAGCTCGGCGATTCCGAGTCGAGCGAGAGCGGCGACGTCGGAACGAGCGGCAGCGAGTCGAGCGGCAGCAGTGACTCGAGCGGCAGCAGTGACTCGAGCGGCAGCAGCGACTCGAGCGGCAGCGACTCGAGCGGCAGCGACTCCAGCAGCGGCAGCGAGTCCAGCACCGGCGACCCGAACGGATAGCGATGGACGATCGCACTGCGCTGCGCGCTGCGCTCTTGCAACGACGACGCGCGCTCGGCGACGACGAGGTCGAACGCGCTTCGCGTGCGCTCGCCCTGCACGTGCGCGCGTCGGCGGCATGGCAGCGCGCGCGCGTCGTCGCGGCGTTCTACGGCGTGCGTCGCGAGCCGCACACCGCACCCTTGCTCGACCTCGCGATCGCCGACGGCAAGGCACTGTGGCTGCCGGTCGTGCGCGATCACGGGCTCGTGTTCGCGCGCGTGCAGTCGACCGACGAGCTCGTCGCCGCGGGCTTCGGTCTGCGCGAGCCCGTCGCGCCCGCGGGAGCGCCGAGCCTCGGTGCGCTCGCGCCGGCCCTCGTGCTCGTGCCCGGGCTGGCGTTCGGCAAGAGCGGCGCACGCATCGGCTTCGGTCGCGGTCACTACGATCGCGCGCTCGCTCCGCTGCGGAACGACGCGGAGTGTGTGCGCATGGGTGTCTGCTTCGCGTCGTTCCTCGATCCACCCGAGGGCGTGATCCCGATGGACGACCACGACGTGCCGATGCACCACGTCGCGACCGAGCTCGGAATCATCGACTGCAATCCGCAGTGAATCGCGGCTTCGTCGATTCGTCCTTGACAGCCTGCGGTCGATGCTTCATAGACCGTGCTTCACGAGGTCCACGTTCGATGTCCATCTCGACCACCCATCATCGCCTCACACGGCGCCCCCAAGCGGGGCTTCTGCCGTGCATGAGCGATCGTGCGTTCGGCTGAGACGACGTCCGGCGTGTTCGACCCGTTGATTCGATAATCGCGAATCGGGCCCACGCCGGGCTCGCTCGGCCCACGCGAGCCGCGTGCGATCGGATGCGCTCCTCCGCCAGGGAGCGAGCCTGTCCACGCTCGGCGTCACCGGTAGCACGCGTCGGTCCGCGAGGATCGATGTCGCGCCGTCCGGTCGCACGCGGCCTGCGATCGCACCAAGAGCTCCTCGGCGTGCAAGCGGTACCCGCACGCCCAACGTCGTCCAAACCCGGGCGGCGCCATCGGTCACGGGTGTCCCGCATTTCGAAGTCGAAGAGAACCCCCGCGGGAGGATCCCGCCCTTGCTTCGGACGCAAGCACCACGGATTGAAAACCCGTACTCGGTAACTATAACCGAAACAACCATCGAAGACGGGCGGCGTCGCGCTCGAATCGTATGTGCATTTCGCGAAAGCGAATGTGCACACGAGGGTGGCGCATCCGCACTCGCGATCTCGGGCCGGAATTCGTTCCACCGTAGCGTGGCCGTTTCCACATTCATGTGGGGAAGCCCTCGTTGCGGTCGCGCGCCGCGATCCCGCGCGGCTGCCCCTCGGCGCCACGTCGTCCGTCGCTTTTTTTGGTCGCGCCCTCCGGCGCTCTTCCTGGCGCGACCCGTCTTGCTCGCTTTCCGCCGTGGCAGAGCCACGTCGGGCTCGAGCTCCCGTCATTGTCCAACCAACGGAGGAAACACGTCATGACCATGATCACGATCTACGAGGGACAGCGAGGACTGCGTTACCGCGATGGCCGTCTCACCGACGTGCTCGTGCCGGGTCGCTACAGCGACTGGGCATGGAGCGGCACGCTGGAGATCCGTCCGATCGACGTGCGTCAGATCGTGATGGACGCGACTCCGGAGTTGGAGCGCGTGCTTCCGGTCGAGGCCGAGGTGCTCGAGGTCGACGAGGATCAGCTCGCGCTGGTCAGTCGTGACGGTCGAGCGCTGCGTGTGCTCGAGGCCGGTCGCTACGTCATCTGGCGTCGCGAAGGCGACGTCACGATCGAGCTCGTCACGCTCGCACCGCTGCGCACCGCGATCCCGGTCGCGTACTGGCCCCTGGCCGGCACGCGGCTCGTGACCGAGGTGTTGGTGCGGCCGTACGAGCGCGTGCTCGTGTACGCCGACGGCGTGCTGACCGAGGTGCTCGCGGCCGGTCGTTACGGTCTCAGCCCGTGGCAGCGCAAGCTCGAGCTCGTCCGCTACGACCTGCGCGAGCAGGAGCTGCAGGTGATCGGTCAGGAGCTGATCGCGGCCGACAAGGCCACGCTCCGCCTCAACCTGTTGCTCAAGTACGCGGTGACCGATCCGGTCGCAGCCGCCGGCGCAGTGATCGAGCTGCGCGACGCGCTGTACGCCGAGGCGCAGATGGCCGCTCGTCAGACGGTCGCCGGCGTCACGGTCGACGCGTTGCTCGAACGGCGTGTCGAGCTCGCACGCGAGATGGTCGCGATGGTCGCGGCGCGTGCAAGCGTGTGGGGCATCGAGATCCGCAAGCTGGAGATCAAGGACGTGATTCTCCCGGGCGAGCTCAAGGATCTGATGAACCGCGTGATCGAAGCGGAGAAGCGTGCAGCGGCGCAGGTGATCCTGCGTCGTGAAGAGGTGGCTGCGACGCGCAGCCTCGCCAACACCGCGCGACTGCTCGAGAGCAACCCGGTCTTGCTGCGCTTGAAGGAGACCGAAGCGATGAAGGAGATCGCGGAGAAGATCGCGAATCTGACCGTGGTCGTGGCGCCGAAGGACATGCAGGAGATGCTGCGCCTCGGCAAGTAGCAGAATCGCCGGCCCGCCCCTTCCCACGTGGGGGCGTGGCTCGGCTTTCGGGGTGAGGTGCAGATGGGAGCACGCCGCGCTTGGGCCGCGGAGGATGTCGGTTCGACCCCGACGACCCCGACCGCTCACATGAAAGGAGCGATCAAGCCATGCTGAAGATGATCATGGAGCTGTGGCTGCGCCTCGCGCATCCACCAAGTCGAGGGGCCCCTTGGGCCCCGAAGACTCCGTGCCCGGCCTAGAACGCACGAACCGCAAACCCGACACCCGCAAGGCACATCTCGTCGAGCGTCCCTTCGCCGAGCGAGACGTCTTGCGGCTCTTCGACACCGAGCTCACCGAGCGCTTCGACGAGTGCGGAGTTGTCGAGCGTGTTGTCGTACGTGCACCGCACCTCGACGATGTCGCCGACCTCGACGACCGGCAGCTCCTCGACCGGCGCGTCATACCGATAGAGCCGCTGCCAATCGAAATCCCAGCGCGGCGTCTGGACCATGCACGTCTCTGCGCCGTCATGCGTGAGCGTCGTGCGCATGTCGACGCCGACCTTGTGCATGTGGTTCGCCACCGAGAACACGCGCACCTCGGGCAGCCCGAGATCGGGCACCACGAGCCGCACGACTTCCTGATGACCGGTCGCACCCGCGGGGATCTGGAACGGCGGATCCACGATGTCGCCGCCACCGGGCGCACCGATCAATTGGAACGAGCCGATCCACTGCGGCAACGTGGTCGACCAACGCAGCGCAATCGCAGTCGCATCGTCGGTCTGCGGCTCTGCGCTCGCGCTGTGGTAGTGCATGTTGAAGACGAGCCGCGCGCCCGCGGGCAGCTGCACGCCGACGCCGTCGGGCATCTCGATCGGCAGGCTGCCCGGCACCCAGCCACCGATGAGGGTCGCGCCGCCGACCCCCGAACCACCGCCGCAGTTCTCCTGCACACCGCCGGGCCAGCCCGCCGACTCCGCCTCGGTGTCGACGAAGATGAGCACGTGGTGGACGATCGCGCGGTTGCCCGGGATCACCTGCAAGCCGTCGACGTAGACGTCGGTGTCGTTGCCGGGATCGAAGCTGAGGCAGTGGAAGAAGTCGCGCTGCGTCGCGGTCGCGGTGACCTCGACGGAGCCGCCCATCGCGACCGTCGTGTTCGGATCGGCGAGATCGAGCGACGGCGGCTCGGGCAGCGGCGCCGCGTCGGCGGGATCACCTTCGGGAGCGCCGAGATCGTTCCAGTCGACGAGCATTTGGATCTGCTCGTCGGACAGTCGCGCGTCGTGCAGAAACGGCAGCGGCGGATCGCACTCGTCGGTCTCGACCGCGTGCCACGGCGGCATGATGCGCTGCTCGACCTGCTGCGCGATCGAGGGCGCCCACTGCGATGCCGTCGCGTAGTCGGCGAGCGCGAACGGAGCGATGCCGCCGTCGGCGTGGCAACCGTTGCAGTGCGCGGTGACGAGTGGCGCGACGTCGTGCACCCAGTCCGGGCGCATCGCGACGCCGCCGCTCTCGCTGCCGCCGGTCTCGTCGGCGCTCGTCGTGGTCATCGTGGTCGCGGCCTCGCTGCCGCCGCTGCCGACCTCTTCGCCGCCGATCTCGTCGGCGCCGTCATCGGTCGATGACGACGACGTGTCGGTGCAGCTCGACAACGACAGCGCGATCGCGAGGCGAAACGTCAGTCTGGCCATGCCCGCATCATAGCGGGGCTTCGCGGGCGTCGGGGAAGCTGGCTTCGACGGCCTCGACCACCATCGCGACCAGCACGGCGAGCGTCTGCTCACCCTCTTGCGCGCTCGCGTGTGCAGGATCACCGCAGTAGGCCTGGTCGAGCCCGCAGTCGGCGAAGTCGCGCGCGCCCGCGGCGATGCGCTCGTGCAACGGCACGACGTGGGCCGGCAGCGATTGCGCGCGCGTCAGGTCGACGAGCTCGGGCCGGATCGCGAGCACGAGCGAGGTCTCGTACTGGCCGGCGTGGCACGAGCCGCTCTGGAACTCCGGCGTGAGCCGTTGCGCTTGCTTGCGGCGGGTCTTGTCGGGGAAGACGAGCGCGTCGCCGAAGCGCGCGGTCGCGTTGCGCAGCGTGGCGATGTGCCCGGGCTCGAGGTGTGCGTTGGTGAGCACGATGCGATCGAAGCCCATCGCCTTCGCGGCGGCCGCGGTCTCGACGACGAGCGCTTCGCTGGTGGACGACGCGATCGACACGGTGCCCGCGAACGACTTCGCCCAGTCGGTGACCGAGTAATGGATCGCGGGGAAGCGCACCGCGACGTAGCCCTGTGACGCGAGCTCGCGGACGGCTCGCAACGCGACCTCGACGGAGATGATCGTGTCGGTCATGAGCGGCAGGTGCGGGCCGTGGGCCTCGACGCTGCCGACAGGGATCACCGCGATCTTCCGCTCCGCGCGCGCGAGCAGCTCGGCGACCGCGGGATACGAGAGCTCGGCGAGATCGGCCCACGTACCGCTCATGCTGCACCTCCGGGCATCGCCAACTTGCGCAGCTCGTTGCGTTTGATCTTGCCGGTCTCGGTGCGCGGCAGCGTGCAGAACTCGATGCGTCGCGGAGCCTTGAACGCCGCGATGTGCTCGCGCGCGAACACCAAGAGCTCCTGCGCGAGCGCATCGGAGGCGGTGTGCCCCTCGGCGAGCTCGACGAACGCCATCGCTTTCTCGAGCCCGGCCTCGTCGCGATAGCCGACCACGCCGGCTTCGCGCACGGCGGGATGACCGATGAGGCAGTTCTCGACCTCGACCGGCGACACGTACACGCCGGAGCACTTCAGCATGTCGTCGCCGCGACCGCAGTACCAGAAGTACCCGTCGTCATCGACCATGAACTTGTCGCCGCCCTTGACCGCGTCGCCCCAGAACGTCTCGCGGCTCTTGTCGCGCATGCGCCAATACCCCGCGCCGGCCGACGGGCCTTCGATCACCAGCGTGCCGATCTCGCCCTTGGGCACGGTGTTGCCGTCGTCGTCGATCAGCCGGTAGCGATAGCCGTCGACGATCTTTCCGAGGCTGCCCTCCTTCACGTCGCCGGGACGATTGGTGACGTAGACGTGGAACATCTCCGCGCTGCCGATGCCGTCGTAGATCTCGACGCCGTAGCGCGCACGGAAGTCGCGATACAGCCGTGGCGGCAGCGCTTCACCGGCGCTCACCAGCGAGTGCAGCGACGAGAGATCGTAGCGTCGCGTGTCTTCGAGCGACACCAGCTTCGCGATGTTGGTCGGCACCGTGACGAACTGCGTGACGCGGTGCTGCTCGATCACCTCGAGGTATTCGTGGGCCTCGAGTCGCTCGTGCGCGAGCACGCACGTCCCTCCGACCGACATCGGAAACAGCATGTTGCTCGCGAGCGCGTAGCCGAAGAACAGCTTCGGTGCGGCGAGCGTGACGTCCTTGCGGGTGAGCCCGAGCGTGCGCTGGGCGTACGCGATCGTGTTCCACACGAAGTCGTGGTGCATGTGCATCACGCACTTCGGATTGCCGGTGCTCCCCGACGACGACAGCCACGTCGCGAAGTCGTCGCGATACGTCGGCTCGGTCGTCGCGGTGTCCGGCTGCCGTGCGAGCGCTTCGTGCCAGTCGATGGTGCCGTCGGGCACGCGGCGGCGCTCGCGATCGAGCACGATGAAGTGTCGGGTGTGCGGCGCGTCGCGCCACACCGGCGCGAGCGCAGCCCACACCTCCGCGTCGACGATCACCGCCTGCGGCCGCGCGTACTCGAGGTAGTAGGCGTAGTCCTTGGGTGCGAGCCAGGTGTTCGTCGGCACCGCCACACACCCGGCGCGCAGCACCCCGAAGTACGCTTCGGCGAACTCGACGGTGTCGAGCAGCAGCAGCTGCACACGGTCCTCGATGCGCAGCCCGAGCTCGCGCAGGAGATTCGTCACCCGGCAGGAGCGCGCGACCAGCTCGCGATACGTGCGCGACACGGGACCTTCCGGCCCGGGTCGTGCGTGTACAACGGCGACGTCGTCGCCCCTCCCTTCGCCCAGACGATCGTCGAGGAAGTACGTCACCATGTTGAGCCGGTCGGGGATCTCGATCGCCGCGTGCACGGGGCCATCCTACAACCACCGCAATGCGGTAGGCTGAGCTGCTGTGGAGGTCATCTATCCACGCCTCGAGTTCGACCTCGGCCACGACGACTTCGTCGTATGGTGCCGCTGGGTCTCGCTCGAACAGCCGCCGTCGCCGAGCACGCCGGCCTCCCAAGGCATGCGCGTCGAGCTGCAGCTGAACAAGAACCCCGTGCTCGGCCCGACCATCGTGTACCGGCGCGAGCTCGAGGAGGCGCCGGTGTACCTGCGCAGCAATCGCCAGCGCGTCACCGAGGTGCTGCGCCGCGCGAGCGCGCGCGGCATCGTCGACGTGCAGCTCATCATCCACGGCTCGATCGCGAACGCGCCGTACGCCGCGCTCTTCCACATGCGCGACTACGACGGCGAGTCGATCGACACGCGCGCGATCGAGTCGACGCCGATGCTGCAGGTGCAGCCGTCGACGCCGGGCGATCGCTGGCACGTCGCCGGGCAGGCGAACGTGCGGGTGCGGCTCGAGCTCTACGGCTCGCCGCTGCACCTCACCGTCGTACGGTAGCGGCGCGCCGGCGAGCGTCAGCTCTTCTTCTTGAGCATCTCTTGCATGCCCGGGATGTCCCCGAGCAGCGGCATGAGCACGATCTCGATGCGGCGGTTCTGCGCCTTGCCCTCGGGGCTGCTGTTGTCGGAGACGGGATCGAACTCGCCGAAGCCGGCCGCGCCGAGCTGGTTGGCCGGGTAGCCGTTTTCGATCAGCGTGTCGACCATCACCACCGCGCGCGCGGTGCTGAGCTCCCAGTT
>DASZPU010000577.1:0-26600 GCA_035550195.1 Nannocystaceae bacterium
CAGAGCGTCGTCGACCGCGTTCGTACGGCGGAGTCGGCGGCGTTGGAGCGATGGCTCGTACGGTTGATCGCAGCCACGCGCGTGGACGCGGTCTTCGAGTCCTGAGCGGCGCCGCGCAAGCCTGCGAGGGACCTGCGCTGCACGCCGTCGAGCTCGCACCCGACGGCATGCGATGATTCGCGGCGTCGACCGAACCAATGCGCTCGGGCGGTTACTGATGCCGCGTGGGTTGGTCGATACGATGTTGGTCTGGGGTCGTGATCGTGGTGCTCGGCGCGTGCGCAGCGGACGATGGCTCGTCGACGGATGCGAGCGGGTCGTCGTCGTCGAGCTCGTCCGGCGAAAGCTCGTCGAGCTCGTACAGCGAAAGCTCGTCGAGCTCGTCCAGCGAAAGCGAAGGCGAAGGCACTTCGTCGAGCTGGAGCGACAGCGGTAGCAGCGAGAGCTCGTCGTCCGACGACGGATCGAGCTCGTCGTCGTCGACCGGTGCGGATGCATGCGCGATCGAGGTCGCGTCGTGCGATACGCCCGACGTGGGCACGATGCCTTGCAGCACGTTCACGCAGGATTGCGGCGCAGGCCAGAAGTGCATCCTCGTGACCGGCGCGATGGGCTGGCCGGACTCGACGACGTGCACGACGCTCGCGGATGATCCGAAGCAAGTCGGCGAAGACTGCGAATACGGACCGGACTACGACGACGATTGCGACGCAGGGCTGACGTGTCTCGAGGGCGTGTGCACGGAGATGTGCGGCTGCTCGCTCGCGACCCCGGTCTGCGAAACGCCGAACACGTGGTGCGCCCCCTTCTCCGGCGGGCTGGGTGGGTTCTGCCAGGCGTGGTGCGATCCGCTGGACGAGACGAGCTGCGACGACGGCGAGATCTGCATCTCGCTGTTCGGACAGACTCCGTTCTTCTGCGCGAACGATGCGTCAGGCGCGGGCGGTGCACCGGGGGACGCGTGCGGAGGCTCGCCGAACTCGTGCGACTTCGGGGGATTCTGCGCGACGAATGCCGCGTTCGAGGATTGCGATGCGAACGGGGGGTGCTGCACTTCGTTCTGCACGCTGGGGGACGATACGGCGTGTCTCGAAGGGCAGAGCTGCGTGCCGTGGTTTGGGGAGGGGGAGGCGCCGTCGGAGTGCTTCGAGGTGCTCGGGATCTGCAGCGTCTAGATGATTCACCGCAACGTATCGCGCAACGGCGCTACAACCTACGGTGACTCCTTACGCGTGAGGCTTCGCGCCACAACCACGCGGATGGCGGGGTGGGGCGGTCCACGTGAAACATGCTGGACGGCGCAAGGCTGCTTGTGGAGCGGCGCCTTGTCCCCCGCGCTAACCTTGGGCGACGTTCCTTAGATCATCTGCAGTTTGGCTCGCCGGAGTACGGTGGGCGCTCGTTCCAGGTGGGTGACACCCCAGCGCGCCGGACCTGCGTAACATGCTCCGCCTTCCGGAATGGCATCGAGTACTCTGGAATCTAAGCTAGCCCGCTCGTCTGAATACTGCATAGCGTGCCTCCAGATATTCTGGACGCGGATCGTCGCTGCGCTTTCGTGGCGTGTTGAGGCGCTGTTTGTGAAGCGCCTGAAGTCCATGCTTCAACATCGGCCCATCGATCTCGTCGAGGATCTCTTTGCGAAGCTCAATCCTAGAATCTGGAGTTACTCCAATAATATGAGTGTCAAATGCAGCATGGTGTAGCTTGCAAAGCGCGAGTCCATTGGGCACCTCTGGAACTCCCATAGGATCTTTGTCTCCAATGATGTGCGCGGCTTCGAGCAATCGATCGTGGCCGAGGTTGCACATCGCGCAATGCCCTCGATATGCGTGGAGCACACGCTCTCGAAATGCGCGCTGGTGCAAGCGCTGAAGCACCAAACGTGTGACATACTCGCGCCTAAGGGCGTCCTCTCGGGAGTGCGGCTTGAGTCGCGCGGCGGGATCATCTGCAACAACAGTGAATGAAAGGGCCTTTGCATTATCTGCGATAATGAATACCGGCCACACAGCCTCGAACCAGTTTTGTCGAAGGCCATAGAAATATATGAGCGGCAACCCGCGTTCCATGGCAATCCGCATTCCTACATTGTCGTAGTCTTTGGGATTGCTTCCTTGATACTTGTAGCGCAAGTATCCTTCGTGTGTAATTTCGTCCTTGTAGGGAGGATCCTTTCCGGGGACTGGAGGTGCAGTATAGAACGACAATGCAGCTTCGAGAAATCGCGGCTTGTATATACCCTGCTGCACCATGAGAGGTATGCTCCCACCCGGGGTTGGGAATTGCCGGATCAGCTCATCCCGGGGGATGGTACCATCGTACCGCTGAGCCAAGTCAGCGACACGCGCGAATGCCAAACTGCGAACGATCGTATCGAGCTCCGCGCTCCCGGGTCGTCGCGCCATGGTGACCACGATACAGGGCCCTGGGCTGGCTGTCATCAGCTCAGCGCTCCTCGCCAGGACCAGTGGAGTTTTCGCCGAAGCGATACCTCGGGCACGCGCTGTGCGAGCCCAAGCTGACGCTGAAGCGGATTTTGGCCCATCGGACGGAGCGTGATGCAGCAGTCGTGGGTAGACCGCTCGCGAGGCTACATCGGCGACTGATCCGCCGGAGATCCGGGCGACCTCGAACAGGCCGGGCTGCTCCGCCGTCGATCCGTCGGCCGCAAAACGATCGCTCGCCCGTTCACTTCGTCGCGTCGCGTCTCGCCATCCGTGCACGCTCCGCCGAGAGCAGCGCGTCGAGGCGGCGCAGCAATCCGTCGGCTTCGGTGATCGACTCCGCCGCGCCCGCGTCGAACGCACCCGGCGGCTCGACGTATCCGCTCCTGCGGTGCTCGTCGTCGCTCAGCTCGTGATAGATGTGGCTGTCGATCGCGTCGCACAGCAGCGCGAGATCGTCGACCGAGAGCCGCACCGAGATGCCTGGCTTCTTCTCGGATGCAATCGTTGCAGCAGAACGGGCCATCCTCGCGTTAGATCACCGCGAGGATCCGACGTCAATCCGACCGGACTCGAGGAAGATCACGCGCGTTCGACAACCCTTCCAGGTCCCGTCACTCCGACTGCGAACACTCGCTCTCACCCTCGAGCGACACCAAGCAAGTCGCAGTCACGATCGTCCCCTCCGGCCACCGCCAGCCATCGCGCTGCACGAACCGGAACTCGAGGTTCCACCCGCTGTCGCTGCAGTAGTCCGACACGTTCTCGCCCACCAGCGTCACCGCGCACACGTCCTCGCCCTCCGGTACCGTCTCGTCCGGGTTGCACGCACGCACGACACCGCGCTCGGCGACCCCAAACGAACTCGACGCCGACCAATCGACGTGACACGTCGGCTCGAGCTCCGCGGTGTCCGGGTCCGCATCGGCGACGCACGTCGGCATGCATGCGGGTTTGATCTGGTCGCGGATCGTGCTCGCGATCGCACCGAGCGCAGGCGAGTAATCGTCCGCGCAGATCGACACCGCACCGCGCGTGTCCCCGACCTGCGTCGCCTCCGCGACCGCCAGTTCGCGCACCGGCGGTCGTGCCGTCGCGGGCGGCTCCGCAGCATTGCGGACGCACCCCGCACCGATCCCCCATTCGATCTGCTCGGCCGGATCCGTCGCGTCCGCATACGCGATCTCCGACTGCCCGTCCTCGTATCCCCCGGGCACACCCGCGATCAGCTCGACGATCACCTGCAACCCCGGATCGATCGCCTGCTTGCTCGCCTCGATGCCCTCCAGCAGTGCGACGTAGCGCGAGATCGGTTGCAACACCGCGTCTTCGTCCGCTACGTCCGGCTGTCCCGTGCCGGCATGATTCGCCGAATGACATTCGTCGTACTCCGGCCCGCCGGTGCATTCCACACCCGCGTTCCAGCACGCCGCGCGGGTCGGTGCGTCGGCTCGGGGATCCGACCAGAACACCGGATTGCCGCCCGCCGACGCCGGCACGAAGAGCGCGTCGCGATCCGGTGCGAGTGAGCAATCGTTGCCGTTCGTCAGGATCAATGCGAGCAACGCTGCATCGTCGCGCAGGAATCCATACTGCGGATCGTTCATGTCTTGCATGCGCAGCAGCGCGCGGTGCATCGCCTCGAGCGGCGAAGGGAACTCGCAGCCCGCGACGCCCTGCAGGCCAGTACATTGCAGCGCTTCGATCGTGCTCGGCACGATTCCAGCGATCGCCTCCAGATTCGACACACCGCCGCGCGACTCGATCCACGGCCGTGGGCGTGGCATCGGATCCTCGGCAGTCGTGGTCGGCACCGTGCGGATCGCATCGAACGTGCACGTGTCCATGCACTCGGTGCCGTCCGCGAAATCGCCGAGCCGCTCGCGGCAGCTCGACAATCGCAGCGCACCCGCGTCGACGACATCCGCACACACCGGGTGCTCGACGCTCGTCGTCGTCACACCGAAGCGATAGTCGACTGCGACCTCGGGATGCTCGAGCACCGCGATGAACGCCGGCAGGTTCGCTGCGATGTTCGCCTGGAAGCCGGCCATCTCGGCGGAGTCGTCGACCACGAGCAACACGTCGAGCTTCTTCGTCTGGTAGGGCCCGAAGATCGTTCGCGTCACCTCGGCGAAGGTGTGCGGCTCACCGAGGTCGTCGTGCACGTTCTGTTCGCAACCGAGGACGCAGAGCGCGGCGGCGACGAGGCATGAGCGCAGGATCATCCGGATCAAATCGTCGCAATGACGAGCAAGACGCTGGCCATCGCCGCGCGCGAACGAGATCGCAGCGTTCGACACCACGCAACCGCAGGGAGGGCCAACTGCGTTGGCGAGCCCGAGCGCAACTCGAAGGAGGATTCGGCCGCTTGGCTGGCCAACGGGTGGCCCGTCAGCGGGCCAGCGCCGGCCAGGATTCGGGCCACTCTGGCCACCCTCCTCGTTCAACGACGCTCAGCTCCTCGCTCCACGCCATGGCACGTCGCTCGCAACGTGATCGCGACGAGCCGGCGAAGGTTCGCTCGAATGTCCTCGGTTGCACTGCACACGTGGAAGACGAGGGGTGCACGCGCGCTCGATCAGATGACACTGGTCCCACCGCCTCTGATGTCGTTGGTGCTCGTCCGTGGTGATAGAGTGGCGATCGCGATGACGAAGCGACGCAGCAGCACCACGCCGCCGGCCCTCCCGGCGATCGGTTCGCGCGTTCGCATTCCGCTTGCGGTGGGCAGTATCGTGGCGACCGTGATCGAGCACCGCGGGCCGCTTGGCGGCGATGGCCGCGAGGTGATCCGCGTCAGGTATCGCTTCGCGCACTCGAACGAGACCGTCGATACCGAGCGGTTGGTCGACGAGGTGAAGCCGCTTCGGCGATCGCAGCGGTCCGCCGGCCGCGTTCGATCGTGAGCCGAGTGATCAGCCGCCGATCTTGATCCCACCCTTCGCGCTGCCGCCGATCTTGATCCCGCCACTCGCCTTCGCGCCACCTTTTGCGCTCGCGCTGGCGCTCTTCTTCGTCTCCACTTTCACGCCGCTCTTCGCCGATGCGCCCGCGTGCGCGCCCCCGCTGCCCTTGGCGGAGATCTTCGGTGCGTGGGCCTCTGCGTGCGCGTCGAGCTTGCCGGCCGCGTCGAGCTCGCTCGCGGACGCGACCTTGGCCTTCGCGCTGAACGATTGCACCGCTGCGATCGCAACGTCCGCGCCGACCTTCACCTGCACGATCACCGGCTTCGCAGTCAGCTCGAGATCCGCGGCGAGCGCAGCGGTGTAGCTCGCGCTCGGCGGATCCCACACGAGCTCGAGCTTGCTGCCGCCGCCGATGTCGACGTCGAGATCGAGATCACCGGCCGCGTGCGCTTTGCCGCTCGCGTCGAACGCATATGCATGCACGACGCCCGCGTCCGCGACGAGCTCGATCGAGTAGTCGCCCGCCACGAAGATCTGTCCGCCATGGCTCGCTTCGGCCGCGAGCGCGAGCTCGGCGAGCGCACCCGTGCTCGCCTTGCCGTCGAGCGCGAGCTCGACCTCGATCGCACCGGGCACGAGCTCCACGCCCGCCGCCGCCTGACCGACGAAACGCGCGAGCTCGGCGTCCCACTTCAGCTCGACGTCTGCACGTGCGTCGCCTTTCGCCGCGAGCTTGCACGCCAATGCGAGCTTGCTGGGATCCGCCGCGAGCTCGCCCTTCGCGTCCATCACCAGCGCTTCGATGCGACCGTTCACGTACGCGAGGATCTCGACGCGCCAGTCGGCGACCACCACGATCGTGCCACCGATGCGCGGCGCGATCTCGGCGAGCGCATCGACCTTCGCATCGACGTCCGCATCCGCCTTCACGTCGGCCTTCGCATCCGCCTTCGCGTCGACGACAACTTCGGTCTTCGCCTTGCTCGACGCGTCGGCGAGCGCCGCCGCCTTCACTTCGCCCTTGCCCGCGGCTTCGACGGGCGCCGTGTCCTTCGCATCGCAACCGACCATCAACGCGAGCGCGAGCGCTCCGCATGCAACATGACTGCGCGGCATGGACACCTCCGGTGCACGATCTTAGTCGCCCGACGACGATCGACACCTGCGATTCCCGAGGTTTTCGCGAAAGCGACGTCGCACGAATTTCCCCGCAGCCCCGCGCGCAGCAGGTGGATGTGGTACGATCGAGCACGCTGGTCACGTAGCTTGGAGGTAACGATGACGAGATGGTGGATGATCGCGACGATGCTCTTCGTCGCGTGTGGAGACGACGGCGAGCAATCCGACGAGAGCAGCAGCGACGACTCGTCGATCCCCGATGGTGGTCCGTGTGGCATCGCCGGTGGTCCGCTCACCACCGACGAGCTGCACACACCGCAGATCGGTACGGATGCGATGGGACGACCTGCGGTGATCGTCGAGCTGCACGAAGCCGGCACGTGCAACGGTGAGCCGGCCGCCGCAGTCGCGAGCGTCGTGCTCGACGTCGCGACCGACATGATCACCGTCGGCACCGCGGCGCTCGAGATCGCGACGCCCGCCGACTACCACGACGAGCACTATTGGTGGGACGCGCTCGGCGTCGACGCGGAGCTCGTGCACACCGAGACCAACGTCACCATCGTCTTCCACCACGGCGCGAACGCACCGATGGTGGTCTGCGTACCCGCGACGATGGCGGTCGACTGCAGCTGATCAGCCGACCTTCTCGCGACACATCAGGCCGGCGTCGTGCTGGATGCACTCGGCCTGCTTCAGGTCTCGCTCTTCGCAGTCGCCCTTCGAGGGGTTGCACTCGAGGCAGTGGCCCTCGCTGCACGTCGCACAGCAGGCGTCGTACCAGCCGTCCGGTGACTTCGACCCCTTGCACGACATCGCGAGGCCGAGCAGCGACCCGAGTGCGAGCGAGCATGCGAGCCGTAGTGATCCTCGAGTCGACATGAGACCTCCAGCGCGAATGAACGCAGACGCATCATCCGCAAGCATGCGACGACGAGCAAGACATCGTCGTCGCACGGCGTTTCGGAATGACACGCGCGTCGCGTGAACCGGCGTGAACCGGCGTGCTAGCGTCGTTGCCCATGCGCCGCACGATCGCACAACTCGTCGACCAGGCCGACCCGGCATGGCCGCTCGTGAAGGGCTGGATCGCCGAAGCCGAGCTCGCCGTCGAAGTGCTGCCCGCGTCGCAGGATCGCGACGACGCGCTCGTCGATCTGCAGGTGACCACGCGCTCGCCGATGGGCGCGATCACCCACGAGAGCGGCGGGCTGCGCATCGACGGCGGTTGGTTGATCGTGCTCGGCAGCGGCCATCCGCGCGCACCGTGGTCGATCGCCGCGCTCACGCGCGCGCTCGGCTTCTGGCCCGATCGCGATGCGATGCCCGAGCTGCTCGTCGTGGGGGTCGACGTGATGGGTGGATTCTTCGCGCTCGACGGCGGCCCACTCGGCAATCCCGGCAATGTGCATTATTTCGCACCCGATACGCTCGATTGGCTCGACTGCGAAAAGGGCTATTCGGAATGGGCACACTTCTGCATGAGCGCGAACGTCGAGCAATTCTATGCCGACCTGCGCTGGGACGGCTGGGAAGCAGAAGTCGCACGATTGCCCGACGGCGCCGGCATCCACGTGCACCCGCCGCTCTTCACCGCCGAATCGAAACCACTCGAAGATGCGTCGCGCCGCGCCGTGCCCATGCTCGAGCTGTTGCGCATGAACCTCGACTTCGCGCGCCAGCTCGGCGACGCGCCCGATTGAGCTACTGCGGCGGCGTCTTGCGCTTCTCGGTCGACTCGACCAAGAACGGCTGCGTGAGGCCGACGCGCTGCACCACGTAGTCGCCCTGCTCGGAGAACTTGAACGCGCCCGAGCACGCGCCTTCGCCGGCTTCGGCGCTCGCGATGTCGCCGGCGTCGATCGTCGGCGCGTCGCTCATCGCACAGTGGCCTTGCAGCGTCTTCGGGTTCTTCGACGCGCGCTCGGGGTTGCGCTTCTCTTCGACCGTCACGTGCTTGCCGCGCACGACGAAGCGCAGCGGCTTGGTGGTGCGCTTCTGTTTGTCGTCGACCGCGCGGCGCACCTTCGCGGACGGATCTCCGCTTTTCCAGCCGTCGCTCGGCAACACCGCCTGCACGTGACCGACCGCGAGCTTGCGGCACTGCTCGAGCGCTTGGATCGCAGCATCGCGCGCGGGGCTCTGCTCGTAGGGGGCGAGGATCTCGTATGCGTCGAGCAACGCATCGACGTCGACCGCGGTCGGATCGGCGCGACACGTCTGCGCGGCGGTCGTCGCGGTGTCGAGCGCCCGCGCGTAGTCTTCGCGCTCGAGCCGAGCTTCGCGTTGCGCCGCCGTCTCGCCCTGCTCCTCGGCTTCGGCCGTCGTCGTCGCGACCGCGATCGCGGGCGGAGGCGCGACGGCTCGTGTCTGCGGGGCCACAGGCGTCTTTGCGCGACAGGCCGCGACGAGCACGAGCAAAGCCGCAGAGCTTCGCATTCGACCAGCTTAGCAGACATCGTGCACGCGCACGAAATCAGCGGATCAACGACGTGCGAGCCGCTTCTGCGCGCGCGCTTCGGCCCGCGCTTCGCGTCGCTCGAGCCGCTTCGCTTCGCGGGCGATGCGTCGCTCGAGCTTCGGATCGAGCATCACCGAGCCGGCCGTCCGATCTTGGTACGCGATCTCGCCGCGCTCCGTGTCGCCGCTGACGAAGAGGCCGCCCGCCGCATCGGCGACGTCGACGTCGGGATACAGCGGCGACGGATCTGCACCGTCGGCCGGCGGCACCATCTCGCCGACGACATCGCGATCGCTCGTGTCGATCGCGGGCGTCGTACCCGGGTCGATCGCGTCGGGCTCGACCGCATTCGCATCGTTCGCATCGGGGATCACCGCGTCGGCGAGCCGCGGTTTCGGCGGACATGCAGTGTCGTAGCCGGATTCATCGACGCAATCCGCGGACGCGGTGCGATCGACCTCGCTCATGTGACCCGCACAACCCGCGAGCGACACCGCGAGCGCAGCGGGAGCGAAACGCGACGGCGTCGGCCGCATCGCGATCGATCCGTCGGCGCCGGTTCGGTACGACACGCACACGCGCTTGCCGATGTTCCTCGCGAGCAGCGTGATCACTTCCGGCTCGGTGAGCCGCGACAGATCGTGCACGTTCTTCTCGCAACGCGTGCAGTAGGCGGGCTCCGTCGCGGTCGCACGTCGCCCCACGAACTCCTGACACGGCGATGCGATCGGAAGCTGGCGACGGGTCAGGCCCATGCGGCTCGAACGCCCGCCACGAAGGCGCGCTTACACGCCGCAGTGGCCGCCTTGGCCTCGTTGTCCGCGGCGAGATCGCAGCGCCGCGAGCAACATGAGGAGCAAGCCACCGGACGCGTGCGTCGGGCTCGTGCTGCAGCCGCAGCCCGACTTCTCGCCGTCTGCGTTCGCGCCCGTCTGCGCGTCGTCGGTGGTGGTGCCCTCGTCGCCCGGCGGGGCGCCGGTCACAGCGATCGTGAGCGTCTCGCCCTCCGAGTGGAACGAGTAGTTCGCGAGCACCTGCAGCTCGTGGGTGCCGGCCGTCGCTTCGACCTCGATCGAGCACGAGCCCGAACCTTGGCAGCCGCCGACGTCGACGCCGTCGAGCCACACGGTGAGGCCGCTGGGCTCGTCGTTGAAGCAGCCGCAGTCGTCGCAGCTGCACCCGGTGAGCGGCGTCGCGGTGACGGTGAACGGCGAGGTCACGTCGGTGGTCGCCGGTGCGACGATCATGACGCCACCTTCGCCCGAGCACTCACCGCCGCAGTCCTCGTCGCCGAACGTGATGCCCCCGGTGCCCGGTGCGGTGCTCGACGAGCCGCCGTCCGCCGACGAGCTCGATCCGTCGTCGCTCGACGACGACGTGTCTCCGGCCCAGGCAGAGCCCGACGCCAAGCCCAATGCACACACCCATCCAACTCCAACCATCCAGCGCATGACGAGAGTCTACCAGTCTGGCCGCGAAGGGCTAGTGTACCGAGTGTGCCCAAGAAACAGCAGCCCGAGCTGATCGATCGCGACTTCGTCTTCGCGAGCGATCGCGAGCTCGACGCGACGATCGCCGCATTTCGCAGCGCGCACGAGAGCACGACCGGCCAGCGGCTCGCCATGCACGCGCGCCGCTCGCTGGGCGCGGGCAAGGTACGCATCACGTTCCGCGTCGTCGAAGCGCCCCCGCGAAAGAAGTCGTGAACCGCAGCGCGAGCGACACGCTCGCAGGCGCGGGCGCGGGTGTGTCGACGTGCGCGCCGCTCGATCCGGTCGGTCGAGTGTCGCCGCGCGCGCCCGTCGGCGATCGCCACCGACGCCGACCGGTGGCGAGACCCACGTCGATTCCTGCGAAGGCATCGATCCGTGGCGCCATGTAACGCGGCAGTGAGTCCGGTGATCGAAGAGCTGCTGTCGCGCATCGCACCCGGCTACAAGCCGACCGGCGACGCGAGCTTCTCGGTCTGCTGTGCCGGCATCGAGGCGCCGGTGGTGCTCAACGGCGCGACGCAAACGATGTTGTTGGTGAGCCAGACCGGTCCCACACCGTTCGCCTTCGCGATGCGTTCACTGCTCGTGCTGCGCATCGTGACCGGCAGCGGCGAGCTGCGGGTCGACCTTCCCGTCGAGGTCGCGACCTGTGGTCGTACCTCGATGGTGCTGCGCGTGCTCGCGTCGCCGGTGGTCCTGCGCCGTCGAGTGGTTCGCGACCGTGCGCTCGAAGAGGCACTCGGCGCCCCGAGGCAGCCGCCGCGCCAGCCACTGGTCGCGTGAGCCAAGCGTCGTGCTTCGCCTCGCGGGGCGTGCTACGCCGAGATGGTGGCCCCCCGCGTTCTCGTCGGCGTCCTGCTCGTAGTCGCGTGCGCACCGAAACCGATCGAGCGCACGCACGATCCGATCGCACCGACGACGAACGCCGCGCAAGCACCGATCGTTCCCGACGGTGGCGGCACACCGCCCGCGTGGGCCGATGCAAGTCCGAGCTCGAGTTGTCGCGCCGATCATTTCGCGAACATGGCGCTCGTGCCTGCGGCCGCGACGATGGTCGCGGGCGTCGACGCGACGTCGTTGCTCGGCAGTAGCACGTGGGCGCAGCTGCGCCCGCTGGTCGAGACCGGTGACGTCAAGACGCTCGTCGAGATCGGGCAGGGCTGCGAGCTCGGCGTGAGCTCGTGGCGCGGCCTCACCTTCGCCTCCGAGCTGTCGGGCTCGAACACGGTGGTGGTCATGCGCGCCGATGGCATCGGTCGTCCCGAACGCCTCGAGTGCGTGCGCGCGGCGATCGAGCGCAAGGACGGCAAGAGCCCGTGGAAGGGGGGCGCGTCGGCGAACGAGCTCGCGCTCGACGGCGGTGGCATCGCGATCGCCACCGATCCGTGCACGCTCGTCGTGGCGAGCACGGGTTGGAGCAGTGCGGTGCGCGATCGACTGACCGGTGGCGGCAGCTCGGCACAAGTCGGTGCGCTCGCATCGGCGATCGGTCGCGTCGATGCGCGCAAGCCCGCGTGGGTCGCGGCTGCGATCCCGAGCGGTGCGACCACGGGCAGCCCGTTCGACGGCGCCCGCGACGTGGTCGCGACGATCGACGTCGCCGGCGGGCTCACCTTCGCGATGTCGTTCACGTTCAGCGACCCGGCCGAAGCGACGAAGCGTGCCGGCGAGCTGCAACACCAGCTCGACTCGATGAAGACTGCGATCGCCGGCATGGGCATGCCGCAGAACGTGCTCGACAGCATTCGCATCGTGTCCGCAGGCGCACAGGTGCTCCTGCAGGCGAATGCGAGCGACGCCGACGTGCGCTCGCTGACCGAGAAGCTCGCACCGATGGTGATGCGGCCGTGACGCTCAGAACGAGTTGATGAGCGTCATGCAGTCGGGCTCGGTGCTGTGGTTCAGGCAGTACGCCGTGAGGCACTGCGTGAGCGCCGACTCGTCGCCGTCGCACGAGCTGCTGCACACGCCCTCGTCGTTGAGACAGTCGGAGTAGGCCTCGCGCTCGTCCGAGCAGCCCGCGTCGTCCTGCACGTTCGTGAGCGCCTCGCAGAAGTCGCCACAGTCGCCCGTGACCGTCGTGCAGTTCTTGTCCTGGCCCTCGCTGCAGAGCTGACGGCAGTCGAGCTCGCCCTCGTTGCAGGCCGGCGTCGCGACACCGACGGTGGTGGAGGCGAGGAAGGTGACGAGCAGGACGAGTCGACGCATGCGCCCATGATAGAGAACTCGCGCGGTAGAATCGATTGCATGGCCAGCACGATCGCGGCGGTCCGCGCGGATCTGCGCAAAGTCGCCTCGGCCGAGCGCGCGGCCGTCTCGGCGCGTTACTTCAAGACCGGCAAGGGCGAGTACGGCGAGGGTGACGTGTTCATCGGCGTGCCGGTGCCCGAGGTGCGCAAGGTGGCCCGCGCGCACCGCGAGCTGCCGCTCGCCGACGTCGATGCGCTGCTGCAGTCGAAGGTCCACGAGGAACGCCAAGCTGCGCTCGTGATCCTCGTCGATCGCTTCGGGCGCGCGAAGAAGGATCCGAAGCTGCGCGAGCAGATCGTGAAGCTCTACCTCGATCGACTCGACTTCGTGAACGGCTGGGATCTCGTCGACGGAAGCGCACCGCACATCCTCGGCGCCTGGTTGGTCGATCGTGATCGCAAGCTGCTCGATCGCCTCGCCGCCTCCGAGCACTTGTGGTCGCGCCGTGTCGCGATGCTCGCGACGCAGCACTTCATCAAGCAGGGCGATGCCGACGACGCACTGCGCATCGCCGAGCGGCTCGTCGCCGACGAGCACGATCTCATGCACAAGGCGGTGGGCTGGATGCTGCGCGAGATCGGCGAGTACGTCGACCTCGCGACGCTGCGTGGCTTCCTGCGCACGCACGCCGCCACGATGCCGCGCACGATGCTGCGCTACGCGATCGAGAAGCTCGACGACGACGAGCGCAAGCGCTGGATGACTAGAGCTCCGAAGTGAGCCCGAGCTCGTCGGCCGCTGCACGCACGCGTGCGCGCCACGACGTACCGTTGGCCCACTTCATCAGCTCGTAGTGCAGCACGCCCGCGTGCGGCGGCACCGAGAAGTCGTGCACCTTGCCTTCGCGGTAGCGCTCGACGTCGGTCGGGAACAGGTCGAGCACGTCGCGTTGCGTCGTGAAGCACTCGAGCATCCGTTGCTTGCGCGCGCGCACGTCGGGCGCGAGCGTGACCGCGTGCTCGGGTCGCGCAGCATCGGGCACGAAGCGTCCGTACACCGGCGTGCCGCCCTGCGCGTGGTAGTAGGCCAGCTCGAGCAGCGCCGGTGGCTTCGCACCCGCGCGCGCACGCAGTGCGATCGCGGCCTGCACCACGACCGCCGCCGCGTCGTGATCGGGATGCCCGCCCTCGTAGGGATGGGTGAGCACGACGTCGGGTCGAAGCTCGTCGAGCGTCGTGGCGAGGTCGCGCGCGAGCACGACCAGCCGATCGACGGCCTCTTGATCGACTGCGCCGAGCGTGCGCAGCTGCGGCATGTGGTCCACGAGCGCCAGCGCGTGGGCCAGCTCGACGCGGCGGGCCGCGGCATAGGCCTCGCGATCGTCGGCGGGTGCGTTCCACAGCGCGGGGTCCCGCGGGGCGCCATCGGTGACGTGGACGATCGTCGCACCGCGGAGCCGCTGCAGCAGGGCGCCCGCACCGAGGGTCTCGTCGTCGGGATGCGCCACGACGAGCATGGCTCGCAGCTCGGAATCCTCGTCGGACAGGAGTCGAAGCGCCCGCGGATCCATCCGAATCGTGAGTCTGCGCCAGGGGCCCTGCCGCGCAACACCTCGCGCGATGCGGGGGGATCCCCCGGTCTTCGCAGTTCAGGGACGCATTTCGCGATCGCCTGGGAACAAAGGCCCTTCGTGAGGGGTGACATGCCCACCCGATGGCCTCGCCGTATGCAGCACCCTGGCCATCCGACGAGTCGGCGCTCGTCGCGGCCGCGGTGGCCGGCGATCGCTCGGCCTGCCGCACGTTGGTGCGACGGTACGAGCGCGCCGTGTTCGCGCAGCTGCGCGGCGTGTTGCTTCCATCGGGCCGCGCGACGGTGGTGGAAGACCTCGCGCAGGAAACCTTCCTGCGCGCGTTCCGTGCCCTGCCGCGCTACACCTGCGATGGTCGTGCGAAGTTCTCGACGTGGTTGCTGACGATCGCGACGCGACTCGCATTGAACGAGCTGCGTCGTCGACCGGGTGCGATGCTCACGATCGATGCGGTCGAGCAATGGCCCGCCGAAGACGGTGACCCTGCCACCGAAGCGCCGATCGTCGGTCGTGCGATCGAGAGCGCGGTGCAATCGTTGTCACCGCCGCTGCGCGCAGCCTTCATGCTGCGCGAGCTGCATGGATTCGAGTACGGCGAGATCGCCGATGCGCTGGGGGTCGACCTCGGCACCGTGAAATCCCGCCTGTCACGGGCCCGCGCCCGCCTGCGCGAGGCCCTGGGAGGAGAGCCGTGATCGAGCGAGAGCTGCATGCCCACGAGCGGGCGGCCCTGATCGAATGGGCCGATCGCGAAGTATCCACCGATTTCGCCGACGAAGTGCTCGCGCGTTGGGAGGCGGAGCGCGATGCACCGCCGCTCGACGACGAGTACGAAGGCGCCGCGGTCGAGCCGATCCATGCGCGCGTCGTCGCGGCGCAGGTGGAAGATCGTCGCAACGTGAAGATGGCGTGGTGGTGCGGGATGGTGGCTGCGGCGGCGGCCATCTTGCTCGCGCTCGGGCTCGCGTGGCCGCGCACCCACGAACACCAGCACTCCGTCGTCGATCCGTCGCAGCTGGCCGAGCCCACGCCCGAGCTGATCGCACTGCGCATCGAAGCCCGCGAGCACCTGCTCGCGAACTGCACGCCGTGTCATCTCGGCCGCAACGACGCCGCGAAGCCGGCCGCGCTCGCGATCTTCGATCTCGACGATCCGCGCTGGCACGATGTGCTCTCGGCCAATCAGCTCGCCGGCGCCACCGATCGCATGGGCGATCGCGCGGCCCCCGAAGAAGCCGCGGGCTTCCGTCGCTACGTTGCGGCCGAGCTCGCACATCGACGCAGCCCGCGTTGATCGTTCGGACAGTACAACCGATTTCCATCCCAACTCGCGGCGCGGTCTGACGGATCCGCGTCGAGCCGGGCATAGCCGTGTCGGAGCCGAAGGAGTCGGCGGGCGCATGGGCGTCAGCCGTGGCTGTGGCATGGGCGCGTGTGCGCCGGGGAGGTGGACGATGGCGAGATCGATCGGTGAGCTGAAGTTCGCGGGTGCATGGTTGGCGATGGCGATGGTGGGCTGCGGCGGCGAGGGGGATGCAGGAAGCGGTCCCCCCGACGACGAGCTCGAAGCGCGTGCCGGCGGTCATCACCCACCACCTGGTGTCGCGTGCGAGCCGATCGACGTCGATCCGCGGCGTGCGATCTTCGAGACCAACGTCGCCGTGCTCGAGCCGTTCACGCTCGAGGCCGTGCTGCACCACGCGGCGAAGAACGCCGGCTACAAGGTGACGCCGGAGGAGACGTACCAACGCATCATCGACACCTACGCCACCGCGGCGCAGGGTCGCTTCGACGGGCAACACTGCGACGACGAGCTGCCCGATCCGACGCTCACCGATCCGAACAGCATCCCTTGTGGGTTGCTCGGATGCGATGCGAACTTCTTCTGCGCGGCGCACGACGAGCAGTGCTTCGCGTGCAGTGCCGACGGCAGCGCGTGCGAGCCGCGACCGGGCATGGGTGCGGGCGAGGTGTGCGGCTTCACCGAGAACGGCCTCCAGCTGTGCAGCTTCGACGGCCGCCACGTGACCGACTGCGCGCCCGTCGAAGACGACGCGTGCGACGACGCGGGCTGCGATCCGCTGGGCTGCGACGCGGTCGAGCTGTGCGACACGAGCTTCGAGCTGTGCATCACGTGCACCGCGGAGCTCGATCAGTGCCGCATCGATCGCGGTGCGCCGGACGAGCCGGTGGAGACGGTGTGCAACGGCCTCGACGCGTGCTCGTTCGATGTCGACGCGGGCACGGTGTCGTCGTGCGAGCCCGATCCGGAGTGTGAAGCCGCGCAGTGCGGTCCGCTCGGCTGCGATGCCGAGTTCTTCTGCACGAGCGACTTCAACTTCTGCTTCCAGTGCAGCGGCGACGGCCAGCTGTGCGAGCTCGAAGGCCAGGACGTGCCGTCGCCCTCGTCGGTGTGCAACTTCTCCACCGAGGAGCTGTGCACGTTCGTCGACGGCACGATCGAGTCGTGCATGCCCGACACCGAAGGCGTGTGCTTCGGCGGTGGCGGCACGGAGGAGACCGGCGACGCCACGGCGACGAGCTTCGGATTCATCGTCTCCGACGTGACCACGGATCCGACCATCGGCGGATCGTTCGAGGAAGGCGGCTTCGTCTCGACCGGCGGCAGCGAGGTCGACGGCGGCTCCTTCGACGAAGGCGGCTTCGTCTCCGACGGCGGCAGCGAAGTCGACGGCGGCAGCTTCGACGAGGGCGGCACGAGCTTCGGCGAAGAGGGTGGGGACGGCGGCGAGCCCGGCTTCGGTGCGCTGCACGGCTATCCGCTCGAGTGCCCGCGCATCGAAGCCGACCAGATCGACAACATGGCGCAGTGGTTCCCGATCTCGATCAGCAACCGCTTCGATCTCGCACCCGAAGACGGTGCGAACTGCGGCCAGCAGCGCATCGTGTTCGCCAACAATGCGCAGGGTCGCATGTTCATGATCTTCGAGGCGCAGATCCCCAACCCGAACCCGGGTTGTGGGCTCGCGGCGTGCCGCCCCGTGGTCGAGTTCTGGGCGCAGCTCGACGGCATCACCGACGTCGACAAGCGGCGAAAGCGGCTCAAGCGTGCGTTCCTCACCGGCGACGCGAAGCTCGAGGAAGGCGGCTTCGGTCCGTTCGTCGACGCGCGTCACTACGCGTTCGGCACCGGCCAGGTGCGCACCAACAACTTCGATCAATTCCCGTGGACGCTGCGCGAGTTCAAGCTCGTCGAGCATCCGCGGCCGGGCAAGAAGTCGCTGCTCTACGCATCGGAAGTGCCGGTGACGTACGGGCCGTCGGGCGATCACTGGAACGACGCGCTCGACACCCCGCTCGGGGCCGAGTGCCGCGACAGCTTCCTCGACGCGATGGAAGGTCTGATGACCGACGAGCCCAACGCGATGCACTTCGCGATCGCACCGCAGTGCCAGACCGCGGAGAGCCGCGACGACGCCACCAACGACTTCGCACAGCAGCTCGTGCTCGGCACGGGTGCGTTCGAAGCGGCGATCGAAACGCGACTCGCCGAGCTGGGCTCGCCGCTCACCGCGATCGACGTCGCGGAGCGTGCACGCTTCGCGGGCGCATGCATCGGTTGCCACGAGCAGAGCAACGGCGCCGATCTGGGCAACGGCATCGACGCGCCGTTCTCCGCCGGCTTCACCCACACGATGGAGTTCTTCACCGAATCGTGCGGCGAAGACGGCGAGCAGTGCTTCGCGATCAGCGACGCGCTCAGCTCGAGCTTCTTGCCGCACCGCAAGTCGGTGATGGAGGACTTCCTCGCGACCACGCCCTGCGAAGGCGCGTGCGCCGGGCCCTACCCGATCATGGGCGACGGACCGATCGACGTGCGTCAGGCGTTGTCCTCCGACGGTCGACCCGACATCCGGCGCTTGCGCGAGCTCGAGCTGCGTGCACGCGCGCAGGGAGCGAAGCGCACGGTGGGCGGAGGCTCCACCCGCAGCACGCATTAGAGTGAGTAGACTGCGACGCATGACCGATCGCGTCGCAGTCGAGATCGTCGAGCACGTCGCACACGTGCAGCTCAACCGTCCCGACAAGCGCAACGGCGTCGATCTGCCGATGTTCGATGCGCTCGTCCTCGCGGGCACCCGACTCGCACGCGAACGCAGCGTGCGAGCCGTGGTGCTCTCGGGCGCGGGCGCGTCGTTCTGCGCGGGGCTCGACTTCGTGTCGTTCATGGCGTCGCCCGATGCGTCGCGACGCTTGCTCGATCGCGGTGCGGACAGCCCCGCGAACCTCGCCCAGCGTGCGTGCTGGATCTGGCGCGAGCTGCCGGTGCCGGTCATCGCGGCGATCCGCGGTGCTGCGTTCGGTGCCGGTTGTCAGCTCGCGCTCGCCTGCGATCTGCGGCTCGTCGCCCCCGACGCGAAGCTCTCCGTGATGGAGATCCGCTACGGCCTCGTGCCCGACATGACCGCCACGAAGACGCTCTTGCGGCTCGTCCGCGACGACGTCGCGCGCGAGCTGGTCTACACCGGGCGCATCGTCGAGGCCGACGAAGCGGTGGCGATCGGCCTCGCGACGCGGCGCTGCGACGACCCGATCGCGGACGCATTGGCGCTCGCGAAGACCATCGCCGCGCAGTCGCCCACGGCGATCCGAGCCGCGAAAGCGCTGTGCAACGAAGGCCCCGAGCTCGACATCGCGGCCGCGTTCCATCGCGAGACGGACCTGCAGCTCGGCCTGCTCGGCACACCGGCACAGCTCGAGGCGGTGCAGGCGACATTGTCCAAACGGCCGCCCGTGTTCGACGATCCGCAATGAGAGTGGATCAGCTCACACGATCTTCGTAGAACGTTGAAAATCGTCACGCTGCGCCATGAATTCGTGCGCGGCGTCCTTGCATCGCCGCGAGATCGTCCAAGGATGTACCAAGATGGGGACGATGGGAAAGGGCGGGCTCGACTCGCTGGACGCGTTGGCGGGGCAGCGCGTGCTGGTGATCGGTGATGCGGCGGAGAACGACCACCTGCGCTCGTTGCTACGGCTCGCGGGCGCACGCGTGATGGCATCGACCGACGTCGAGGTCGCGCTCACGGTGCTCGGTCGCTTTCCGATCGACGTGATCATCGCGGACCCGCAGCTACGCAGCTGGCGAGGCGAGGCGTTCTCGACGATCGTGCGACACACGCGTGGACCGGGCGCGGGCGCGAAGATCCTCGAGCTGCCCGCGCGCATGTCGGTCCCCGAGCTGCAGCCGCAGCTCTAGCTCTTCGCGCGTGTCTTGATGCCGGTCAGATCGATCTGGCCGAGCCCTTTCGTGCGCAGCCCGACGGTCGGAAGGCCCACGAACTTCTGCGCGACGTCCGGGGTGATCGCGATCGTGAAGTCTTCGTGGGTGACGACGAGCGTCCACGCATCCGCTCGCACGGCGCCGTAGGCCAGCGTGACGACGAGCGTCTCGGTCTTGCGCTGCTCGAGCCCGCCTTCGAAGTCGTCGATGGTGAACGCACCCGCGCGGCCGTGCTCGTCGGTGACGAGCTTGCCGTTGTGCTCGACGCGGATGCTGTAGGTCTGCGCGTCGACGAGCTTCGGCGTGATCGTGGCAGAGCCCGCGTGCTCGTTGCAGCTGATCGAGACTTCGTTGCAGGCGATCTCGACGCTGTCGCCGAAGCCGATCTCGAAGCGGTGATCGCCGTCGTCGACGTGGCGCACGCCGAACGACAGCGAGCGATCGCCTTGCGCGAGCGGCACGATGCGTACCGCGGTGTCTTCGCCCTTCACGCGCACGGATTTCCCACCCCGCGCCTCGAGCTCGGTCGCGTCCTCGATCGCTTCGATACGCGCGTCCGCGAGCACGATCGGTGGGCGCACGGCCAGCGCGACGGCAGGCGAGAGCACGGCGCTCGCCGCAGCGAGCACGGGCAGCAAGTGATGACGCATGCGGAGGGTGGTGGCCGCTCGCCCGCGAAGCGTTCCCGCGCGATTCAGCCGAGGCTGGGATGCGCCAGCGCCGGCAGCCGATCGCCGCGCGCGAGCGCTCGCAATCGCAGGCCCAACACCACGGTCACGACGCCGACGACGACGGCAAACGCTCGCGACCACCAGCCGCTCGGCGCGCCGGCCTCGCGCACGGTTTCTTCTCGCTTCACACCCCCGGTCTTCGCAATCGAGTCCGCGCTGCAACTCTCGAGCGCTCGAGCACGGCGGCCAGCGAACACGCGAGAGCGCGCAACGCCACCCGAGCCCGACGTGGCTTCGCCGCGGCGGAGAGCGAGCACGACCGCCCGCACCAGGAAGAGCGCCGGAGGCGCGACCAAAACTAGAACCGGCCGCGCATGCCCAGCGAAGGCACGACGTAGCGGAAGCCCTGCGGCGTGCACTTCGCGATGCCCTTGCTGGGATCGACCGCGGCCGCGAACGCCATCTTCGCGCGCGGCGTCGCGTCGTCGATGATGCTGTTGTCGTTCGCAGTGCACTGGAAGATCTCGCGCGAGTAGGTCGCGTTGGTCACGTCGAGGAAGAGATCGAGCTGCCAGTTGGGGAAGCGCCAGTTCCGTTCGACGCGCAGATCGAGCTGGAAGAACGCAGGCAGGCGCGCATTGTTGCGATTCTGCGAGAGCGCGTCGAGCGTGCTCTGATCGTCGATGGGTGCGGTCCACGGGCGCCCCGTGTGATAGTGAACGCGACCGCCGAAATTCCACTTGTCGCTGATGCGATACCCGAGCACGACGTTGAGGATGTGGCGTTGATCCCAGTTGGACGGCGCGTGGCCGCCCACCTCGTAGTTGCGAGTCGAGCGCGCGAGCGTATACGCGGCCCAGCCGAACATGCGCAGCTCCGGGTCGAGCTTCAACATGGTCTCGAGGCCGTACGCCCACCCGGTGACCTGCGTGATCACGTCCTCGAGCTCCTCGACCGGTTGATCCTCGCTCGCCTGCGAGAGCTCGTAGTCCTGCAGGTTGCTGAGATAGCCGAGGTAGGCCTCCTGCGTCAGCTGCAGGCGATCGCGCACGAGCTCGAGCTCGTAGCCGAACGAGCCCTGCGCGTTCTGTTGCAGCCCGCGTTCGAAGCCGAACGACTCGAGCCCCGGCACCGGGATCGGGAAGCTCGGTGGTTGGTGGTAGAGGCCCAGCGCTTGGCGCAGCACGACGCGCGGGTGCACACGCTCGCGAAACGTGATGCGCGGATCGACGCCGACCGCAGTCGTGATCGCGGAGGTCGTCGGGAGATACGGGCTCGACCCGACCTGCGCGTAGGCATCGACGCGGATGCCGGGGCGCATCTCGAAGTCGCCCTTTTTGTAGAGCACCTCGAAGTAACCGGCGGTCGCGGACACGAAGCG
Organism: Nannocystaceae bacterium; assembly: GCA_035550195.1. Lineage (GTDB taxonomy): Bacteria > Myxococcota_A > Polyangia > Nannocystales > Nannocystaceae > Xiheibacterium. The sequence goes on from DASZPU010000577.1 coordinate 21,508, forward strand.
ATCGTTGAAGAGGAAGCCGATGTCCTCGGGGTTGAGATCGCCGAGCTCGTTCAGCGGCGTGGCGAGCCGGAAGATCTGGAACTCCTGATCGACGCCGAAGCCGAGCGTGACGCGATCGTTCAGCGGTAGGCGCACGTCGATGCGCGGAGCGATGCGCCACTCGTTGGTCTTGAACTTGGTGACCCCGGCTTGATCGACGCCGAGCACGACCGCGTAGACCGCCGAGCCTTCGTTGCGCAGACGTTGGCGAATGCGCGTGTCGATGCGATGGAACTGGAAGCGCACGAACGGGTCGTGCTTCACCACTTCGCCGGTCTCGGGGTTCTTCTCGGGCTTCTGGCCGACGTTGTCGTAGCTGCCGAACGCGAACATCGTGAGATCGGCACGATCGTTCAGCGCGTGATCGAAGCGCGCCTGGTAGTCCCAGAACTTGATCACCGCGGTCGATTGCACGAGCGTCAGCAATGCACCGGTGTAGCTGTAGCGACCCGCGAGCGTCAGCGCGCCCTTGCCGGGGCCGCGCTTGCACTTCAGCTTGCGCTTCTCCTTGCAACCGCTGAGATAGCTGCGGTTGATGGGGATCTCGAGCAGACCGCCGGCGTCGGTGAAGCGGATGTCGACGTCACCGTGCACGCGATCGCGACGGGCCGCGCGCGTGCGTGCTTCGATGATGCCGCTGACGTAGCGACCGAGTCGCACCGGCGCGCCACCGGGATAGAAGTCGACCGCATCGATGAAGTAGGGATGCAGCACCGACGGTCCGAGCGCGACGTGGAACAGGATCGGCACGCGCGAGCCGTCGAGGTAGTAGCCGGTGTTGCCCGGGGCCGCGCCGCGCACGACGACGTAGGGCAGGAAGCCGGCGAGCGGCACGGCGCCGGGCAACGACGAGATCACGCGCAACGGATCGCCGCGCGAGCCGGGCACCTCGCGGATCTCCGCTTCGCGCAGCGTTGTCGCCGAGATCGCGACCTCGCGGCGTTGACGAACCACCGTGCGATAGCGCTGGCCTTCGATGAGCGGCGAGAGGCGGTACTCGAACTCGAGCTCTTGATTGCGCTCGAGCCGGACGGTGGTCTCGAGATCTTCGTAGCCGGGCGCGCGGATGACGAAGCGGTGCACGCCGGGGCCGAGCTCGATGAGGAAGTTGCCCGCGTCGTCGGCGACGACCGCTTCGCCGCCGGTGCGCGGGATGACGCGTGCGCCGGGCACGGGCTCGCGCTCGCCGTAGCGCATCACGCGGCCGCGCACACGGCCGCGGGCTTTCGGCTGCGGGATCGTCGATGCGCTGCGATCGAGCGGCGCGGCTTCTTCGAGCGTCGGGGCTGCGATCAGCGGCTGCTCTTCAGTCGGCGCTTCAGCGCTCGCGGTCGGCTCTTGGGAGAGCGCTGCGGCGAGTGCGATCGCTGCAACGCTCGTCCACACCGCCGCCACGCGCGGAGCATACACTTCTTGCGAGCGTGCTCTCGGGCACGGGCATGGGCACGGGCACGGGCACGGCGGAACGGCTCCCGGTGGGAGCCGGTCCGGCTTCGATGTACTCCCCCAGCATCCTGTCGGTCGCGTCGCGGAACACCGGCGACAGGCTGTGGCGGGTCGAGTCGAGCAGCTCCTTCGCCTCCTCGGTCTGGCCGATGCGATCGACGTGCTCGGCGAACGTGTGGCGTCCGAGCGGCACGCGGAACGAGCACCACACCACAGCAGCGAGCATCACGAGCCCGATCAGCGAACGGAAGAGGCGGATCACGACGATCCAGGATCCCGCGCGCCGCGTTCGCGCCGCAAATCTTCGACGAAGCGCGCGGCTGCGATCGCGTTCAGTGGCCGGGGGTCGGAGCGCCGAGCGACGCCGCGACCTTGGTCGCTTCTTGGATCGTGCGCGCGAGCACCGACCGAATGCGCCCGTCTTCCATCGTCAGCAGGCCCGCGATCGTCGAGCCCGCCGGCGTCGTCACCTGGTCTTTCAGCGCGGCGGGATGCATGCGCGTGTCGAGCACCATCGACGCCGCACCGAGGAACACCTGCGCGGCGATCTCGAGCGCGACGTCGCGGCGCAGACCCATCATCACGCCACCGTCGGCGAGCGCTTCGAGCATCACGTACGCGAACGCAGGACCGCTGCCGTTCAAGCTCGTCACCGCGTCCATGTGCTTGTCCTCGAGCTCGACCACGCGGCCCACCGTGGAGAAGATGCCGCGCGCGGTCGCGAGCTGCTCGGTGCCCGCGCGCGGACCCGCGGCGAGCACCGTCATGCCGCGGCTGACCAGGCACGGTGTGTTGGGCATCGCGCGCACGAGCACCGCTTCGGGCAACCACTCGCCGATCGTCGCGAGCCGCACGCCCGCCGCGATGCTGATCACCAGCTTGCCGCGCGTCGCCGCACGCATGCGATCGTCGTCGAGCAGCTCGGCCATGAACTGCGGCTTGACCGACACCAGCACGATGTCGGCCTTCGCCGCGGCCGCCGGATTGTCGTGATCGACCGCGATGCCGTAGCGCTCGCGCAGGCGCTCGGCCGGCTCGGCGCGCCGCACGGTCGCGCCGATCTGCCCCGGCGTGAAGCTACCGCCTTGCAGCAAGCCCGCCAGGATCGTTTCGCCCATCGTGCCGCAGCCGAGGATCGCCAGATTCGCCATGCGCGTGGCGTTACCACGGGCGCGCGTGCTGCTCAACGCGGCGGACGACGTGCGACGAGCAGGCGCGAGCTGCTCGTGGGCTCGACCGGCTCCGGCGTCGGCTCGGCGGGTCGCGTGGGTCGGCCCGCACGCACGACCGAGCGCGGCGCATGCCCACGCGCATCGTCGACGGCCGGCGCCGGCGTCGGCTCGACGGGCGGCGTCACGATCACCGGTGCGATGATCGGCGGTGTCGCGATCGCCGGAGGCGGGGTCGGCTCGGCGAGGAGCTGCGCGTGCGCGAGCGGATCGCGGGGCGGCGGCGCTGCGATGCCGTCGAGATCGTCGAAGTCCGCGAGCTCGTCCAGCGCGGACGGATCGTCCTCGAGCCACGGCGGCAACCAGCCCTCGGCCATGCGCCGATCGAGCGCAGCCCGCAGCTCCGCGACCTTGGCCTGGTAGTCCTTGCGGCTGAGCTTCTCGTTGAGCACGCAGAACTCCGCGCCCGAGATGCCGACGCAGCCGAAGCAGTGCACACAGTCTTCGCAGCCGACGCAGAGCGTGACGTACGAGCACCCGTCACACGCTCGGCTCGCGAAGCTGTGCGACGTGCGATTGCAATCGCGGCACGCCTTCGACTGCGTGCAACCGCTGCACCCGGTGCAGCTCTCGCAATACGTGCAGTCGTCGCAGTCGCGGCAATCGATGCAGAAGCGACAATCGTTGCAGCCGGTGCAGCGCACGCAGCGGAAGTTGTTCTCGCCTTCGCGCCGCCGCTCTTCGACTTGCTGTTGCGCGTCGAGTAGCTGCTGGATCTCCGCCAGCATCTCGTCGAGCGCGTCCACGGATCAGAGACTCCGTGGCGTGCAGATGCGCACCTCGTCGACCTGACCGGGATGGTCGAGATCGGGTGCGTGATAGATGCCGCGCGCGCCCGTGCTCACGCACTCGTAGCCCGCGCGACAATCGTTGTCCTTCTTGCAGCGCTTGCGGCAGCTCGTGCGCGCGGTGATCTCGTCCGCGCACAGGCCCTCGGGCAAGCACACCTCGTTGGAGCGGCAATCGTCGCGCGGCGGACAGATGCCGTCGAGGCAATCGGGATCGCTGCCCATCGCCGCTCGATCTTCACGGTTCGGATCGCAGGCGACGGTGAGAAAGTCGCTGCCGTAGACCTTCACGCACTCGGCTTCCTTCGGGCAGCTGTCGGCGCCGCACGATTCGATCGTGCACTCGCCGCTGCCGCCGGGCGTCGGAATGCCCTGGCTGTTGATGCGATGCGAGAGATCGCAGATGCGATCGCCACGGATGCTGCAATCGGTGCTGCGTGTGCACGGATCGCCGATCTTCTTCTTGCAGCCGCCGGCGAGCGCGAGCACGCCGAGCGCGAGGACGAGGGCGAAGCGGGGCACCGGCGCGAGAGCATACACGCCCGCGACCGCCGCGCGTGGGCCGGCGGGCTCACTTCGCTTTCTTCTTGGTCTTCGCGATGGCCGCCGTGGGCCGCGCAGCCTCCGTGGGGGTCGGCGGGCGCGGCAACGCCGACTTGATGGCGAGCCCGCACAGGAACGCCACGCCGATGAGCACCCAGAACGCCCAGGGATCCGCGAGCCCCTCGAGCCCGCTGCGCAGGTTCATCCCGAACAAGGTCGCGAGCGCGGTCACCGGCAAGAACACTGCGGCGATCAGATTGAGTCGATGCGCCGACACCAGCATGTGCTCGGCGTTCTTCGACTGCTCTTCGGCACGCTTCGCGGTGGTGTAGTCGAGGCCTTCCTTCGCGTTGACGTGGATCAGCTCGAACGCACGCGCTGCGTCGACGGCGAGATCGCGAACGGTGATGAGATCGCGATCGAGCTTCACCGCTTCGCGTGCATCTTGCAGCGCCTCGAGCATGTTGGCCGACGCGCGCGCGAGCGGCATCGTCGCGTGCACGAGCGCGTACCAGTCGTCGGCACTGATCGCCTGCTCGAGCAACACTTCGTGGTGCGACGCCGCGTCGAGGAACGCCTTCACGTGTTGCTGCAGCGGCGCGATCGTCGGTGGCCCACCCGCGCTGCACGACCACTTGCCGTCGGGCGCGCGCCAGAAGAGCACCGCATCGCGCCGTTGTCGTCGCCCGGGATCGGGCACGTCGTGCAGCACGATCAGCAGATGTCCATCGGCGGCCATGCAGCGCTGCCGACCCGCGTGCGCACCCATGCGATCGCGGAAGACCTGTGGGAGCTGCCAGTTGTGCGGGATCGGGCTCGACATGCGGACGAGTCTCGCAGCTGGACGGGGGTGGCCAGGATCCGGGCCACTCGTGGCCCGAATTCGGGCCACCCTGGCCGGCCTCATCGTCGATCGCTGCGGGATCGCTCGCGATCGGATGCGGCGTGCAAAGTGCTTTTGGTCGCGCGCCATGACCCGCACCCGCATCCGCACATTCCTCGGCACAACTCTCGTCGCGCTCGCGTGCTTCGGCGTGCCCGCAGCACA
>DASZPU010000578.1:0-4609 GCA_035550195.1 Nannocystaceae bacterium
GGGCCGATCGAGTGCGCGCGCACTCGAACACCGTATGAAGCCCGATGAACATGCCGGAATCGAACGGAGCACGACGCCGCACGCCGTTCATGGCGCTCGCGGGTCGACCCTCGGCGGTGGCCACCGAGTCACCGACGCGGAGCTTCGACGATCTCATGGCGAACGAGCCGATCGTCGCGCTGGTGCCGTTGGTGCCCGGCGGCATGCTGAGCGGCACGCGCTATCGCATCCTCGGTTGGCTCGGCGAAGGCGGCATGGGCGTCGTCTACGAGGCCGAGCACATCGACCTCGGTCGCAAGGTCGCACTCAAGATCCTCCGCAGTGAAGCGTGTCGACGTGCGCATCACGTCGAGGCGTTCCGCGCCGAGGCGCGCATCGTCGCCTCGATCCGCTCCGAGTTCATCGTCGAGATCTACGACTTCGCGGAGCTCGCCGATGGTCGCGCGCTCTTCACGATGGAGCTGTTGCAGGGCTCGACGCTGCACAATGCGATCGCCTGGGGCCCGCTCGAGACCTCGCGCGCGCTCGGCATCCTGCGGCAGATCTGCAAGGGCCTCGCGGCTGCGCACGCGGCCGGCGTCGTGCACCGCGACATCAAGCCGGAGAACGTGTTCCTCTCGCAGCGCCGCGATCGCAAAGACGCGGTGCGCTTGCTCGACTTCGGCGTGTCCGCGATGGTCGGCGACACGCGTCGCAGTCGCGCGCGCGTGGCCGGCACGCCCAGCTACTTCGCACCCGAGCTCGTCGCCGGCATCTCCCACGATGCGCGCGCCGATCTCTACGCGCTCGGCTGCACTGCGTTCGAGATCCTGCTCGGTCGTCCGCCGTTCGAAGGCTCGGAGGCCGAGGTGCTCATCGCTCACCTCGAGGCCGAGCCGCCGCGCTTCGCCGAGGTCGCGCCCGATCGCCCCGACCTCGCGCCGCTCGAAGCGGTGGTGATGCGTTGTCTCGCGAAGCAGCCTGGCGATCGCTACGGCTCAGCCGCCGAGCTCGAGGCCGCGCTGTGCGAGGCCCAGATCGCGATGGGCTTGATGACGCCGTGGGACGACCTGCCGTTGCCCGACGTCGAGCCCGGGCAGCGCGAGCGCTTGCTCGCCAACATGCCGGATCCCGCAGCGTGGCGCGATCACCATCACCGTGGTCGTCGTCGCCGCTATGCGATCTTCGGTGCGATCGGTGCGGCGATCGTCGCGGGCGCGCTCGCGCTCGCGTGGCCGTCGGCCGAAGCGCGTGCGCGCGTCGACGAGCTCGTCGATTCGGCGCGACACGCCGCCGCCCAGGCGTACTTCGTCTACCCGCCGCCCGAGGAGCCGGGCCATGCGACCGCCTACGATTTCGTGCTGCAGCTCGAGAGCTTGCCGGGCATCGAGGGCATGGAGGCCGGTCGGCGTGCACGTCAGCTCCGCGAGGAGCTCGCGTCGACGTTGGTGCGGCTCGGCGATCGCTACTGGTCGCTCGATGGTGGCCGCGTGTTCGCGATCGACTACTACGCGTGCGCGCTGCTGTTCGAGCCCGAGCATGCAGTCGCGCGCGAGCGTGCGGCGCTGACGGTCGGGCAGATCGCCGCGCTGCGCGACAAGGCGCAGGCGCACAGCTTCAGCGAGCTCGAGCTCGCGGCCGCGTCGCCGTTGCTCGCGCTCGCCGAAGAAGATGCGACGCGTCGCGGTGAACGGCTCGCCGAGCTCGCCGATGTGGTCGGTCCACCGAGCGCGACGATCGGTGCGGAGCTCGATCGATTGAGCGGAGACGAGACGGTGGTGAAGCGCCCCGCGAAGCGGCGATCGCGTCGCAATGCCGCGGCACCGCCACCCGCGGTGGAGCCCGCCGCCGACGTGGCCTCCGCATCCGCGCCCGCATCCGCATCCGCTCCCGTTGCCGCACCCGCGCCGACGCCGGAGCTGGATCGTCCGCGCCAGGGCGCAGGCCCGGCGGTCGCCGAAGGCAAGCGCGCGTTGCAGCGCGGCGATCTCGACAAAGCCCAACGCAGCTTCGAGCGCGCGCTCGCACTCGACGATCGCAGCGCGTCGGCCCACGGCGGCATCGCCCGCGTCGAGTTCGAGCGCGGCCGCTACGCGATCGCGATCCGCCACGCCGCACGCGCGGTGAAGCTGTCGCCGCGCGATGCTGCGATGCGCATCTTGCTGGGCGATGCGCTCTACAAGTCCTACCGCTACGCCGAAGCGCGCGAGCAATACCGCGAGGCGCAGAAGCTCGGCCACGCCGAAGCGCCCGGCCGCATCCGCAAAGCCGAAGCGAAGCTGACGCAGTAGCGATGCTCGAGCCCGACGTGGCTTTGCCACGGCGGACAGGGAATCGCGTGGGCGCCCAGCGAGAAGCGCTTGCGCGCAACGGTAGCGGTAGCGCGTAGCGCGTCGCGGGGAGAGGGTCGGCTTCGAGGTGGGGCACGGTAGCTGCGTGCTCGGCCCCGTCAAGGCCGAGTCGCCTTCGGCGATGCTCGCTACGCTCGCAGCCTTGGCGGGGCCTCCGCGCGCAGCGGTGGAGGTAGTTGCTCACAAAGGAGCGACGACATGCTCACGATCTATCCGGCGAGCAAACTCGAACGGGCAGAGGAGAAAGAGCGCCCTTTTCAAGTTGCGTGTCGATCGCGCCGGCGCGGGAGATTTGCGATCGGCTGTCAGCCTCTCAGCCGCCGCGCAGGTCGAGCCAGATCTCGTCGACCAGCTCGCCGGTGCCGCCGAGCCAGTTGTCGCTGCGCTGCAGCTTGCGCTTGAGCTCGTCGGACGGATAGATCTGCGGGTCCTTCGCCGCGTCGATGAGGCCGCGCTCGAGCGCCGTGTGATTGGGCGTCGCGAAGTGCAGCTCGTTCGCGTTGGTGGCCGCGATCTCCGGCTCGAGCAGGTAGTCGACGAAGCGCACCGCGATCTCGGCGGACGCGGCCGCGGTGGGGATCGCGATGTAGTCGGTCCAGATCGCCGCGCCTTCTTCGGGGATCACGTAGCGCAGGCTCGGCTTCTGTTCCTGCGCGCGCAGCAGATCGCCGCTGTCGATCTGCGCGAGCCAGGTCTCGCCGCTCACCAACGCACGCGCAGGGTTGCTGTCGTACGCGCGCAGGAGCTCCTTCTGCGCGAGCACCATCGGCCACACCTCCTCGCGGATGCGCTCCTTGTCGTTGCTGTTGATCGACAGGCCGGCGGCGAGCAGTGCCTGATCCATCACGTCGCCCTTGCTGTCGATCACGCTGATGCGGCCGGAGTACTTGGGATCGAAGAGCGCCTGCCAGCTGGTGGGCGCGTCGACCTTCTCGCTGTCGTAGCCGATGCCGGTGGTGCCCCACAGATAGGGCACCGCGTACACGCGATCGGTCTTCGAATCGATGAACGGTGGGAACATCGGGTCGAGGTGCTGCGCGTTCGGCAACGACGCGAGCTGCAGCTCGCGCACCGAGCCCGCGCGGATGAGCTGATCCAACAGATAGTCGATGGGGAAGACGACGTCGTAGGGCGTCTGCGCGCGCAGCTTCGCCGCCATCTCGGCCTCGGAGAGGTAGAAGTCCTCGACCACGTCGACGTCGTGACCCGCGGCCTGCTCGCGCTTCGCGAAGCCGTCGATCACGCTGCGTGCGAGGTAGTCGCCCCAGTTGTACAGCGAGAGCTTCGCGCGGTTCTTGCCGCAACCGTACGCGAGCGTGATCGCGGACAGACCCGCGAGCACATCTCTGCGCGTCACCTCGCCGCGAAGGGCAGCACGTCGTCGTCGTCCCAACATAGCTCGACGTCGTCGCCGAGACTTGCACGCGCATCGGGGCTGCGCAACCGCACGATCTGCTCGCCGATCGCGAGCACGAGCTCGATCGTGTCGCCGTGCAGGATGCGCTCCGTGCAAGTGCCGCCCGCTCTGACGTGTCCATTCGCTACACGCAGGCGCTCGGGGCGGAGCGAGCGCTCGGGATCGCCGGGCAGCGCGGTCAGCTCGCCGAGCAGCCGCGCCGTGGTCGCATCGGGCGGACGACGATAGAGCGTCTCGGGTGCGCCGCTGGCGAGCACGCGGCCGAGCTGCATCACCACGAGGCGATCGGCGAGCGCGAGCGCTTCCTCGGGATCGTGGGTGACGTGCACGAACAAGCGCCCGGACTCGCGTTGCAGCGCGCGCAGGCGATCGCGCAGGCCCGCGCGTTGCGGACGATCGATCGCGGTGAGCGGCTCGTCGAGCAGGAGCACGCGCGGATCTCCGGCGAGCGCACGCGCGAGCGCGACGCGTTGGCGCTCGCCGCCCGACAACGTCTCGGGCGCACGATCGGCGATCGCGAGCGGCAGCCCGCACAGTACGAGCAGCTCGTCGACGCGCGATCGCAGCGCATCGCCGCGCGTGCCCGCGAGCGACAGCGCGAACCCGACGTTGTCCGCGACGCTGAGATGGGGAAAGAGGGCGCCGTGCTGGAAGAGCAAGCGAAACGGACGGCGCTCGGCGGGCAGCGCATCGATCGCGGCGCCGTCGAACGTCACCGTGCCCGCGTCGGCGCGCTCGAGCCCCGCCACGATGCGCAAGAGCGTGGTCTTGCCGCACCCCGACGGCCCCATGATGCACACGTAGCCGGATGCGCCGAGCTCGAGCTCGACGTCATCGAGCACGATCGTGTCGCCGAAGCGCT
>DASZPU010000579.1:0-7644 GCA_035550195.1 Nannocystaceae bacterium
AACGCGCTGGGCCGCGCGTCGCGTTCGACGCGGTACTGCACCTGCGCCCAGCTGAACCACGGATAGCTCTCGCTGCGCGCGATGTACGTCTCGGCGCGCGCGGCCTGGACGTTGGCGTGGGCGGTGCGCAGGCTCGGCCGCTTCTCCATCGCGCGCTCGGTCAGCGCATCGCGATCGAGATCGGCGTCGACCACCTTCAGCTGGCTCTCATCGACCGCGAACGACACCTCGCGATCGGTGCCGACGATCCGGCGCAGCTCGGCCTCCACCGCGGCGAGCTCGTCGCGCGCCTCGGCATCGTCTTGCTTCGATTCCGCGTGCAGCACGTCGGCCATCGCGACGTCGAGCTGCGTGGCCGCCGACATCGCAGCGCGTGCGGAAATCTGCTCGCGTCGCTCGGCGCGCAGCGCAGTGGCCTTCGCGGTCTGCTCGATGTCCTTGTTGAGCATCGCGAGCCGAGCGAACAGCTTGTAGACCTGCGCACGCAGGAGCCGCTCGGCCTCCTCGGTGAGCGCATCCTGGCCGGCGGCGATCTGCTTCGCGCCTGCGACCTCCGCACGCACGGTGCCCGGCCGCGGGATCGGCACGCGCAGGCCGATGTTCATGCTGCCTTGGCGATCGATCACGTCGTCGATGTTGAACCCGGTGAAGCGCAGCTGCGGGTTGTCGATCTGCTTCGCCGCGCCCACCTGCGCCGCGGCGACGTCGGCCTGCGCCGCGAGCACGGCGACCTGGGGATTGTTGGCGAGCGCGAGCTCGATGGTCTCGTCGGCGTCGAGCACCGTGCCGTCGGTCGGGCTGCGCACGCCGCTCGTGGGCGTGTTGCCCCGCATCGCTCGCCACTTCTGTTGCGACGATGCGGCCGAGTAGGGCGTGGCGTGGAAGCACGCGCTCGACAGCGCGAGCGCACCGAGCATCAACGCGCGGGCCATGGCTGCTCCATCCACTGCGCGGGCCGTGCCCCGTTGTCGAACACCACCACGATGCCGTCGCCCGCGTCGTTGAGCGCGATGCCCTCGGGCTTGCCGCCGGGGAACGTGCGCAGCGTCTTCGGGTTGCCCAGCTGCGCGCGACCTTCCACCAACACGAGCGCGCCGTCTTGGCGCTCGGGATCGTCGGTGAGCGCCGCCGTCGCGGTGATCAGCAGATCGCCACCGTGCTCGAGCAGATCGGAGATGCCCGCCGGCACGGTCTCGCCGTCGGCGACGACGGTGAGCGCGACGCGTCCCCACAAGGTCGGCATCGCCGAGCCCGATGTGAGCAGCGTGTCGGGATCGTGCAGGTGCCAGATCGCCGCGCGGCCCTTGTCGTCGAGCGGGCTCTTGAGCCCGAGCAACACGCCACCCGCGGCGGTGCTGGTCATGCCCTCGATGTCGAGCGCGTCGAGATTGTCGAGCTCGAGCCCCGACAGCGCGTCGCCGGACTCGAGCAACGTGGCGAGCGCGACGCTCTTCGTCACGCGTGCGGTGTCGCTGTCGAGCGCGATGTGGGCGAACACCTGGCGCTTCGGCGGACGCTTGCCCTTCTTGCTGTAGCTCTGCGACGCGAGCACGTAGATGCCGCCGTCGGGTGCCGGTGCGATCGATTCCAGATCGCTCACCACACCGATGCCGTCGAGCACGATCGGCTCGGGATCGATGCGACCGTGCGGATCCATCGCGAACAGCCACGGCGCCTGCTCGTCGGCGTTCGGGAGCCCGGTGTCGTCGCTGACCACGAGGTAGCGCTGGCGGCTCGCCGACCACGTGAGCCCCGACGGCTCGAAGCGCGTGCGTGTGCGCAGCGACTGCGGCAGCAGCATCGGTGCGGGCTCACCGACCGTCGGCGCACGCGAAGCGATCGGCGCGGACGCGTCGCGCGGTGCGTTCGGCTTGCGCGGCTTGGGCTGACGATCGCTCTGGCGTCCGGTGAACTTGATCGCGAAGCCTTGGCCGGGCACGAGCGCCACCGGCTCGTCGGTGGCGATGTACACCGCACGGCCGAACACCGGGATCCGCGGGTCTCGCCAGCAGCGCATCGGCAGCTCGATCACCTGCGGTGCGAGCCGCTCGACATAGCCGCGCAGCGTGACGCGCCCGCCTTCGCTCGCGGACAACAACACTTCCTCGCCGAGCTCCACCGCCGCGCTCTCGGCCTCGCTCGTGCACGCGACGATGATCGGCGTGCCGTCGTCGGTGAGCGCGCTGCCGCCGACGACCGTGGCGACCACCGCCCCCGCGAGCGCGAGCTCGCCGGGGCGCAGCAGCACCGCCGTCACTTCGCCGTCGCCGGGCGCACGCAACGACATCGCTTCACGACGCAGCCGCAGCAGCTGCTGCTGCGCGAAGATCACACCGAGCTCGGCCCGCAGCGGCTCCGTGACCTTCTCGGTCGCGTCGGTGGGCAGGTTGCCGCGACGCGCACGCGCCGACGTGGCCTGCGAGTCGAGCTGACGGATCACCGCGTCTGCGCTGTCGCGCTGCTCTCGCAGCGCCGCACGCTTGACCACGAGATCGACGAGCTCGCGCTTGTCGGCCATCTTCTTGTCGACGAGCTCCTTCACCTCGCCGAGCTGCTCCTCGAGCGCACCGAGCTCCGCGACCGCCACCGCGCGATCGGCCCGCGCCTGCTTGCGCGCGGTCTCGCTGGCATCGACGCTCTCCTCGACGCTGCGCGCGTTGTCGGCGAGCTTGATCTTCGTCTCGGTCGCGACGGCGCCGAGCTCGGCCTCGACCTCGAGCCGTTGCGCTTCGAGCTCGGCGATCTCGGCGACCACCGGCCCGTCGTCGAGCGTCGCGATCACGTCGCCGCGGCGCACGTTCTGTCCGGGCACGACGTAGACCTCGGCGATGCGCCCGATCTCCGGCGCGGCCACGCCGTACGCGACCGCCTCGACGAAGCCGCGCGAGGTGCCGATGTTGAGCGTGTACCAGAGCCAGCCCGCAGTGCTCATCGCACCGAGCCACACCAACCAAGGCAACACCCGACGACGCAACAGCGACAACACTTCAGAGCTCCACCGTGGGTTCCTGCAGCATCAACGACACGTCGCGGATCCCTTGCAGCCGCTCGAGCGCCTGGATGAGCTCGCTGCGCTTGCGCGGATCGGCGAGACGAATCTGATAGGCGTGCTCCATGGCTTCTCCTTGCGCGACCTCGCGCAACGTGACGAGCGCGACGAAGCTGCTGTGCTTGCGCAAGAGCGCCATCACCGTGCTCTCTTCGGCGCCGGTCGGCAGCTGGAAGCGGAGCAGGCCGTCGAAGCGGCGCTGGCTGCCGAACTCGCTCAAGGTCAGCGTGAGGCAGACCAGGCAGAAGAGCACGGTGCCGAACGCTGCGACCGCGTGCGCGCCCAAGCCCGACGCGATCCCCACGCCCAGCGACGCGAACACGAACATCATGTCGCGAGGATCGCGGAGCGCGGTGCGGAAGCGGACCAACGCGAGACCGCCGGCGATGCCGATGCCGGCCGCGATGCTGTTGCCGATCGCGAGCATCAACATCGCCGCAATCGTCGAGCCGAGGATCATCGACTGCACGAGGCCGGTCGAGTACGACATGCCGCGGAACGTCCAGACGTAGACGGCGGCCATCACCTGCGCGAGCCCGAAGGCCAGCAGCAGCGACAGCGCGGCGAGCTGCGGTGGTGCGATCGCGGCGGGGCCCGAGTTCCACAGCTCGTTCATCGCCAGCCTCCGGCCGTTCGCGGCACCCGCGGGCTCACCGGCTGGTAGAACGCACGGATCGAGTTGCCGTACTTCGAGAAGGCGCCGCGCACCAGTCCGAGGTTGCGGCAGATGTTGACCAGCCACAACGGGACGCTGCTGGTGAACTTGAGCTCGAGCACCACCATCGACGCGAGCTCGCGCGCCGACACGGCGTCGTCGATCGCGCGCCAGCCGTTGGCCTGCGGACGAAACGTGTAGGAGTCGACGGCGTGGGCGCGGATGTGCGTGTCGAAGGTGACGCGCGCATAGTCGTCGATCGTGCTGACCCAGGGCTCACGCTGGTAGCGCACGAGCGTGAACGGCTTCACCCGCAGCGTGCGCGCGAGCGTCATGAAGCGCTCGATCGCCGCGCGATCCCGAGGGTTGCTCGACGCCGGCACCTCGGCCTTCGGGTTCTGCAGCAGCTCGACCCAGTGCTCGGGCGAGACCCGCCCGCGCGACTTGGAGATCACGTCGTTGATGCGGCGCTTGACCTCGAAGAACAGCGGGCTGTCGGGATTGTCGGCGTAGCGTCGCACCCGCATCTTGATGCGATCGACCTGCTCGTGATCGTTCGCCCAGAACAGCGCGAGATCATCGGTGTCGAGGTACAGCGTGTCGACGCCGTAGCTGCGCAGCGGATGCGTCGCCGCGAACGGGTCGAGCCGGCAAAACGGCGCGATGGCCCGCCGTACCCGCTCCGCCATCTCGTTGCCGATCAGGAGCTTGTACTCCCGGCGGTCGATGAGGCTTGGCGAATCGGTCATGGCACTGTTACCCGAATGTTGAATGGGCCAACGCCCGAGCCCCATTCGAGCAACGCTACGGCGACATCATGACAGACTCTGTGAGCGCCCGCACGGAAAGGCGTCCGAGGCGGGCGCAGTCGCGATCCGACGCCGGCGCCGGCGTCACGGGTGCGTGCGCTCGGCGAGCAGGGCTACGAACGCGTCGGCCAGCGCCGCGGACGAGTAGGGGTTCTGCCCGGTGACGAGGTTGCGATCGCGGACCACGTGGCTGCCCCACGGAGCGGCGGCCTTCGAGTGTCGGAGACCCTGCGCGACGAGGTCGTGCTCGATCACCATCGGCAGGCGGCCCCAGATCGGCGTGCGCGTCTCTTCGGTCTGCGAGAAACAGGTGAAGCGGTAGCCTGCGAACGGATTGCGACCCTCGGCGTCGCGCGGCGCGAGGAAGGCGGTGGGTCCATGGCACACCGATGCGATCGGCAAGGCCGCATCCAGCGCGCGCAGCAGCACGCGGGCGATCTGAGGGTGGCTGGGCATGTCGGTCATGCAGCCGTGGCCGCCGGCGATGTAGATGCCTGCGTAGCTGCGCAGTGTCGGCGCGTCGAGGTCGGCGAGGTTCTTGGGCGCGCGCAGATCGGGGATGGCCGCGAGGATCTCGCGGTAGCGCGCGACCTCGCGGCCGAAGTCGAGCTCGGTGCCGTCCGGGACGACCCAGCGGATGTTGTCGGGATCGAGGCTCGACGCGTCGACGCTCGGCGCGACGCCGTCGATGGTCGCGATGTCGATCGCGAAGCCGGCCTCGCGCAGACGTGCGTAGGGGATCGCGAGCTCCTCGGCCCAGAACCCCGAGGGATACTCGGTGCCGTCGGTGAGATGGAGCTGCTTCGCGTTGGTGACGATGGTGAGGATCGTGGGTGCCATGTGCGGCTGCAGCGTGGTGCCGGCGGTAGTTTCAGGCAATGCATCTACATGCAATGTATGATTTCGTGCGGTGCAAGGTTCGAGCCTCCGCGACATCGATCTCAACCTGCTCGTCGCGCTCGATGCCTTGCTCGAGCTGCAGAGCGTGACGCGGGCCGCGGCGCGCATCGGGCTGAGCACGCCGGCGACGAGCCACGCGCTCGCGCGGCTGCGGACGTTGCTCGCCGATCCGTTGCTGGTACGCGCGGGTCGACAGCTCGTGCTCACGCCGCGCGCGGGCGAGCTGAAGCCGCGCGTGCGCGTGCTGGTCGAGGAGCTGCGCGAGCTGTTGACGCCGCGCAAAGTCGGCGATCTCCGCGAGCTCGAGCGCAACTTCGTGGTGCACGCGTCGGACTACGCGCTGCTCGTGCTCGGTGCATCGGTGGATGCACGCGCACGCACGGACGCGCCGCGCGTGTGCCTGCAGTTCCTGCCCAACGTCGATCGCGACGCGGAGCTGCTGCGGCTCGGCGACATCGATCTCGCGGTGGGCGTCTATCCTTCGCTGCCGCCGGAGATCCACACGCAGAAGCTGTTCGACGAGCGGTTGGTCTGCGTCGTGCGAGAGGCCCATCCACACGCACGCAGGCGTCCGAGCGAGGAGCGCTTCGCGGCGCTCGAGCACATCCAAGTCGCGCCGCGCGGTCGACCGGGCGGCGTGGTCGACGAGGCGCTCGCACGGGCAGGGCTGCGGCGCCGCGTGACGCGAATGGTCCCGTTCTTCCTCTCCGCGCTGCATCTGTGCGCCGACACCGACTGCGTGCTGACCGTGCCCGAGCGCGTCGCTCGTGCGACCGCACCGCGCTTCGGCCTGCGCGTGCTCGAGCTGCCGATCGAGGTGCCGGGCTACGCCTTCCAGCAGATCTGGCACCCGCGCAACCACACCGACGCCGCGCATCGTTGGCTGCGCGAGTCGTTCGTCGCAGCGGCCCACGCGACCCGACCCCCACGCTGACGTCATCGCGTGGCAGGCTACCGACAAGGGCAGGCGTGGCGATGTCGCTGACCGACCTCGAGCTGCTGCAGCTCTGCTACGAAGGTGAAGATCGATTGCTCGCGACCGGCGAGCGTCCGATCGTGCCCGACGACCACGGGCTCGTGGTCGTCCATCTGATCGAGTCACCGCCGCCCTTCGCGATCGATGCCGCGATCGTGCGCAGCGATCGTCGCGTCGAGCGCTGGTTGCACGACGCGAACCCCGGCAACTGGCATCCGATCGAGTGGTTGGAGCTGCTCGATGGGCGGCTGGGACCGTGGGCGATGGTGGTGGCCGAGCGCCGTGTGCTGTCGATCTGTCACACGCCCGTGCCGCTCACTGCGGCGACCGCCGAGCCCGGCACGTGGACGACACCGGATGCACGCGGTCGAGGCTACGCCGCCGCTGCAACGGCGGAGTGGGTCGCGATGCTGCGCCCGTCGGGACGTCGGCTCTTCTACGTGCACGACGTCGCCAACCGATCGTCGCAACGCGTCGCCGAGCGGCTGCGTGCACGCATGATCGGCTGGGCCTGGCACCGCGGTCCGCCCGCGCGCGGCCGCGACGTGCATCCGCTGAGCAGCGTGCGCGACGACGACGCGTGAGCTCAGCAGTTGCTCGCGTCGTTCATGCACGCTTCGACGTCGGCGAGCGAAGGCCGCTCGTCGGCGTCGTCGATGTGCATCACCACGAACTGCAGCTCGAACCCGACGGTGAGGTTCGAGACGACGCCGTTGCCCGAGCCGACGCCGCAATCGCAGCGCTGGCCACCATGCGGCGTGTAGTAGAACCCGAGGTCCGCGACCAACGGATCGCCGTTCCACGGATTCGCGGTGCCCGGAAGCGTCACGTCCATGAAGGCCGCATCCAGGCTGCCGCCCGACATGAACGTCGACTGCTCGGGAATCCACGGCGGCCCGACCGGAGTCCGCGGCGCGCTCGTGCTTCCGACATCGACGGCGAGCGGCTGCAGCGATCGCAGCCCACCGCCGTCGCTCACGAGCTCGATGTCGGCGACGAGCTGCAGCGGCAGCTCGTTGAGCGACGTCCACATCAGCATCAGATACGCGGTGCTCGCGAGATCGCCGACGTCGTAGATGACCGGTGCTTCGTCGGCCTGCGCGCCGCTCGATCCCGTCTCGGTGCCCTCGGTCGCGGCGCCGTCCGACGAGTGACATGCGCACGCCACGAGCACGCCCACGAACCAACGCGATCTCGAGCCCACGTTGGTTTCCTACCCTTGGCGGCGCGCGCTCGCAACTCTCGCGCGCGATGA
>DASZPU010000580.1:0-2859 GCA_035550195.1 Nannocystaceae bacterium
GACTTCGACTTCGAGGTCGGTCGCAGCCCCGACGTCGAGCTGTACCTCGATGCCCTCGCAACCGAGCTCGCCGAGCGCGAAGCCGAGCTACGCGACGCGAAGCTACGCACGCTCTACCTCGGCGGCGGCACTCCGAGCCTACTCGGCATCGCAGGCCTCACGCGCCTGATCGATCTCCTCCGCGCGCGCATCGATCTCTCGCACATCGAAGAAGCCACCGTCGAGCTCAACCCCGAGCACGCGAGCGACGAGCTCGTCGCAGCGTTGCCCGATCTCGGCCTCGATCGCGTCTCGCTCGGCGTGCAGAGCTTCGACGCACTCGCACTGTCGCAGCTCGGCCGCGTGCACGATCCCGCCCAAGCCGAAGCGGCCGCGCGCCGCTGCATCGCCGCGAACCTGCGCACGAGCATCGATCTGATCGTCGGCTGGCCCGGCCAGCGCGACGCTTCGTTGCACGACGATCTCGCGCGCACGATCGCGATCGCCCCCGAGCACGTCTCGGTCTACGCGCTCACGATCGAAGCCGGCACGCCGTGGCCGAAGCTCGTGCGTCGCGGTCTCCGCCAGCTCCCCGACGACGATCGCCAAGCCGACGCGATCGCCTTCGCCGAAACCACGCTGAGCGCCGCGGGCTATCGTCACTACGAGGTCGCGAGCTACGCGAAGCACGACGCGATCGCGCAGCACAACACGATGTACTGGCGCTGGCGGAGCTATGTCGGCCTCGGTCCGTCGGCGGCCTCCGCCCGCTACGAAGGATCGGGCGCGGTCGTGCGCCGCACCAACGCACGCGGCCTCGCGGCGTGGCGCGCCCGCACGCCGCCGGAGATCGAGCGCCTCGATCCCGAAGCCGCCGCGCGCGAAGGCCTGTGGCTCGGCCTGCGCCGGCTCGACGGCTTCGAGGTCGACGCGTACCTCGCACGCTTCGCCGCGATCGATCGCGCATGGCTGCACGCACGCATCGCACCGGCGCTCGCCCGCGGAGATCTCGAGCAGGGCGACGATGGCCGGCTGCGCATCGCGCCGGGCCGCTGGCTGCACGCGGATGCGATCGCGGCGCGCCTGCTCGCGTGAGCCAACCCCCGTCCGACCGGCTGGACGAGGATGCTAAGCTGTCCTGCGGGTCGTGGTTCCAGCGCATCTCAGCGTCCGACAGCTCGAGCTGCTGCGTGCAGTCTGTCGCGAGTATCTGCTCGGTGGCGACGAGGTCTCGTCGGCTGCGCTCGCGAAGATCTGTGATTGGTCGAGCGCGACGATCCGCAACGAGCTGGTCGCGCTCGAGCGCGTCGGCCTCGTCGATCGCGCCCATCGCTCCGCGGGGTGTCGACCGACGCGTGCGGGCCTCGAGCACTACGTGCGCGAGCAACCGCGCGGCGACGAGCCACCGCCCACGCTCGCGCATGCGGTCGAGCGCTCGCTCGCCGGCAGCGCGGCCACGCCCGAGCAAGGCGTGCGCGCGGCGGTCTGCGTGCTCGCCGAGCTCGCCGGTTGCGTCGCGGTGTCGTTCGTGACCGACACGTCGAGCAAGCGCGTCGCCGAGCTCGAGCTCGTGCCGCTGTCCTCCGCACGCGCGCTCGCAGTCGTCGCGTTCGAAGGCGGCGGCAACACCGTGCAGCCGATCGGTGTGCCCGGCTTCGCGAGCGTGCAAGCGCTCGCCGACGAGCTGTTGCACGCGCAAGCGCGCCTGCGCGCGCTGTGCATCGGTCGCACGCTGCACGAAGCCCACGCCGAGCTCTTGCGGCTGCAACGCGAGCTGCAATCGCACGTCGATCGTCGCCTCGCGGAAGTCGTGCGGCTCGGGCTCTCGCTGGTCGCGGGCGGTCTCGATCCACTGTGGCTTTCGGTCGCAGGCCAATCGAACCTCGCGCCTGGCCTCGCAGGCCTCGGCCTCGATGGCCTGCGCGACGTGCTCGGCATGCTCGAGGACGATCGCCGTTTGGCCGACATCCTCTGCCAGCTGCTGCCGCCTTCACCGACGGCGGAGCGACCGCGCGCGCAGGTCGTGCTCGGCGGCGGCGCGTTGCTCGGGCTCGACGATGGACCCGCAGACGCACGCCCGGTGGCCGACGCGCCGCTGCGCCTCGCGCTCGTGGGCTGCCGCTTGCCGTCGGCGATCGGGCCAGGAATGGGAGTGGCCACCGCGGGTCGCGTCGGGGCCGTCGCGGTCATCGGGCCGGACCGTTTGGACTACGCCGCGCTGATTCCTCTGGTAGAGTACGCCGCGCGAGCGTTGGCGGCCCGCACCTGACCTTTCCGAAGTCTCGGCGAGGTGGCGAGCTCGGCCATCATTGCAGTCGCTCGGATGTGTCGATGAGCAACTCGAGGGATCAGCGCAAGGGCGAAGCAGCGGACGACGACGACGATCTCAGCGACGAGATCCGACGCACGATGGCCGAGGCCGAGGCCGCAGTATCGAAGATGGAGACCGACGAAGCCGCAGCCGAGGCCGCAGGCGCGCCGACCGTGCAGATCCAGGACGCCGCGAGCGGCCTGGCTGCGGCGGTCGTCGAGCTCGAAGCGGAGGTGCAGGCCACCAAGGACAAGTGGCTGCGCGCGGTCGCCGATCTCGAGAACTACAAGAAGCGAGTGAAGCGCGAGGTCGACGAGGCGTCGCTCGCGGCGGTGACTCGGCTGCTGCCGTCGTTCCTGCCCACGATGGACAACCTCGAGCGCGCGCTCGAGGTCGCCGGCCCGAGCGCCAGCATCGAGCAGCTGGTCAAGGGCATCCAGATGGTGAAGGACGAGTTCACGAGCGCGCTGCGCAAGCACGGCATCGAGGCGGTGCCGAGCGTGGGCTCGCCGTTCGATCCGGCGATCCACGACGCGCTGCAGCAGATCGACTCCCCCGACCACGCGCCC
>DASZPU010000581.1:0-5690 GCA_035550195.1 Nannocystaceae bacterium
CGACGATCGCTTCGTCGACGCCGTGATCGCGCAACGTCTCGAGCTTGTCGGGATTGGTGGTGGTCGCGAGCACGCGGGCGCCGAGCGCCTTCGCAACCTGCACCGCGTGGATGCCGACGCCACCGCTCGCGCCGGTGACGAGCACGGTCTCGCCCGACTGTAGACGCGCGGCGCCGCGCAGGGCTCGCAGCGCGACCGCGGCGGTGCAATTGAGGAAGCAGGCCTGCTCGAACGGGATCGGCTCGGGCAGGGGCACCAGACATCCGACCGGCGCGACGACGTACTCGGCGTAGCCGCCGTCGACCGACAACCCGAACACCTCGAGCGCGCGGCGGCAGCGAGTCTCGTGTCCGCTCGTGCATGCGGGACACTCGCCGCACGCCGCACGGTGCAGGTTGACCACGCGATCTCCGGGCGCGAACGCGGTCACACCTTCGCCGCACGCATCGACGACACCCGCGAACTCGTGGCCGGGCACCACCGGCTGCTTGATGAACGCGAAGCCGCCACGTCGCTCGACGATGTCGCGATAGCAGACGCCCTCGGCGTGCACGCGGATGCGGACCCATCCGGGACGCGGCTCCGGTGTCGGTACCGTTTCGAGCTGGAGTCGATCGGCGTCGCCGGTGTGTCGCATGACGATCGCGCGCATGGGTGCGCGAGGATAGCAGCGCGTGGCCCAGGAAAGTCCGCTTCGACCACGACCCTCGTGTACTTTCGATCGCTATGATGAGTGACGGGAAACGGGTAGCTCGATCGCACGAGAGCATGCAGGTCTGGCGTTGCGCAGGGACGGCGCGACGGGATTGTTGGAAGCGAGTCTCGACGCGACGCTGTGGCTCGACGACAGCGGACGCATCGAGTGGTGCAATCCCGCGGCGCTCGGCTTGTTCCGCCGCGACGCGCTCGTCGGGATCGCGCTCGCCGAGCTCATCGTGACGCCGAGCAAAGGCGAGGAGCCGCTCGGCACGCTGCTCGCGGATCTGCGCACGCACGGTCGCGGCACCACGGTGTCGGTGACTGCGCGCGCGCTGCAGAGCAGCTTTCCGCTCGAGCTGTGCCTCTCGCCTGTCGGTGGTGCGGGCGATGGTCTGCTCGCGGTATGCCGCGACGGCAGCGAACGCGCGCGCTTCGAAGCGCAGCTGCTGCAGGCGCAGAAGATGGACGCGATCGGTCGGCTCGCCGGCGGCATTGCGCACGATCTCAACAACGTGCTCACGGTGGTGCGCAGCTTCGGTGAGCTCGCGCAGGAAGATCTCGAGGAGGGCTCCGCCGCGCACGACAACATCGCGCAGGTGCTCGAAGCCGCGGAGCGATCGGCCCGACTCACGCGTCAGCTGCTCGCGTTCTCGCGCCGCCAGCCGGTCGCGTCGCGGGTGGTCAGCTTCAACGAGATCGTGCGCGACACCGAGCCGATGTTGCGCCGCACGATCGGCGAGGACATCGAGTTCCGCACCGAGCTCGCGGCGGCGCCGTGGTCGATCGACGTCGATCCGGGGCACTTCGAGCAGGTGTTGCTCAACCTCGTCGTGAATGCACGCGACGCGATGCAACACGGCGGTCGGCTCACCATCGAAACCACGAACTGGGAGCTCGACGAGGCCTACTTCGACAGCCACGGTGTCGCGCTCGCGCCGGGTCGCTACGCGTGCCTCTCGGTGTCCGACAGCGGTGTCGGCATCCCGACCGAGCTGCGTCAGCGGATCTTCGAGCCGTTCTTCACGACGAAGCCCACCGACAAGGGCACCGGCTTGGGGTTGTCGACGTGCTACGGCATCGTGAAGCAGGCCGGTGGCGTGATCTGGGTGTACTCGGAGCTCGGCATCGGCTCGACCTTCAAGCTCTACGTGCCGTGCACGGATCGCGCACGCGACGAGCGGCAACCATCGTCGCCCGCGGTCCATCGTGTCGGTGGGCACGAGACGCTGCTGGTGGTGGAAGACGACTCGCAGGTACGCAGCGTCGTCGCCGATGCACTGCGTCGCCACGGTTATCGCGTGCTCTGTGCGCAGCATGGCCACGAGGCGCTGCACATCGCGCAGGCGCACGGTGGCGCGATCGATCTGCTGGTCAGCGACGTGGTGATGCCACGCATGGGCGGGCCCGAGCTGGCCGAGACGCTGCGGCTCACCACCCGCGATCTCCGCGTGCTCTTCATGTCGGGCTACAGCGAGCACGCGGCGGTGAAGCACGGGCTCGTGCAAGCCGGCGTGACGCTGCTCGAGAAGCCGTTCACCCGCAGCGCGCTGCTCGAGCGCGTGCGTGCGATGCTCGACGAGCGCTAGTGTTCTTTCCAGGCCGCGCGTACGCGGCCGGGCAACAGCACGTACACCGCGGGGATCACCACGAGCGTCAGCAGCGTGGACGACGACAGCCCGCCCATGATCGACACCGCGAGCGGTTGGCGTAGCGCTGCGCCGTCGCCGAGGCCGAGCGACATCGGCACCAACCCCAGCACCGTGGTCAGCGTGGTCATGAGGATCGGGCGCAAGCGCACCTTGCCGGCTTCGATCACCGCTTGATGCAGCGGCATCCCGGCGCCGCGACGGTCGTTGATCGCGGAGATCAGCACGATCGCGTTGTTCACCACGATACCGCCCAGCACGATCACGCCGATGCCGACCATGGCCGAGAGCGGCAGCGCAGCGATGTCGCAGGCGAGCGCGACACCGGCGATCGCGAGCGGCACGGTGAAGAGGATGAGCAGCGGGTGCAACAGGCTCTCGAACGTCGCGGCCATCACGACGTACACCAGGAAGATCGACAGCGCCGCGGTGAACGCGATGCTGTCGAGCGAGCGATCGAGGTCACCGGCTTGGCCGGCGATCTGCGCGACCACTTCGGGATCGTCGCCCGCGTGCTGGTCGACGATGGCCTGCACCTGCGTCGCGACGCCGCCGAGGTCGAGGCCGTCGACGCGCGCGCGGATGCGGAGGCCACGTTGTCCGTCGATGCGACGGATCTCCGCGGGGCCGTGGGCTTGGTCCACGTCGGCCACGGCGTCGAGCCGCACCGGCACGCCCGCCGACACCCCGATCTGGATCGCCGCGACGTCGTCGACACTCGAGCGATCGCGCAACGGCAGCCGCACGCGCACGTCGAGCTGGCGATCGGCGGCGTGCAACACCGTCGCGACCTCGCCTTGGATCGCGCGCTGCACCGCGAGCGCGGCTGCGTCGACGCCGATGCCGAGCCGCCCGAGGCGCTCGCGATCGAAGCGCACGCGCACCTCCGGACGACCTTCGAGATCGTCGGGCACGACCTCGGGAAGGCCTTCGATCGCGCGCAGCTCGGGCAGCATCGCGCGGGCGACGTTGGCGGTGCGCGTCGCGTCTTCGCCGAACACCTGCACCTCGATCGGCGGACCGAACGCGACCAGCGTGGGATGGCCGAGCCGCAGCTCGACGTTGCCGGGCAGATCGACGGCACGCATGCGCTCGAGCAAGCGCGCTTCCACGGCGGGGCTCGGCTCGTCGGTCTTCACCAGTCGCACGTCGATCTGTCCGAAGTGCGAGCCGGTGACGCTGCCGCCGGCGCTGCCGGCCTGCGTGATGCTGCCGACGCGCGCGTAGTGGAGCTCGACCGCGGGATCGTCGTCGAGCGCACGACCGAGCGCGCGCACGGCTTCGTCGGTGCGCACGAGCGCGGTGCCGATCGGCAGCTCGATCTGCACGAAGAACTCGCGCTGCGCGAGCTCGGGCACGAGTGTGCGACCGTGGCGATCGGCGCGTGGCACCGCGACGATGCAGATGCCGAGCGCGAGCATGAGCACGAGCCCGGGCCGCGCGACCGCACCGCGCACGACCCAGGGATACGTGCGCTCGAGCGCGTCCCAGCCGGCGGTGAACGGGCGCGCGAGCAGCCCGAGCAGGCGGCCGCCCAAGTGCACGACGAGCGCGACGAGTCGGAAGAGCAACGCGAAGGGGATCGCGACGAGCGAGAGCAGCGAACGCGTCCGATGCTCCTCCGGTGCGTCGTCCTCGTCATCGCCGATCGCCTGCAGCACCGGCACCAGCGTGAGGCTCACCAACATCGACGAGAGGATGCTGAAGCTGACCGCGAGGCTGAGATCGCGGACGAGCTGACCGGCGATGCCTTCGACGAACGCCATCGGCAGGAAGACCGCGACGGTGGTGAGCGTCGATGCGACCACGCTCGCCGCGACCTCGACGGTGCCGTCGACCGCGATCGCACGACGCGTGGCCTGGGGGCCGGTCGTTCCGCGCCGCTCGTCGGCGACGCGCGCGATCACCTCGAGCACGACGATGCTGTTGTCGACCAGCATGCCGACGCCGAGCGCGAGCCCGCCGAGGCTCATCACGTTGAGCGAGACGTCGAGCGCCTGCAGCGGCACGAACGTCGCCAGCAGCGAGATGGGGATCGCGACCGCGATGACCACGGTGGATCTCAGCTCGCGCAAGAAGAACAAGAGCACCAGCACCGCGAGCACGCCACCGACCAACGTATTGTCGACGACCTCGTCGATGGACGACTGGATGAACTCCGCGTGGTTCGAGAGGATGACGATCTCGTGCCCGGGCGGCAGGCGGAGCTTCGCCATGCCGGCCTTCACCGCATCGGCGACCGCGACGAGGTTCGCGTCGCCTTCGCGATACACCGCGAGCTCCACCGACTCGCGCCCACCGACCAACGACAGCTCTTGGCGCTCGACCGGACGGCGCTGCACCTTTGCGACGTCGCGCACGTGCAGTGTTCCGGTGGTGCCGGTGCGCACGATGATCGCGCCGAGTTGCTCGGGCGTGCGCGCCTCGTGCAGCGTGCGCACGAGGTAGTGATCGTCGCGCTCGTCGACCGCGCCGCCGGGACGATTCACGTTGTCGCGCTGCAACGCCGCGACCACCTCGTCGGCTCCCAGCCCGAGCGCCGCGAGCCGCTGCGGATCGAGCTCGACCACCACCTCTTCGAGCTCGCCGCCGTGCAGCTGCACCGCGGCGACGCCGGGGATCTTCTCGAGCTCGCGCTTCACCGTGCGATCGGCGGCCTCGCGCAACACCGCGAGATCGTCGATCGACAACGCGACGTCGCTGCCCTCGGCCGGCCGCAACGCGAGCCGCATGATCGGCTCTTGCGAAGGATCGTAGCGCAGCAGGATCGGACGCGCCGCGGTGGTGGGCAGCGTGACGCGATCGAGCTTCTCGCGGACCTCGGCCATCGCCTGGTCCATCGGAGTGCCCCACGCGAAGTCGAGCACCACGTCGGACTGCCCTTCGCGCGATACCGACTCCACCTTCACGACGCCGGGCACTGCACCGACGCGCTCTTCGATCGGGCGCGTGACCAGCTCTTCGATCTCCACCGGCGCGGCATCGGCGTCGGTGGTGCGCACGGTGATCGTCGGATACGAGAGCTCGGGCAGCAGCTCGACCGGCAATCGCAGCGCGGCGACCAGCCCGAAGAGCAACACCGTGATCGTCACCATCGTGGTGGTGACGGGGCGGATCACCGACGCAGCGATGAGCGAGCGCAGCACGTCAGCCCTCGGGCGCGGCGGGCTTGTTCGCGGGCTCGAGCGGCATGCCCTCGGTGATGCCCGAGCTGCCCTCGGCGACGACTTGCTCGCCCGCCGTGAGCCCGCCGGCGATCTCGACGACGTCGGTGCCGACGAGGCCGAGCTCGACGGGGCGACGATGCGCCTTGCCGTCTTCGATCACGTACACGTGCGGCTTGCC
>DASZPU010000582.1:0-21132 GCA_035550195.1 Nannocystaceae bacterium
GAGCCAGGTCGACAGCGGCTCGCCCTCGGGATCGAGACGCAGGCGCCACGGCGGAACGTCCTGCGGGTCGCGGGGATCCGGATCGGGCCCGCGCGCGGTCGTCGGTGCGATGCTGAACGCGGTCAACGCCATCACGCGCTCGACGTCGCGGACGTAGCGACGGCGGATCGATACGTCGCGTGCGAGATCCGGTGCGAGCTGGCCGACCACCGCGAAGCTGCCGTCGCCGAGCTGCACGCGCCAGCGCGTCTCGGTGCCGACGTCGAGCGCCGCACCGACCACGCGATGCGACATCGGCAAGAACGGCAGCACGTCGCTCACAGGCGCTGCACCTCTTCGAGCGCTTCGACGTTGGCGCGCAACGAGGCGAGTGCATCTTCGCTGCGTTGCAGGCCGACGCGTGCTTCGGCGGCGGCCATGCGTGCCGCGAGTGCATCGAGCGTCGCGGTGAGATCGAGCAATCGCGCGGCCCACATGTCGCGCTCCTGCATCAATGCACGGTGCTCCGAGTCCGCGGGATCGAAGTCGCGGCGCGTCATCATGCCTTCGATGTCGTCCATGCGGCGCGCGGCGACGCCCGCGAGGTTGATCGCGTGCTCGAGCTCGGGACCGATCTCCTGCGCGGCTGCGCCCGACGTGCTGCGCAACAGTGCGAGCACGCGGCCGACCACGGCACCGAGCGCCTCGCGATGGCGACGCTGGGCGATGGTGGGCACGAGCGCAGGCAGCTGTTGCACGCGTGCGGCGAGCCCCGGCGGCAGCGCGGGTCGCGAGGTGGGCAGCGCCTTCACGGTGGTCGCCACCGCCGCTTGTCGCACGATGCCGTAGACGATCGCGCCCGCGATCAGCACGAACGGCAGCATGACGAACGCGAGCGGCCCGTACGCCAGCGCCGGCGCAGCGATGATCGCCGCGACCAGCGTGAAGCCGCGGCTCGACATGCGCCACACATGCTTGCGCATCGCGGCGTGCTTGAGCGGCGAGCCGACGATCGCTTCGGCTTCGATGCCGAGTCGCTCGAGCGAGCTGACGATCGTGCTCGAGGTCGTGGCGCTCACGTTGCGTACGAGCACGAACGGCAGCCGCGGAATCTTCCGTTCGAGTCGCTCGACGTCGAAGCCGACCTTCTCGTTGGCGCGCAGCCACTGCACGAGGCGATCGCGCCGCTCGCTGTCGAGCTTGTCGGATACGCGACCCGGACCGAGCACGAGCACGGTGTCGGGGCCGGGCTCGAGCACCACCGGCACGAGCCCGCAGCGGAAGCACACGCGCACGTCGGCGAGCACGTCGGCGCCGCAGCCCGCACACTTGCCCGACGCTGCTGCTGCGATCGCGGCGTGCTGCGGCAGCGCGAGCGCAGCGTGGTTGGGATCGCGCAACGTCGCGATCGCTTGCTGCACCGCACCCGCCGACTGCGGGCGATCACCGGCGGCCTTGGCGAGCAGATGCGCGACGAGGCGGCGCAGGCCGTCCGAGTACTCGGGCGGCAACGCGGGAATCGCCGCGTTGCGATGCGCGTCGAGCACGGCGAACGGGGTGGCTCCGCCGAAGGGCGGCGAGCCGGTCGCACACTCGTGCAAGATGCAGCCGAGCGCGTAGAGATCGGTGCGGGGATCGACCGCGAGCGGATCGAGACACTCGGGCGCCATGTACGGCGGCGTGCCGAGCACGGTGAGCGCACCTTTGTCGGCTTCGGCGAACGAGCTCGCGCGCGCCATGCCGAAGTCGGCGATCTTCGGCTCGCTGCCGCGATGCAACAGGATGTTCGCGGGCTTGAGGTCGCGATGGATCACGCCGCACGCGTGCGCGTACGCGAGCCCGCTCGCGATGCCGTCGGCGAGCGCGAGCAGCTCCGCTTCGGGCAGCGGCGCGTGGCGTGCGAGCTTGCGTGCGAGCGTCTCGCCTTCGACGAGCTCCATCACGAGCGCGGTGTGACCCGCGATCGTGTCCGTGCCCCACACGCGCACGAGATTCGGATGCACGAGTCGGCTCGCGAGCTCGGCTTCGCGTTGGAATCGTGTGCGCGCAGTGGCGTCGCGCTCGTGACGGGGATGCAGCAGCTTCGCGGCGTATGCGTGACCGCTCTGGCGATCGCGAACCCGCACGACGCGGGCGATCGCACCGCTGCCGATCTCCTCGCCGAGCTCCCAACGCTCGCCGGCGTGCGCGGTGACGGCTGGCTCCATACCCCGCGAGGGAAGTCGCTCGTG
Organism: Nannocystaceae bacterium; assembly: GCA_035550195.1. Classification (GTDB taxonomy): domain Bacteria; phylum Myxococcota_A; class Polyangia; order Nannocystales; family Nannocystaceae; genus Xiheibacterium. The sequence continues at coordinate 2,211 of DASZPU010000582.1, forward strand.
AAATCTACACGAGCGCGCCGACCGGCGCGACCGTGCTCCGACGTGTGGGATTCGAGCGCAACGGCCGCGGGGATCGTCGTTTTCGCGGCCCTGCGGGGGACGTGCTACAACGACGCGGCGATGCGCGCATTGGCGCTCGACGTCGGCAGCAAGACCATCGGGCTCGCGTCGAGTGACGAGGGCGGAGTCATCGCGAGCGCGCAGCAGACACTCGCGCGTCGCGGTCACGCCGACGACGCGCGCACCGTGGTCGCGTGGGTGCGCGAGCGCGGCGCCACGCACGTGGTGGTCGGATTGCCGCTGGAGCTCGACGGCCGCGAGGGCCGACGCGCGAAGGCAGTGCGCGCCTTCATGCAGGTGCTCGGCGACGAGCTCGCATCGCAAGAGGTGCGCGCCCAAGTGATCGCGTGGGACGAGCGCTTCTCCACCGCCGCGGCCGAGCGCACGTTGATCGAAGCCGACATGTCGCGGGCGCGTCGCAAAGAGCACATCGATGCGGTCGCGGCCCAGTTCATCCTGCAAGGCTGGCTCGACGCCCAGCATCGCGAGGAGGACGCGTGAAGCGAGCGTGGTGGAAGCTGCGGCGCTCGCGGTTGATGCAGCGCATCGCGATGGTGGTCGTCGCGATCACCGTCGTGGTCGCGGCGTTCATGCTGCGCTCGGCCTACGACACGCTCATCGCGTATCCCACGCGCAAGGCGCCCGGTAGCAGCGATGCGATCGATCTGGTGATCCCGCAGGGCGCGAGCTTTCCGCAGACGCTCGACTTGTTGGTCGGCGCCGGCGTCGTGCCGGCCGACGACGCGATCAAGTTCCGCCTGTTCGTGTTGCACAAGGGTGCAGCGCGCAAGGTGAGCGCTGGCCCGCACCACTTCCGCGGCGACATGACGGCCGAAGAAGTGCTCGAGGAGCTGCAGCGCAAGCAGCAGCGCAAGAGCACGAAGGTTACGGTGCCCGAGGGCAAGCAGATGCTCGAGGTGGCGCAGATCCTCGCCGATGCGGGGCTCGCCGATGCGAAGGCGATCGAAGCTGCGATGCGCGACAAGAAAGCGCTGGCGGAGCTCGGCGTGCCGGGCGAGACCGTCGAGGGCTACCTCTTCCCCGACACCTATCAGTTCAACGTCGACGACACGCCCGCGGCGATCATCGCGAAGATGGTCGCGCGCCATCAGGCGGTCTACTCGGATCTTCGTCGTGCCCACCGCGAAGAGGCCGAGGATCTCGCCGACGATCTCGGCTTCGACGACTTCAAGATCGTCATCCTCGCGTCGATCGTCGAGAAGGAGACCGGCGCGAAGCACGAGCGGCCGCTCATCGCCGGTGTGTTCCTCAACCGCCTCAAGTTCAACAGCTTCAAGCCCAAGCTGCTGCAGACCGACCCCACGATCATCTACGGCTGCACCGTGCCCGAGGTGAAGTCGGAGGCGTGCAAGAGCTTCGAAGGCCGCATCCGTCGCATCCATCTGCGCGACGAAGAGAACCCGTACAACACGTACACGCACGAGGGGCTCCCGCCGGGGCCGATCACGAACCCCGGTCGCGCCGCGCTCGAAGCCGTGTTCGCGCCGAAGAAATCGAAGTTCCTCTACTTCGTCGCGCGCAACGACGGCACGCACCAGTTCAGCAAGACGGTCGCCGAGCACGAAGCCGCGGTCGATCTGTACATGCGCAAGGGTGCGGTGGGCGACGGCTCTGCGGCCGGCTCGGTCGACGACGAGTGATCAGCGGATCGCCGCGATCGCCCAGCCGTCGCCTTGCTTGTGCAGCTCGAGCGTCGCGCCTTTCGTGGTCGTGACCTCGCTGCGGCGATCGGAGAGCGTGCGCGTCGATGCGGCCGTCCACGCGCCGCTGCACAGCTGCTCGAGCGCTGCACCGAGCATGTCGTCGTCGAGCAACGTTTCGTCGTCGAGCCCACGCGCGACGACCTCGAGCGCGGCGAGGCGCTCGCTCGCGACCCGATCGGACGCACGTACGGTGCAGGCTGCCGGGGTCATCGCCGCGATCGCAGCGGCAGGATCGTCGGCGGCCACACCGAGCAAGCGATGCACTTCCGCGGTGGGGGCCGATGCCTCGCGACGCAGCTCGACGAGCGCAGGCGACTTGCGATCGCTCGGCCGCAGACGCAAACCGGGCGTGGGCTCGCCGGTCGGTTCGAGCACGCCGGCCTCGTTGCGCTGATCGAACGTCCAGATCTCCACCGCGAGCGCGTCGCCCCGGACCACGCCCACGATTGCGCGCATCCGGCCGATGGGCGGCGATGCGACCTCGACGAGGGTCGTCACGGTGTCGCCGGCCTTCTGCGCGGACGCGATCGTGCTGGCGTAGCGCAATGGCCCGGTGGGCGGCGGCGGCTCTTCGCTGCCCGCCTGTGCGAAGCGACCCTCGGGCTCGCGACTGCACGCCGCGAACGCGAGCACGATGACGAAGATGCGGGACGCGATCATGGGAATGCGAGCGCTAGCGCGCCGTGCTGCTCGCGGTCAAGCGTGATACCGTGATGTCATGAGCTTTGGTCGAGGGCGGGCTGTCGCGCTCTTCACGGGAGGAGCGCTGTTCATCGCCCCGTTGCCGAGCTCTGCGACCGCTTCACTCGGGCCAGCGGAGAGCACTTCTCCACCCGCGTCTTCGGCGTCCGTTTCCTTGCGCGCGGCGATCTTGCCGGTCGCGGTCGAAGGCGAGCTCAGCGAGGTCGACAAGGAAACGCTCACCGGTGAGCTCGTCGAAGGCCTGCGTCGCGGCGCGTTCGAAGTGGTGCCGCCGCCCGATGTGCTGAAGGCCGACAGCAGCGCAGCCGGATGCGCCGACAAGGATTGCTTCGTGCGCGTTGCGAAAGCCACGCGCGCGACCCATCTCGTGCGCGCGAAGGTGGTCGTGCGCGATCGCGACTACGACGTGAAGGTCGAGCTCGTCGACGGCAAGACCGGAGCGATCGTCGCGAAGAGCGAAGAGGGCTGCGAGATCTGCGGTGTCGTCGATGCCGGCAGCTTGATGGGCAGCGCGGCGGCGACGTTGCGCACGAAGCTCGACGCGCTCGCGAAGGGACCGTCGGTGCTCACGGTGAAGAGCGAGCCGGTCGGTGCCGAGGTGCGCATCGACGGCGAGATCGTCGGCGTCACACCGCTCGAGCGTCCGATCATCCCCGGCGATCGTGTCGTGCGCGTCAGCAAGGAAGGCTTCATCACCATCGAGCGCGAAGTGACGGTGGTCGAAGGCGTCGCCGAAGAGGTTTCGTTCGGGCTCGAGAAGGTGCCGAATCGCTTGCCGAAGCGACCGTGGGGCTTCGTGTCGCTCGGGCTCGGCATCGCCGGCGTCGGCGTGGCGGCGACGTTCGCTGCGCTCGAGGACAAGCCCTACAAAGTCGGCAAGGCCTGCGACGGCAGCAACATGGACGACGTCGGTCGCTGCCGCAAGCTGTGGGACACCGAGTGGATCGTGTTCGGCACGTCGCTCGCCGCCGCGACGCTCGTGACGCTCGGCGTCGCAGTGTTGCTCACGTCGTCGAAGAGCCGCGCGAAGGGCAGCAAGGCCACGAAGGCGAAGAAGCGCAAAGCGAACGCCCGCGTCGGCATCGGCCCCGGCTCGCTCGTGCTGCGCGGCCGCTTCTGATCCGCTTGCATCGCTCGCGCGCCGAGCGGATGATCGCAGCCATGACACGGCTTGGCATTGCGATGATGATGGTGACGATTGCGGCGTGCTCCGACGACGGTGTGCCGTCGACGGGCTCCGACACGATCGAAGCGGATACCAACGTCACTTCGAACGAAGGCGGCAGCGAGACCGGCGGCACCAACACGTCGGCGGGCACGACCGCCACGACCGCGACGTCGGCGAACGACACCAGCGGTGGATCGGGTGGCAGCAGCAGCGAAGGTCCTGCGGGCACGAGCGACGCGACGAGCAGCGCCGACACCGGGCCACTGCCGCCGTCGGCGTGCATGACCGCCGAAGACTGCGTGCTCGTCGAAGATTGCTGTACGTGCGGCGCGATCGCGGTCGGCGAGGAACCGCCGATGTGCGATCAACCCGAGTGCGAGCAGAGCGCGTGCGGAGCCGCGGGCCTGCAGGAGCCGTCGGTGCGCTGCCAGCTCGGCTTCTGCGAGCTCGTCGGCGTCGATTGCAACGGCGCCGCGATCACCTGCGATCAAGCGCCGCCGAAGTGCGACCCCGGCTATCTGCCGAGCGTCACCAACGGCTGCTGGACGGGCTTCTGCGTGCCGGCGCAGACGTGCGAAGCGGTCAGCAGCTGCGCAGACTGCCCGCAGGATCAGATCTGCGTCGAGCTGCAGGCCTTCACGACGACGTACACCTGCTCGCCGATCCCCGAGTCGTGCAACGGCACGCCGACCTGCGCCTGCATGGGCGAGGCCTGCGAAGATCCGTTCACCGCCTGCAACGAGATCGAAGGCAGCATCGTCTGCGGCTGCCCGACCTGCTAAGGCTCCTAGCCGCCGAGCTTCGCCTTCACCTTCGTGATGCGCTCGTCGGCCTTCGACGAGCCGCGCTTCTTCGCCTCTTCGTACTGCGCGAGCGCGTCGTTGTAGCGCAGCACCTTGTAGTAGGCGTCGCCGAGCTTCAAGCGATAGGTCTGGTTCGCCGGGGAGGCCTTCACGGCCTTCTCGGCGTACACGACCGCCTTCTGATCCGCGCCGGTGTCGAAGTAGATGTCCGACAGACCCGAGAGCGCCGCGGCGTTGGTGTGATCGAACGCGATCGCCTGGTTGAACAGCGAGGACGCCTCGCTGCGTCGACCTGCGCGCAGCGCTGCGAGCCCTTGCTCGGCGAGATCCTTCGCCTTCGTCGGATCGCGCTCCGCGGTGCCGAGCAGCTCGCGCGGATCCGCAGACGTCGTGCGCTTCTTCTTCGTCTTCGGATCCACCGCCGCATCGGCGACGATCGGCGCGTCCGGTGGCGGCGGGATGGAGGGTGCGGCCACGGCCACCACCGGCTCGTCCACCGGCTTGCGCTCGCGCGTCCGCTCGCGCTCGCGCGCCTGTTCGCGCTCGCGCAACACCGGCACCTGCTCGATCACGCTGGTCTTCGCCGCCTCGGGCAGCGCGTCGCCGACCTCGTCGAGCTCGGCGATCATGCGCGCCTGTTCCTCGGGATCGCTCTCGACCTGGATCGACGTGATCAACCCGAACGCGAGCTCGGATTGCGTGAACTTCTGCTCCTTCGCGCGCGCGATGAAGTTGAGCAGGAACGACGAGTCCACCTGCGCGCGCTCGAACGCGTGCTCGTTCGCGGGGTCGAAGGCGAGCGCCCACAGATAGTGGTTGGTGGCAGCGAGCTGCGCACCCTGATCCCACAGCACGTCGGCTTGGCGCACGAGCGTGCCAGAGAACTCGCTACGCAACGTCGCCGCGCGGTCGTCCGCCGCTTCCTCCGACGTGCCTCCGGTCTTCTCCAGCTCGATCACCTTCGAGAATGCGGTGTCGGCCTTCGGCGTGCTGGGTGGTGGCATCACCCAGTGCAGCTTCGCGGCCGCGTCCTTCGCTTGCGCGGCGATGCGATCGACCGTGTCGTCGACGGGGGTCTCCTTCGGCTTCGTGCCGTAGGCGAGGAACAACCCCAGGCTCACGGCGGCGAGCGTGCTCACGCCCGCGACCACCGGCCACAACCACCGCCGCTTCGCCGGTGCACCGATCGCGAGCGGTGATGGCATGTCGCGCAGCAGGCGATCGCGCCGCGCGAGATCGACGAGCTCGGGTAGCGGCAGGTCGTCCCACGGCGTCGTCAGCTTGTCGGCGATCTGCGCTTCGCACAGTGCCGCCTCGAGATCGGCCATGTCGGCGTAGCGCTCTTCCGGACGCTTCGCGAGGCAGCGCAGCAACACGCGCTCGAACGCCGGCGGGATCACCAGATCGGGGCGACGCTGCGACGGCGGTTGCGGCGCGCTCTGCAGCTGCAGCTGCAACAGCTCTTCGACGCCGTCGGCATCGAACGGCGGCGTGCCGGTGAGCAGCTCGTAGCCGGTGCAACCCAGCGCGTACACGTCGAGCCGACCATCGAAGTCGTGGCCGAGGATCTGCTCGGGCGCCATGTAGTGCGGCGTGCCGGCGATACCGTGATCGCCTGCGCCACCGGCCGCCAACATCGACGAGATGCCGAAGTCGACGATCTTGATGGTGTCGGCGCGTCCGCCCTCCTCGATCACGATGAGGTTCTCGGGCTTCACGTCGCGGTGCACGACGTTGGAGCGGTGCGCACCGTGCAGACCTTTGCAGACCTGACGCATGATGCCGATGAGCCGCGCGGGATCGATGACCGCGTTGGTGTCGGCGGGCACGAGATCGTGGCCGTCGAGCAGCTCCATCGCGAAGAACAAGCGACCGTCGGGCAGCTCGCCGAAGTCGTAGATCTCCACGATGTAGCGCGAGCCCAGCCGCGAAGCCGCGCGCGCTTCGTCGCGGAACACCTGCACCATCTTCGGTTGCCGGCTGAGATCGAAGCGCAGGATCTTGAGCGCGACCTTGCGCTCGATGTCGATGTGCTCGGCCTCGTAGACGACACCCATGCCGCCTTCGCCGAGCCAACGCAGGATGCGATAGCGCGTGCCGGGCACGACGCGACCGGCGGTGAGCCGCAGCTTCGGCGCTTCGGCACCGGGCTCGCTGAGATACTCGGCGCCCTGCATGCGCGTGCCGACGCGATTGGTGCGATCGGCCGATCGCGGCGCTGCCGTGGTCGCGAGCGGATCGATCTCTTCGGGCGCGCCGACCGGCCGCAGACGAGGCGCGGGCGGTACGACGCCGCCCTGCGCGATGCGGGTGCGCTGCGATTCGCGAGGTGAAGGCGGAGGTGCGGGCGGTCGCGCGGTCACGCTGGGGTCATTCGCAAGCGGGGTCTTGGGCATAAGCCAACGATCTTTCCCAACGTCCAGTCTACGTAACCGCTCTGCGCTTCCTCAAGTCGCGCGCATGGGTGCTCGATCCCGCAATACATGCGCGCGGCGTCGCGAGCCTGGGAAACGTCGTGCGGCCGGCTCGACCGCGATCGAGCCGAGCCGCGAGCGCGGCCTGCCAACGCGGTTGCGGCCCGCCGAAGCGAGCCGCAACGCACAAGTGCCTACACCCTGGAGCGCAGGATCAACGCCGACGCTTGCGTGCGATCGGCAAGAGCACGAGCAGCATCCACCACGCGTGCTGCGAAACGCGATCGCTCGCGCACGCACAACCTTCGGCACCGCGCTCGTTGCCGAAGCCCGGCGGCAATCCACCGTCGCCGCCTTCGTCGAACGCCGAGCCACCGTCGGCACTGCCGGCATCGTCCGCGCTGCCACCACCTTCGGTGCCACCGCCCGAGTCGCCGCCCTCGTCACCGCCGCCGTCGCTCCCGACTTCGCCGCCGTCGCCCGAGTCGTCGCTCGGCTGCACGCCGCCGACGCTCACGGTGACGGTGTTGCTCATCGCGACGTTGCCGGAGGGATCGGTGGCCTCGACGTAGAACTCGTAGCTGCCGGCCGGTGCGTTCTGCACCGTCCATCCGTACGGTGACGAGCCGTCGGTCTCGATCTGCTCGCCGTTGTTGAACAGCGCGACCGACTCGATGCCGATGTCGTCCGCTGCGTCGACGGTGATCTCGAAGGTCGCGCCCTCGTCGTACTCCGCACCGTCGGCCGGTGCGGTGATCGACACGGTGGGCGACGCGTTGTCCGGCGCCGACGCTCCGAAGAGCGTCATGAGCTCTTGGTGCGAGTTCTGCGAGCCACTGCTGCCGCACTCGGCCGCGTGTTGGCTGCCGCATTGCGAACCGCCGACCACCGTGAGGCAGTTGTCGGTGAAGCTCGGATCGCCACCCGCGTTGTACGGGTTCATGATGTCGCCGGGCTCGTCGACGTGCTCGAGCCCGTAGCTGTGCGCGACCTCCTGACCGATCGTGGTCGCGGTGGTCGAGGCATCGAACTGATCGTTCACGCTGTGGAACGCGAACGTGATGTTGTTGTGGGTCTGCGAGTCGTCGCAGTCGAGCGGTGCGATGCCCAACACGCCGCCGCCGAACGGATTGCTCGGCCCGGTCATGTTCATCGTGTAGTCGCCCGACGCCGGCCGCGAGTCCGTGATGATCACGTTGTAGGGCGCCCAGTCGTCGCGTACCGCCTGCATGACGGCTTCGCGCTTCGTGCCTTCGCCGTACGCGGCGAAGCTGCCGGCACACTCGCCGATCTGCGTGGTGTCGGACTGCGAGTCGTCCCAGCCGCTCGACAGCTGCGCGCCGTCGAAGTTGACGAAGATGCGACCCTGGCTCGCTGCTTTCGGCTCGCCGGGGAAGGTGACGCGAGGCGCGTCGTGGGGGACCACCACTGGATCGCCGCGCGATTGCCCGAGCCCGATCGCTTCGAGCTCGTCACGCGAGAGGTCCCACGTGGGAGGTCGTGCCGCGAGGTCGGGTGCGGCCGCGGTGCCGGTAGAAGGGATGGCGAGGACGGTCAGCACCGCCCATACGAAGGGATTGCGTGGAAGTGGATGACCACCGCGCGCGTGGGGGGACCGCATGGCGTGGACTCCTTTGTCGTGACGGAGGGGGGATGCCGCCACGTTGCCAACATAGCTGCAACTGCAACCAACTCGCAAGCACTCACTGCGTGATCGTCGATGTGCTCTCACGCATGCGCGTCACTTCCGGCACAGTGCATCGACGCGCACGACATGAACGTGCGGTGCTTCGTCACCGCGTCGCATCGAGCTGATCAACGCGGGAATGATCTGTCGCCTATCACCCCGAATCGGCAGCACGCTTGCTGTCGTCGCGCGGAGCCGCGCCGGGGTCGGGACCGCGGTCGGGCGCCCATACGAAGCGATCCCGCACGCCGCTGCTCATCAGCACCTCGTCCTGGCGCGTGATGATGATGGCGTCGAGCGTGCCCGCGTGGGCCTCGACGAACGCCATGCCGCGCTCGGGCCCCATCACGGCCACCGCAGTCGCGTATGCATCGGCATCGGTCGCGTTCGCGGCGATGAGCGTGATGCTCTTCGCGGACGAGGCCTGCTCGAGCGGCCAGCCGGTGCGCGGATCGAAGATGTGCGCGTACCGCTTTCCTTCATGATCGAAGTAGCGCTCGTAGTCGCCGGACGTGACCACCGAGATGTCGCTCGACGGCAGCGCTCCGAGCACGCCTTTCTTGTCGGGATCCTGCACGCCGACCATCCACGGCTTGCCGGCCTTGGTGCCCGAGACGTAGGTGTCGCCGCCGCCTTCGACGACGTGGTTGTAGAAGCCGCGCTCGCGCAACACCGCCGAGGCCTTGTCGACCGCGTAGCCCTTCGCGATCGCACCGAGCCCGACCGCCATGCCCTGCGTGACGAGCCGACCGTTGCGCGTGCCGGCGTCGAGCTCGATCTTCCGCCAGTCGATGAGTGGCCGCCGCCGCTCGATCTCGTCGCGTGCAGGTGGCGTCGAGCCCTTGTCGAACTTCCACAGCTTGCCGACGCCGTAGAAGGTGATGTCGAAGGCGCCGTCGGTCGCGGCGCTGACCTCACGGCTGCGCCGCAGCACCTCGAACAGCTCGGGCGACAGCTTGGTGGGCTCGCCGCCCGCATTCTCGTTGAAGCGCGTGACCTCGGAGTCCGGCTTCCACTCGCTCATCATCGCTTCGAGCCGCGCGATCTCGTCGAAGGCGGCTTGGATCGCGACGCCGGCCTCGGTGGCGCTGCGATCGGGATCGACCCACACGTTCACGCTGACGCTCGTGCCCATCAGCTCGCTCTGCGCGAACACGGTGCCGTCCTTGCGCACCGGTGGCGCACCGACGACCGGCGCCGCCGGCTGCTCGACCTTCGCGACGACGGGGGTCGGCTCCGCGCTCGACACCGTGGGATGGCTCGACGCATCGGACGCGACGCGCTCGTCGCCGCGACACGCGACGAGCACTGCGAGCACCGGCAAGCTGCGCTGCATCGAGGGCGAGCGTTGCTCAGCGCCGACGCCGACGCAAGCCGAAGAACGCGATCGCGAGCCACGCGACGCCGGGCGCGTCGCCGCCGATGCTGCAGCCGCGCTCGTCGTCCTTGCGCGGCGAGTCGACGCCCACGTAGATCGTCACCGTCTCGCTGCGCGACATGTTGCCGGCGGCGTCGATGGCGATCACGTACATGTCGAAGACGCCCATCGGCATGTCGTCGACGTGCCAGGTGTACGGCGCCTGCGTGCGGCCGCCGATGTTGCTCTCGTTGACGAACAACACGACGTTGGACAGCGCGCGCTCGTCGATCGCGTCGGCGACGATGTCGAAGTCCGCGCCGACGTCGAGCTCGTCCTCGTGGTGCGGGTCGACGATGGCCACCGCAGGATCGACGTCGTCGGGCGTGCGTGCGCCGAAGCGACCGAGCAGCTCTTGGTGGGAGCTCTGCTGTGCCGAGGGGCAGTACTGGGCGTGCTGACCGGGACAGCCGATGTCCGGTGCCGGAACGATCGGCGCGCAGAGATCGAGGAACGCCGGATCGCCGCCGGTGCTCATCGGATACATCACGTCGTTCTGATGGCTCACGTGCTCGAGGCCGTAGCTGTGCGCGACCTCTTGGCTGATCGTGTTCGCCTGCGACGCGGCCGTGTAGCCGTCACCGTCGCCGTGGAAGGCGTACACGATGTTGTTGGCGTAGCGATCGTCGCAGTCGAGCAGCGCGATGCCGAGCGTGGAGCCGGCATCGATCGGTCCCACCATCGCCATCGTGTACTCGCCGGCGCCGGGGCGGCTGTCGACGACCACGATGTCGTACGGTTGGAAGTCGGTCTGCACCGCCTGCAGCACTGCGGCGCGCTGGCTCGTGCCGCCGTACGCCGGGAAGTCGCCGACGAAATCCGCGATCGCGGTCTCGTTCGCGCGCGCGTCTTCGTTGCCGGGCACGAGGCGCGCGCCGTCGAAGTTCACGAAGATCGTGGCGCGACGTGCAGCGCGGGGCGACAGCTCGGTGGCGAACGGAAGATCGTCGGGCGCGATCGATCGCGTTTCGTCGATCCACTGCAACTCGGGATGCTCGCGCTCGAGCGCTGCGCGGGTGGGCGCGTCACCCTCGGCGACTGCGAGCACCGCGGTCAGCCCCACCCAAAGCGCGATCCCCATCCGATTTCGTTTCTAGCAGGCTCGCCCGTGATAAGCACGCGTCGTGGTGCCGTCACAACTCGTGCTCGTGCTCGCGGTCGCGCTCGCGGGCTGCCGCGGCTCGGCGACCGAGTCGAATCCGACCAGCGGCTCCATGCCGAGCGCGCCCGCGGCCCAGCACGAGCCGGTCGCGGCGACACCAGCGCAGGATCGCGAGCGTGTCGTGGAGGCCCTCGCGGTGATCACCCCGGAGTCGTTGCGGCGCGCTGTCGCTGCGCTCGCGAGCGACGACAAGCGCGGGCGCGCGACACCGTCGGCCGAGCTCGATGCGGCGGCGAAGTGGATCGCGGGCGAGCACGATCGCATCGGGCTCGCGGCCCCGCCGGACGCACCGGGTCACCTGCAGCGCTTCGACTGCAGCGGCAAGGGCGAGTCGAGCAACGTGATCGGCGTGTTGCAAGGCAGCGATGCGAAGCTGGCGGCGCAGACGGTGATCGTGTCGGCGCACTACGACCACCTCGGCACGCGCGACGACGGTGCGTCGGGGCGCGGCGTCGATCAGCCCGGCGACACCGTCTTCAACGGCGCGAACGACGATGCTTCGGGTGTGGCCGCGACGCTCGCGATCGCCGAGGCGCTCGCGGCCGTGAAGCCGAAGCGCACCGTGATGTTCATCGCGTTCTGCGGCGAAGAGCTGGGCCTGCGCGGCTCGACGCACTGGGTCGCGCATCCGCTCGTGCCGCTCGATCGCGTCGTCGCGGTGGTCAACCTCGAGATGCTCGGGCGCATCGATGCCGCGCACCCGAAGCGCGTGTGGGTCACCGGCATGCCGCTGTCGACGATGGGTGATCGCTTGGGCGCGGGCGCGCGCGAGCTCGACGTCGACGTCGTCGATGGATCCGCGGCCGGCCGGCTCGAAGGCACGCTCTTCCGCCAGTCCGACAATTGGCCGTTCGCCGAGCAGGGTGTCGTCGCGCACTCGCTGTCGACCGGTGTGATCGACGACCACTACCACTCGGTGGAGGACGAGCCCGACACGCTCGACTACGACGCGATGGCGCCGCTCGTGCGCGCGATCGCGTTCGGGGTGTATCGACTCGCGCAGGACGACGACGTGCCGCGCTGGACCGGCGATCCGCCGTGAGCTTCGTGCAGGATCGACCGGCTCTCGTGCAGCGCGCGTCGTGCTAAGGCACGCGCATGACCCCGCAGCTGTGGAGCTTGCCGTACTCGCCGTGGTCCGAGAAGGCGAAGTGGGCCCTCGAGGACAGCGGCGTGCGCTATCAGAAGCAACGCTACGAGCCGTTGATCGGCGAGGCTGCGCTGCGTTGGCGCACCGGCAAGTGGCGCGGCAAGGTGAGCGTGCCGGTGTTGCGCACCGACGAGGGCTGGCTCACCGACTCGTTCGAGATCGCAAGGTGGGCGAGCACGCAGGCGCCGGGCTCGACGCTGATGCGCGAGCTGGATCGCGTGCGCGAGTACAACGAGCTGTCGGAGCGCGGGCTCGCGGCCGGTCGCGCGCGCTCGCTGCAGCGATTGCTCGGACATCGCGACGGTCTGCGCGACATGTTGCCGCCGAAGATGCGACCGGTGCTCGGCCCGCTCGGCATCCCGCTCGCGGCGTTCGGAGTCCGTCGCACGCTGCGCAAGTACGCCGCCACGGTCGGTGGCGATGCGGAGCGCGAGCTCACCGACGTGCTCGATCGACTGCGTGCCGATCTCGACGCGTCGAAGTCCGCGACCCACGGCGTCGCGCACCTGCTCGACGGGTTCAGCTACGCCGACATCGCGATGGCGCAGGTGCTGGCGTTCGTCGATCCCCCGACGACGCACCTGCGGCTCGGTGAGGGCGCGCGCGCGACGTTCCACGATCCCGAGGTCGCACCGCGCTACGTGGATCTGCTCGCGTGGCGTGATCGTCTGTACCGCGAGCTCCGCGATCGCAAGCCCAGCTAACACCTCGACACTAGCCCGGGGGTGGTGGCGGGGTGGAGATCACTTCGACACCGCTGCCGCCGCAGTAGCCGTAGCTGACGTCCTGCGCGTAGCCGACGATGGTGATGCCGAAGGGATCGTCGCCTTCGATGGTGTGCGCACCGGGCTCGACCGCGATGTGGCCGTACTCGTAGGGCACGTCGAGTGCACCGAGCGGAGTGAACGCGGCCGCCACCGCGACGCCGTCCAGCGTCGTCGTCGATCCGGTGGGGCGCACGACGGTGACGAAGTCGCTCGCATAGCCCTGCGGCACGAGGAACGCGTAGCGATCTTCGTACTGCGCCGCGGCCGGCACGAGGATCATCGACGGATCGCCGGGCCGCAGCAGCTCGCCGAAGTACTGGTTGCTGAGCAGGAACTGCGCGACCGCGAACGGCTTCGCATCGTCGGCCGCGCGCACGGTGAACGCCGCATCGGTGACGAACGCGACCGTCTGGTAGGCGTCGATGCTCGCCGGCGCGCCCGCGGGACGCGCGGGATCGTAGACGAGCTCGGTGCCGTCGAACGCACCGGTGATGCGGATCTGCGTCGCATCGCTGGCACCACCGGTCGCAGCCGCGGCCGGTGACGCGACGTAGGACGTGCCCCATGCGGTGAGCGGCAACATCTGGTGCTCGACGTGATCGGCACAGCACACGTCGGCGTCGGCGGGCTCCGAGGTCGACACGCTGCCCGAGAACACCGCGACCGGCTTGTCGGCGACGACGCGCGTGCCCGAGAGATTCCCCCAGCGCGGCGACCCACGTTGCGACGAGATCGCGGTGAGCACCTGCCCGCGATCGATCACCACGTTCTCGATCTCGCCGGGGTGCAAAAGTGCGGTGGGGTAGAGCGTGACGGTGGTGCCGTCCTCCGTGCCGACCACCGACACGAACGCGCCGGTGTTCGCATCGGACGACGAGAAGCTGTCGACGCCGACCAGCACCGCGTCGCCGGTGATCGCGGTGTAGTCACCGTCGAGCACGTGCGTGGGAAAGAGGATCGTCGCGTCGTTCGAATAGACCGGGTTGGCGTTGTCGAGCGGCTGGAACTGGTAGGCGACGATCGGCGCGTCGGCGGCGATGCGATACGCGGTGCCCTCGGCACTCGTGGTCGCGGGCGCGATGTTCATCGCATCGAGCTCGAACACGCGGATGGTGTCGATCGGCACGACGCCCGATGCGACCGCGGTATCGGAGTCACCCACGAAGATCTCGACGTTCGCCGAGGTGAGCATCGACGGGTTGCTCACCACCACCGCGAACTGCTGGTTCGCGGGTGGCTCGATGATCTGCACGTCGGAGACGTTGGGCAGATCGACCGCCCAGAACTCGCAGCCCTGGTTGGTCGACAAGCGCACGACGTCCGCGCAGGTGAGCGGCACGACGGTGCCGCCGATGTCGTTGCCCGCACCGACGTCGAGCTTCGTGCCGCCGGTGTCGTCGACGGTGCCCGTGCTCGCGGAGCTCGCCTCGGAGCCGTGCATCGTGGTGCTCGGCCCCGTGACCTCGCCGCCCGTGGCCTCGTCGGCGGGCTCGTCGCGCACATCGGTTCCGCACCCCACCATCGCGATCGCGACGCCGATCGCCAAGACATGCCTCGACACGAATGCGAAGCTACCACTCTTGGCCGATACTGGGATCGTGGGGCCCGAGCCGCAGCTCGATCCCGAGACGGTGCCCGACGGCGCGGTCACCGAGGAGCGGCGCTCGGTCATCCCCGGCGGCGCGCTGGGCCGCTACGTCGTGCTCGGCGAGAGCGGACGTGGCGGCATGGGCCGGGTCATGCGCGCCTACGATCCGAAGTTGCAGCGCGAGGTCGCGATCAAGGTGATGCGCGCGCGAGCGATCACCGGCGAGACGCGCGAGCGCATGGTTCGCGAGGCGCGGGCGATGGCCAAGCTCTCGCATCCCAACGTCGTCGCGGTGTACGACGTCGACGACTCCACGCACGGCTTCATGCTGGTGATGGAGTTCGTGCCGGGACGAACGCTGCGCGAGTGGTTGGGCGAAGGCGCGCGCACGTGGTCCGAGATCGTCGAGCTGTTCGTCGCCGCAGGGCGTGGGCTCGCGGCCGCGCACGGACAAGGCTTGCTGCATCGCGACTTCAAGCCGAGCAACGTGCTCATCGGTCCGCCCGGCGCGGCCGGAGAGCTCTCGCCGATCGTGAAGGTCACCGACTTCGGGCTCGCCAAGGCGGCACCGACGGATGCGGTCGAGATCGAAGTGGGGCAGGGCGAGCGCGACGTGATCCAGCTCGACGAACCGTGGGGTGGCATCACGCAATCGGGCAAGGTCGTGGGCACGCCGCGCTACATGGCGCCCGAGCAGCACTGCGGCGATCGCCTCGGTCCGGCGAGCGATCAGTACTCGTATTGCCTCGCGCTGTGGGAGGCGCTGACCGGATCGTTTCCGTTCTCCGACTCCGCGTTGCCGGAGGAGAAGCACATCGGGCCGCCGGCGTGGCCGCAACCGACCACCGTGCCGCGTCACGTGATCGATGCGGTGCGGCGCGGGCTCGCCGTCGATCCGGCGCTGCGCTGGGCGAGCATGACCGAGCTGCTCGACGAGCTCACCCACGATCCGGCGCGACGTCGGCGGTGGATCTGGTTGGGCGGCGCGTCGGCGCTCGGCGTGGCCGCGCTCGCGATCGCAGCCCAGAGCTGGGCACACGCGCGGGCCGAGCGGTGCAGTGGTGCGGCGGCGCAGCTCGCCGGCGTGTGGGACGACGCGCGACGCCAACAGGTCGGCGATGCGTTCGCGGCGACGCAGGCGGTGTTCGCCGACGCGATGTGGGCCTACGTCGCGCCGCGACTCGACGACTACGCATCGGCGTGGATGACGATGCACGGCGAAGCTTGTGCAGCGACGACGGTGCGCGGCGAGCAATCCAGCGAAGTGATGGACCTGCGCATGGCGTGCTTGCAACGCGCGCGGCTCGGGCTGCAGGCGGTCACCGATGTGCTCGGTGCGGCCGATCGCGCGACGGTACAGAAGGCCCACGAGCTGGTCGCCGAGCTCCCGGCGCTCGCGCGCTGCGGCGACATCGAGGCCTTGCAAGCCGAGGTCGAGCCGCCGGGACCGGGGCTCGCGACCGCGGTCGAAGGCGTGCGCAATCGACTGGCCAACGCGGCGGCGCAGCGCGGTGCGGGGCGCTACGCCGAAGCGCGTGCGATCGTCGATGCGGCGCAGACCGAGGTCGCGCAGATCGATTACCTGCCGCTGCACGGCGAGGTCGCGCTCGAGGACGCGCGATTGCTCGCGGTGAGCGGCGCGTACGATGCCGCGGAATCACGATTGCAGGAGGTGCTGCGCACGGCCTCGCAGTCGCGCCAGTGGGATCAGCTCGGCGAGGCCGCGACGCTGCTCTTGCAGGTCGTCGGCAACCTGCGCAAGCGCCCGGCGGAAGGGCTGCACTGGCGGTTGCTCGCCGAAGGCCTCGCGCTGCGCCGCGGTGACGCGATCACGATGGCGGCGTTCCACAACAGCCTCGGCAACGTGCTCGAGGTGCAGGGCAAGCCCGCGCTCGCCGAGCAGGAGTTTCGCACCGCGCTCGCGCTGCGCATCAAGGTGATCGGCGAAGATCATCCCGACGTCGCGCGCTGCCGCAACAACCTCGCGAACGCGCTGATGTCCCAAGGTGCGTATGCGGCCGCCGAAGCGGAGTCGCGCCAGGCGTTGGCGGTGCAGGAGCGATTGCTCGGGCCCGAGCACCCCGACGCTGCGCTCAGCCGCAACAACCTCGCGACGATGCTCGAGGCGCAGGGCAAGGTCGAGGAGTCGGAGACGGAGTACCGCGCGGCGCTGGCGATCTGGCAGCGTGCGCTGGGCGGCGAGCACCCCGACATCGCGCTCGTGCACAACAACCTCGCCAACCTCTTGGCCGATCGCGCGCGCTACGACGAGGCCGAGCTCGAGTACCGCACCGCGATCGCGATCGCGAGCGCGTCGGTGGGCGCGGAGCATCCCGACGTGGCGCTCTATCGCAACAACCTCGGCACCGTGTTCCTCGCGCGCGGCGACACCGAAGGCGCGCTGGTCGAGCACCGTCGCGCGCTGGAGATCTGGGAGGGCGCGCTCGGGCCCGAGCATCCCAGCGTCGCGACCGCGCTCGCGGCGATCGCCAACGCGAGGATGACCAAGGGCGAGTACCGCGAGGCGCAGGTCGATCATCGGCGCGCGTTGGCGATCCGCGAGCAAGCGCTGGGGCCCGAGCATCCCGCCGTGACGATGTCGCACAACAACCTCGCGATCGTCGCGGCGGCGCTCGGCGACTTCGCGGCCGCGGAAGCCGAGCATCGCCGCACGCTCGCATTGCGCGAGCAGCTGTTCGGTGACGATCATCCCGACGTCGCGATGTCGCGCAGCGGGCTCGCGGCTGCGCTCTTGTCGTTGGAGCGCCCGCAGGAAGCGCTGCCGCTGGCGGAGCGCGCGTGGGCCGTGCGCAAACAGGTGGGCATTCCTGCGGAGCAGCGCGCGGAGACGGCGTACTTCCTCGCGCGCGCGCTCTTCGAGACCGGCGGCGATCGTGCGCGCGTGCGCGAGCTCGCCGAGATCTCCGCGGACGGCTACGACCGCGCGGGGCCGCCGTTCACGGGGCAGCGCGACGAAGTGCGACGCTGGCTCGGCACGCTGTAGTCTCGCGGCATGGACGGAAACGTTCGGCAGCGGCAGGGCACGATCCTCGGCTCCACGCGATGGACACTGCCGCTCGCGTTGCTCGGCATGCCCGCGCTCGATCTGTGGGTGGTGCCGCCGCCGGGGATCGACGCGATCGCCGATCGTCTGGCCTTCGCCGCGCGCTGCAACGCGATCGCGGTGCTGCCGTACTTCGCGGTCTGCGTGTACATCATGACCACGCGCTTCCTCGGCGGCGCCCACGATCCGCTGTCGCACGTCGAGCCGCCGGGCTTGAAGATCGACTGTCGCGTGATGCAGAACCATCTCGAGCAGACGTTCGCCTTCGCGATCGCAGCGTTCGCGCTCGCGGTGACGTTGCCGGCGCAGCACCTGCAGGCGCTGCCGATCGCGACCGGCGTGTTCGTGCTCGGGCGGCTGGTCTATTGGTGGGGCTATCACCGCGAGGGCACGCTCGGGCGTGCGCCCGGCGTGCAGCTCACCACCGCGGTGACGTTGCCGATGGTCGTGCTCGCGGCCGCGCTCGCGATCGTGTGAAGTCAGCGACAGCGCGGCGTCGGCAGAGTCGCGGCTTCGGCGGTCGCGACCGCGTCGGTGTCGCGGCCGGCCTTGCACAGCGCGCTCACGCGGACCGCGGCGGCGTCCTTGCGCAGGGTGCCGTCGGCGAAGCGAGCAGCGTAGCGATCGAGCTCGACGATCGCTTCGTCGGCACGGTCGCGCGCGAGCAGATCGCGGGCGCGATCGATCGCTGCGATCTCGTCGGCGAGCGTGTCGCTCGCGGGCGCGGGTGCGCGGGCGGGCGCGGCGGTCGGCGTGGCCGCGTGCGTGCGCGCAGGTGTCGGCGCGGGTGGATCGACGATCGTGCGCGCCGGCGCCGGCGTGTCGCGGGGCGGAGGCGCGCTCGCGATCGTGGCCGTGGTCGCGACATGCGTCGGCTCTGCGCGCGGCTTCGCGATCACCGGCTCGGGCGGCGGATCGCTCGGCGCCACGATCGCGACGACGCCGAGGCTCGCCGCGACACCGCCCGCGATCGCGAGCTTCGCGAAGAGCGACAGACCCGCAGCGATCGGTACCGGCGCGACGCCGCTGGAGATCGCGAGCACGACGCCTGCCCACACCCGCTGCGCACGCTCGGCCGGTACGCTCGGTCGCACGCGCGCCGCCACGATCGACTCGTCGACCGGTAGCTGCAGCTGCTCGAGCTCGCTGGCGACGCGGGCCCGCGCCGCCCGCAATCGCGAGTAGATCGTGCGCGGGTTCTCGCCGACGATGCTCG
>DASZPU010000583.1:0-5562 GCA_035550195.1 Nannocystaceae bacterium
TGATCGGCATCACCGCGTGCCTCGTCGCGACGGTGCTGGTGTTGCCGGCGGTGCTGCTGCTCGTGCGTCGCGCGGATTAAACGAAAGCGGCGCCGTTTCACCGGCGCCGCTTCGTGGCGAGGAATCGCGCTGCGCGATCAGTGCGGGGCGACGAGCTTGCCCGACGCCGACGGGTTGCCACCCTTGGGCGGCGTCGTCTTCGTCTTGGCCTTCAGGTTGCTCGAGGCCGACGGGTTGCCACCGCTCGGCGGATCGCTCTCGGTGTTGGCGCGGAGGTTGTCGCTCGCGCTGGGCGACTGACTCGTGCCCGCGTTCACGGTGTCGTCGTCCACCGGCTCGCGCGTCGGCACCTTCGTGCGCTTGGGCGCGACCTTGGTGCGCTGCGGTGCGTCGGCGGACGGGGTGCGCGTTGGCGGATCGTCGTTGTCCGCACGCGTCGGCGGAGTGTCGTCCACGGGCTCCGACGTCGCCTTGCCCATCGACTTGCCACTGCCACTGCTGCCGCCCTTCGGCATCGCCTTGCCGCGGTTGTCGACCTTGCCCGAGCTGTGATGCACCGGCTTGCCGGTCGAGTGCGAGCTGGGGTTGCTGCTACTGCGCGAGCCCGACGAGTACGAGAAGTTGCAGGCACCCAGGGAGAGACCGAGCAGTGCGGTCAGGATGGTTCGATGAAGCATTGCCATGTGGAACGGATTCCTCGCGATTCCTGAAGTGCCACCGACGCGGTCGTCCGCGGGGGTATTCAACGCTGGATCATCCTCGCACGTGCGCGCGGACGATGGAATCGCGCGCGCGGCCCGTTTCGGCGCTGCGGCAAAGCGCTCACGCGGCGCTGCACACGAGGCCGGCGAGGCCGATCCAACCCACGTCGCGGCCGGGCACCTGCGCGAGCTCGTAGGCGCTGATGCGGGTGCGGACATCGACGGCGAGGGTCTCCGCGAGCGTGAGCAACACCGGCAATCCGCTGGGGCGACCCTGGCCTGCGACGTCGATGCCGTGCACGAGGACGTCGCGCGCGCGGTGACGAACGAGCGCGCCGAGGAGATCGCGATCGCGGGCTTCGACGGCGGCGATGCCCGCGGCGTCGAGCAGCGGACGACCGTACGCCGGCCCGGCGTGGGTGAGCTCCGCGCTCGCGACGACGAGCGCGCGCGCACCGTCGAGCATGGACTCGAGCGCGGTCGCGAGCTCCGCGACACCATCGTGGGCGCGACCGTCGGCGCACGTCGTCGCGCCGCAGAGGATCGGCACGATGGGCGGCACGCGTCCGCCCCATGCGTGCTGCAAGTAGAGCAGCGCCCACTCGATGCTGTGCGCGATGCGATGACGGATCGCTTCGCGATCGAGCCACGGCACGCGACGCACCAGTGCAGCGGCGACGTCCGACTCGCACGGTGCGACGCCGAGCGGCGTGCGCCACGGCTTGTCGAGCACGGTGTAGGGCAGGAGGCCGGGATGATGATCGGCGCCGAGGAGCACCACGAAGTCGAGCGCGTCCGCGGCGGGCAGGGCCGGGAGCGTCTGCGCGAGCACGTGTCCGACGATCGCGGGTGGGCCGTGCGGCACGAGCACCGCGCTCGCATCGCCTGTGATCGCGAGCGCACCGATGTGCTCGTCGAGCTCGCGTGACAGCGCCGCTGGATCCTCCGCATACAGCACCCCCGCGAGCTGCGGTGCGCGTTCGTCCGCGTCGAAGAACGCGTCGTGGATATCGGACCACCGCGCCTTGAAGCGCTCGCCCTCGAGCAGGCCGGCCTCGTCGAGGTCGGCGAGCAGCGCCACGAGATCGGGCAGCGGTACGTCGAGCGACTTCGTCATCAACAGCGACTGGCGGATCTGCGCGGGGTTGCGCTTGCCGTCGATCGCATCGAGGATCGCGACCAGGTCCGCGTCGATCGCGAGCGACTCCGCGATGCCCATCGGGTCGCGCAGCACGACGAGCTGCTCGCCGCCGCGCGACAGCGGGATGCGTTCGACGTTGCGGAGCCGGGGTCGGTCCATGAGACTCTCTGGGCGTGCTGCCGCTCGTGCTCGCCGTGATCGCACCCGCGCCCGCGCCCGCGGCGGTCGGTGTGATCTGGCATGACGAGGCTAGGCTCGACGAGGCGAGCCGGCAACGACTGCTCGACGAGATCCGGGGGGCTGCAGGCGCCGATGCGGCGATCGTCGAGCAGGCGGACGTGCGCGCGGCGGAGATCGTCTCGGCGGAGATCGACCGCGCGGTGATCGAGCGACAGGTCGCGCGGCACGAGGCGCTCCTGCACGCGGAGGCGCAGTACCGCGACGGCGAGATGGCCGCGGCCCTCGCGACCGCGACCGACGTCGCACAGCAGCTGCGCGGCGAGCCGCTGGCACCGCACGCGGCGCGCATGCTCGCGCGCGCGCAGCTGTTGCTCGCGCAGATCCGTTGGACCGAAGGCGACGTCGCGGGCAGCGAGGCGGAGCTGCGCGCGGCGTTGGTGGTGGATCCCGAAGCGCGGATCTCTCGGCGGCGTGCGCAGCCGGATCTGGTCGCGCGCTTCGACGTCCTGCGTGCGCAGCTCGAGGCGGAGCGTGCGAGCTGGACCGCGCCGACGATCGCGGTGGAGGAGGGCGTGCGCGTCGAGATCGACGGGCTCGAGGGCGTGCGCCCGCTGCCGCGTGGCTCGCACTTCATCGTGGTGCGCCGCGCGGGTGCGGAGCCGGATGCGGCGTATGTCGAAGGGCCCTGGACCCCGCCGCCGCCGCGCGTCGTGGTCGAGCTCGGCGTGCCGCACGACGGCGCGCACGCGCAACGGATCTGCGAGGCGCTCGAGCTGCGCACGATCGTGCTCGCGCGTCGTCGTGGCGATCGCATCGGTGTGCAGGGCTATCGCTGCGGGCAGGGCTTCGTCGCGCCGTGGTACGGCGACGCCGCGACGTTGGGCGACGGCGCTGCGCGTGCGCTCGGTCGTTCGGTCGAGCCGGGCACGCGCGCGCCGAAGGCCGAGCGCCTGCTCGCCGACGCGGCGTGGCCCAAGCCCCGCATCACGCCGCCCCTCGGCCCGCGCGTGGACGACCCGCCGAAGAAGCCGTGGTTTCGGCGCGCGTGGGTGTGGAGCGTGCTCGGCGTGCTCGTCGTCGGCGCGGTGGTGACCGGCGCGGTCGTGGGCACGCGTCACGATCGCAGCGGCATCGCGGTCGACACCGGCACGTTCCTGAATCCCGCGATGGACTGAGCTACTTCGCTTCGACGGTTCGCGTGTCGCCCGGCGCGATCACGACATACCCATCGAACATCGTGCGCGGAGTGGAGCACGCGTCGGTGCACTTCACGACGATCTTGTGCCGGCCTTCGGACAGCGGGATCTTCGGGAGCGGGGTGTGCTTCGCCGCCTTGCCGTCGATGCGGACCTCGGCCCACTCGACGCCCCGCGTGATCACCCTGAGGTAGCCGTTGCCCTTCTTCGCCGGCCGCGGTGTGCCCGTGCTCTGGGGATCGGCGACCGGCACGGGCTCGGGCTTCGCGGGCGCTGGATCGATCGCCGGCGTCGGCTCGGGCGGCGGTGCGATCGGCGGCGTCGGCTCGGGCTTCGCCGGGGTCGCGGGCAGCGGATCGCGGGCTTGCGCCGGTGCCGGAGCGCGCGGCGGCGACTCCTCTTTCGCGACGACGGCGGCCGCATCGGTCGTGCCGCCGCGCTCGCGCATCGACCACCATGCGATCGCTGCGATCGCGAGCACGCCGAACATCGCGAGCGGCCAGCGGGGGCGCGCGCTCGCCTGCGCGGCCGCGGCTGCGCTCGCCTCTGCGCTCGCCGCCGCCGACGAGAGCTCCGGCTTCGTCAGCAACGTCAGCCGCGTCGCGAACGTGTGCGTCGCTGGGCGCTTGCGATCGCGCTGCTTGCCAGCCGCACCCGCGACCGCGGGCTGCGAATGCGACTCCCAACCATCGGGGAAGAGCGCCCGCAGATGCGCCGCGAGCTGCGGGTCGCCGAACATCGCAGCATGCCGCGCCATCGCGGGCCCGAGTCGATCGAGGAACGCATGCGCATCGGAAGGTCGATCCTTGGGATCGATCGACAACGCTTCGGACAGCGGTGCACGCAGATCCTCCGGCACGTCGCGCATGTCCGGCGTCATCCACACGCCGTCCTTCGGGAACGCGCGCTCGAGCGTCACGAGCTCGTACAACAAGCACGCGGTCGAGAACACGTCGGCGCGCGGATCGACCGCATCGCCGCGCAGCTGCTCGGGCGCGACGAAGCCGGTCGAGCCGCCGCGCATGTCGACCTGTGCATCGGCCGGTGCCGCAATGCCGAAGTCGACGATGCGCACCTGCCCCGAGCGATCGACGAGCACGTTGCGCGGCGTGATGTCGCGATGCACGACCGCCGCGCGCCCGGGCTCGGGCGTGTGCGCGTACGCGAGCCCGGTGAGCACGCCACGCACGATGTGCAGCGCGAGCCCGATCTCCGGCGCACGCTCCTGATCACGGTACGCATCGAGCAACGTCGCGACGCTGGGCCCGTCGACGTGGCCCATCACGATGTAGAAGATGTCGCCGGTGCGACCGAGCTCGTAGATCGGCACGATGTTGCCGTGCGACAGCGCGACCGCGGTCTTCGCCTCGGCCGCGAACATCTCGACGAAGCGCGGCTTCGCGGCGAGGTGTGGCAAGATCGTCTTGATGACCAGGCGCTTCTCGAAGCCGAGCTCGCCGACGAGCCGCGCGAGATAGACCTCGCCCATGCCACCGCGCGCGAGCAGCCGCGTCAGGCGATACTTGCCGAACGACAGCGAATTCTCGCCGGACGTGAGGCTCTGGCCCGCGAGCGAATCGGCTGGAGATTCCCCGCGCGCGTCGTCGCTCGAAGCGGCGGGCACGTTCGGCATGGTAGCATGCGCGCGCGATGCTTCGCGCGAGCGCTTCGGCAGGTGCGACCTTGCGGGTGCACGTGCGTGGAGCCAGCGGAGCCGCGCGCGCCACTGCGATCGCGCTCGCGCTCGTGCTGAACGGGTGCACCGACGAGGTCACCGCGACGCTCGTGGGCCTGCAGGGCTGCGGCCTCGAAGGCGAGATGCTCGACACGCTGCGGATCCTCCCGCGCGGCGACTTCCCCGAGAGCGCCGTGGACGCGACCGTCGTGCATGGCGGGAACGCGCGCTTGCCCGAGGTGCCCGACGACGCGAACGCGATCACCGTCGAGGGCCTCGTCGGCGACATCTCCATCGCGGTCGGTCGCACGCCGCGGCTGCACGGCGAGCGCGGTGACATGCCGGTGTACTTCGCGGCGCAGGACGAGCTCTGTCCGATCCAGTCGGGCATCGATTTCCGCGAGGTCGGTGGGCTCGGCGTCGGGCCCGACGGCGACATCGTCGTGGTCGGTGGTCGCAACGGCAGCGGCGTGCTCGTGCCCGACGTGATCCACACGCGCGACGACGATCTGTTGGTGACGCCGCTCGAGCGGGGATTGCAAGCGGCGGCCACCGGCGTGGTGGTGGTGCCCACCGGCGATCGCACCTTCGGAATCTTCGGCGGCGCGCGCTTCGACACGCAGGTGCTCGATCACTGGGTCGCGATCGACTTCACGCTGCCGCAGCCCG
>DASZPU010000584.1:0-7891 GCA_035550195.1 Nannocystaceae bacterium
GACCAGGACCACGCTCGCGCTGCCGTCGGCCAAGGCGGGATCGAGCACGAGCTCCACGTCGCGGCGATCGGACAGACACAGCTCGGTCTTGCCGATGTCGCCGACGAGCTGCGGCGCGGGCTTGCCCGACTCGACGCGGACCGCGAGCGCGGTGTCGTCGTCCTGACCGCCCGCGCGCGCGCCGAACCATACGCGCTCGACCTCGGACATCCGCGAGGGATCGAGCTCGAGCTCGACCAACGCCATGCGCAACGCATCGCGCGTGACCGCGGTGGGCAGCGCGTGCTCGCTGGGCGTCAAGCGATCGGTGACCAGCTCGAGCATCACGGCCTGCCGCGCACGAAACGGCGGCGGGAAGAGATCGTCGAACGCCGCGAGCGCAGCCGGATCGTCGGGGCCGCGCACCGCGTGCGTGGCCTCGTTGATCAGCACGAACACGCGCGGTGGCGCCTCGCCGCGCGCGCGCGGGCCTTCGACGAGCAGCTCGTGCGCGCTCGCATAGGCGGCCTCGCGCGTGTGATACGGCAGCACGACGCGACCGTGTCCGATCGCGAGCGCGCCACCGACTTGGTTGAACGTGTGCCCGTGGTGCCAGCCTTCGCCGCCGGCGATGACGATCGCATCGGGGGGCACGAGCTCCGCCAGTGCATCGACGATGCGCGCGCTGCCATCCTGCTCGCGCAGGCGCGTCTGCGGCGTGCGCACGAGCGGCCATGCGATCGCACCGAGCCAGGCGACTGCGAGCACCGTCATCGCGATGCGTGGGCGCGGGAGCATCGCGTGGATGCGCACGAGCGCGTGCGTGCCCGCGAGGCACGCGAGCGGCAGGATCTCCGGTACGAGATAGCGTCCGTAGTAGTAGAGCCCGAACTTCGGGAGGTTGCGGCCCGCGTAGATCCAGATCGTCGAGGCCACCAGTGCCGCGATCGCGGCGAGCCAGAGATCGCTGCGGTCGTGCACGCGCCAGCGCAACAGCGCGAGCACGAGGCCGAGCGCCGCGGGTCCGAGCAATGCCGCACCGAGCCCGGGCCCGAGCGCATCGAGCCGTGACCACGGCGGCACATCGCTGCCGAGCGCGCGCACGGCCCAGGTGACGAGGCCGAGCAGCGCGAGCGCGCCGAAGATCGGCGGCAACAGCTCGCGCACGCGCGCGACGATCGCCGCGTCGCCGAAGCGCGCGCGCGGACCGAAGCCCAGCTCGTCGACGCTCCACCACACCAACATCGCGATCGCGCAGCCGAGCACGAGCGACAGCGGCGAGGGCTCGCTCCAACCCAGCAGCTGCCGACGCAGCTCGTCGGACAGATAGGGGAAGGAAGTGCCGGCGTGGATCAATACGGCCGCGCCGAGCGAGCCCAGCAAGACCATCGTCGCGCGATGGCGGCCGCGCGCGTCGGCGGGCTCGAGCCACAGCACCGCGAGCACGATCGGTGCGGTCATCCACGCGTTGCCGCGTACCCACGCGAGCGCGCCGAGCAACCATGCGGCGACGAGCAGCTCGCGATCGCCGTGCTCGCGCGCGCGCAGTGCCGCGAGCACGGCGGCGGCGAGCAAGAGGCCGGTGAGCGCTTCGCTGAGCGTGTTGCGCTGCACCCAGATCGCCAGTGGTGCGAGCGCGAACGCTGCGGCTGCGCACGCGGGCCACAGCGAGCCCGACCAGAGTCGTCGTGCGATGGCGAGTATCGCGAGCACCGCGAGCGCGCCTTCGAGCACGACCAGCGCACCCGGGGCCGAGCGCCCGCCGATCATGCGCGCGACGGTGAGCGTCATCGGATGCAGGTGGAGGAACTGCGGGACGACGATCGCGGCCTCGCGATCGGCGAGGTACCAGCCCGGGCGATAGCCGGCCTCGTACACGTCCTCGCGCCAACGCTCGCCGCGACGCGGATAGAGGCCGAGGAGATCCTGCGGGCCCGGGCGAGTGTCGACGTCGGTGGCTGCCTGTGCGAGCACCGGATCGACGAACGCGATCGCGCCGTCCTTCGCGGTGATCTCTGCACGCAGTGCGTAGCTGCCCTGATCGCGGCCCGCGAGGGGATGATCGATGGGCGGCCAGCGTAAGGCGATCGCAGCCAAGGCGATCACCAGCGGGAGGATCGCGTGTCGCCACGGTGCGCGCGGCGGCAATGGATCTCGCTGGGCTCGCCACGGCATCCATGCGAGCGCGATCGCGCCCAGCGTGATCGCGAGCGTCGTCGGCGTCGCCATCCCGAACGTCGCCAGCAGCGTCGTCACGATGCCGACCAACGACAGCAGGCACGCGGCGATCAGGACGATCGCTTCGAGGGTCAGGCGTTCGCGCAACCTCCAGCGCACCACCGTTGCCCAGCACAGGGCGACGAGTGTCAGCGCCAGCGCGATCGACATCGGGCGCAGCGTACTACGCCGCGCACGCGCACGGGCACGGAGCAGGGCGCTTGCGCGCCGCTGCTACGCCGCGTCTTCCTGAGGAAAGCGCGCGAGCACGATGTCCGCGAGCTCCGGGCGGGCGAACAGATAGCCCTGCAGCAGGTGCGCGCCGCAGCGCTGCACCGTCTCGGCCTCGGCCGAGGTCTCGATGCCCTCCGCGACCACGAGCGCGTCGGTCGCGTCGGCGAAGCGGCACAAGAGATCGAACAGTCGCTGCTTGCGCGCGATCTTGTCGACGTCGCGCACGATGCTCATGTCGACCTTGATGTAGCGCGGCTGCAACTCCGCGAGCACGGACAGCGAGCTGTAGCCCGAGCCGAGATCGTCGACCGCGATCGTGAAGCCGCGGCGGATGATGTTCTCGATCGAGCGCTCCCAACCGACGGCGTCGGCGAGCGAGCTGCGCTCGGTGATCTCGAGGACCACGCGCGACGAATGCCGCTGCAACAAACGCAGGCGATCGTCGAGCGCTTCGGGATCGCGCAGCTCGTCGGGATGCAAGTTCACGAACAAACGATGCTCGTAGGGTAGGCGATCGAGGATCGCCGCGGCGCGCAGGGCCACCGCTTCGGCGAGGCGATCGACCAGCCCGTGATCCTCTGCGGCGCGCAGCACCGAGAGCGGTCCGGACAGCACCGGATCGGCGCTGCGCAACAGCGCCTCGTAGGCGACGACGCCGCCATCGGGGCGCACGATCGGCTGCAACGCGAGCCGGAGGTCTTCGCTGCCGAGCAGCGTCAACAGGCGCATGCGACCGGCGGAGCGATGCACACGCTGGAGATCCTGATAGGCCGCGAGCATGCGCTGACGCTCGTGCAGCGTCGTGCGGATGACCGACGACAGTGCATCGATGCCGATCGGCTTCTCGAGCACGTGCGTCGCCGAGCCGAGGTTCACGGCATCGAGCGCGGTATCGAGGTCGAGCGAGCCGGTGAGCAACACGCGGGTGCACATGGGCTGCACGTCGCGCAGGTGCTGCAGCACGGAGATCCCATCGGGATCACCCATGTTCTGGTCGACGAGCGCGACGTCGAACAGACGCTCGCGCGCCGTCTCGAGCGCGCTCGCACCGTTGTCGACCGCGATGACCTCGTGGCCGTCGGCGTGGAGCATCATCGCCAGTGCTCGGCGGACCCGCTCGTCGTCGTCGACCACGAGCACGACCGCGTTGTGGCGGGGATCGGGAGAGAAGGCGGAAGCAGACACGGGCGTTCGGAAATGGATTTCGGCCGCCGTTGCGACAAGTGAAGGCTTGTCCCACGACGGGACGGTGCATTCGCGTTCGGGGCGACATCGCCGGGCACCATGACAATCGGGACAAGCGCGCCCGCGCCGCGAGGAATCTCATCCGGGCGGGTGCGGCGCGTGGGCATTCGCCTCCGCTCGCGCATGCGCGCCCTGGCATGCTCGCCGAAGCATGATCACGTACCTCGACGGCAAGTGGGTCGACGACGCCGATGCGACCGTGAGCGTGCGATCGCGTGCACTCAACTACGGGCTCGGCTGCTTCGGTGGCATCCGTGGCTACCTCGCCGACGACGGTAAGCAAGTGCTCGTGTTCCGGCTCGATGCGCACATCGAGCGCTTGCTCGAGTCGGCGCGCGTGCTGTACCTGCGCGCGCCCGGCAGCATCGCGGAAGTCTCCGACATCCATCTCGAGCTCCTGCGCAAGAACGACGTGCACTACGACGTCTACGTGCGCCCGCTGCTCATGCACAACTCCACGGCGATGTCGCCGGTGCTCGACGAGAGCAGCACGAGCTTCGCGGTCTACTGCCTGCCGCTCAAGCGCTACATCGACAAGGACTCCATCGACGTCTGCATCAGCTCGTGGCGTCGCGTCAGCGACAACGCGATCCCGGCGCGCACGAAGCCGACCGGTGCGTACCTCAACAGCGCGCTCGCGCGACGCGAGGCGTTCGACGGTGGCTTCGACGAAGCGATCCTGTTGACCGAGGCGGGCAAGGTCTCCGAGGGCAGCGCCGAGCACGTCTTCATCGTGCGCCGCGGCACGCTCATCAGCCCGCCGTCGACGCAGGACAACCTCGACGGCATCACGCGCCGCAGCCTCATCCAGATGGCGGTCGAGGATCTCGGCCTGCCGTTCCAGGAGCGGGAGATCGGGCGCACCGAGCTGTACGTCACCGACGAGCTGTTCCTGTGCGGCACCGGGGCGCAGATCACCCCGGTGCGCTCGGTCGACAAGCGGGCGTTGGGTGACGGGGCCATCGGTCCGGTGACCAAGCGCCTGCAGCAGTACTTCGACGACGTCGTGCACGGCCGCGTCGCGAAGCGCAAGAGCTGGCTGACGCCCGTCTGGGGCTGAGCGACAATCGCGGGCGCATGCCCGACTCTGCGCCGCCGCCGTCCGCTCCGCACGACGATGCGCCGCTGCACCCGATCGTGCGCGCGCGCTGGCCCATTCTCGCGGTGTTCGTTGCGCTGTGTGCGTGGCTGCTGCCGGGCGTGAACATGCTGAAGCACGACGACGACGTGCTCGCGTTCCTTCCGCCCGAGCATCCCGATGTCGTCGCGTTCCGTGCGGTCGCCGATCGCTTCGGCATGCTCGAGGTCGGCCTCGTCGGTCTGCGCGCGCCCGATGGCGGCGACCTGCTCACGCCCGAACGCAGCGATCGCGTGCGCGAGCTGGCCAAGACGATCTCGGAGCTGCCCGGCACGCGGCTCGTGCTCGACTATCCGACGCTGCCCGATCTCAAGGTCGACGGCGAGACGCTCGCGGTCGATCCGCTCGTGCCCAAGAGCGAGCGCGATCCGAAAGTGGTGCGCGCGCGCGTGCTCGGCAATCGCGATGCGGTCGGCAATCTCATCTCCACCGACGGCACGGCCGCGGCGCTGCTCGTGTACCTCTTGCCGCCCGGCGAAGGCGGTCGCGCGGCGCAGCTCGATCAGATCCGCGAGGTCGTCGCGCAGCACTGGGACGGCGAGGCTTACTACGGCGGCGGTCCGTTCATCGAGACCAACGCGGCCTCGGCTTCGCGCTCCGACATCGAGCGACTCTCGCCGATCGTGATCGCGGTGCTCACCATCACCTCGGCGCTCTTGCTGCGCAGTCTCAGCGCCGCGCTCATGAACCTCGTGGTCGCGGGCATCGGAGTCGCGCTCGTCGTCGGCGCGCACGGTCGCTTCGGCGAGCCGTTCACGATCGTGTCGAGCACCACGCCGGTGCTGATGGTCGCGCTCGGCGGCGCGTTCGGCATGCACCTCATCTCCGGCTACCAGCGCCGCAGCGGCACGCCGGCTTCGCGCGCGAGTGGAGCCTTGCGCGAGCTGTGGCTCGCGGTCGTGCTCTCGGCGGCGACCACTGCGGTCGCCTTCTTCGCGCTGTGGGTGATGCCGCAGGTCCCGATGAAACGCTTCGGCATCGTCGCCGGCGGCGGCGTGCTCGTGCTGCTCGCCATCGCGCTGTTCGTCGTGCCCGGGCTCCTGTCGCTCTTGCCCGCGAAGGTGCTGCGCACGCGGCCTCCGATGGTCGTACCGATCGCGCGTCGTCCACCCGCGTGGTCGTTGGTCGCGGCCGCGCTCGTCACCGGCTTCTTCGCCGCGAAGCTGAAGGCCGACCCCGACACGCGCAACGTGTTCGATCCCGAGAGCGAGCCGGCGCAGGCCGATCGCTTCTTCAACGATCACTTCGGCGGATCGCAGTACATCCAGATCGCGGTCGAGGCCGACATGCGCGATCCGGTGCCGCTGCGGGTGATCCGCGAGCTCACCGGCAAGCTGCGCGCCGTGCCCGGCGTCGCCGACGTGCGCAGTCTCGTCGAGCCGGTCGAGATGCTCACCGAAGGCTTCGGCGGTCGACGGGGATTGCCGCTCGATCGCGCCCAAGCGACGCGCGTGCTCACCAACCTCGGCGATCACCCCGCGATGGCGCAGCTGCTCACCGAGGACATCGGTGGCGCCATCGTGCACGTGAAGCTCGCGCCGATGGATGCCGATGCGCTGGCGCAGACCACCGCGGCGATCCGCGAGCTCACCGATGCGCTGCCGCAGGGGCCGTTGCTCGTCGGTGCGCACGACGATCCGGTGATCATCGAGACCCAGACCGAAGCCGTGCGCGTGCGCGCCGAAGCGATGCTCGGCCGCGCGTTGCCGGCCGCGGAGCTGGCCGAAGCGCGTGATCCGGCGGCCGTCGAGCGCGCGCTCGAGCGCGAAGCCGCGAAGCTACGCGAGCGTGCGCTCGGCACCGACGAGGTCATCGAGCCGCTCGAGCCCGAGGTCTACGACGACGTCGATCCGAAGGAGCTCGTGCGCTTGCGTGGCGCCGAGCTGCAGGACTATCTGCGCAGCAAGCTGCCCGAGCTCGTCGCGAAGGATCCCGAGGGCGTCAAGTACGTCGCCGAGCAGCTCGTGAACTGGCTCGACGAAGCGCGCGTGCGACTGCGCGTCGAAGCGATGTGCTCGCGCTTCGGCCTCGAGAACGCGCCCGCACCCGCGGCGGCGAAGACGGCACCCGAAGGTCTCGAAGGCCTCGGCTTCGACGAGGAGCCGGCCGCGGCCGCGCCGAGCGGACCGTGCGGCGCATTCGCGGACGTGCTGTCCGAGCTCGACGATCCAGAGTGGCTCGCACCCGCGGGCGCGCAGGCGAAGGTCGTGCGCGAGGTGCCGTGGAACGTGACGCTCACCGGACAACCGCTCATCGGCCAAGCCTTCGCCGACAGCGTGACCACGAGCCTCTACACGTCGACCTTGGTCTCGTTCATCGCGCTCGCGCTCGTGCTCGTCGCAGGTCGTCATCTCATGGCGATCATTCCGGCCACGTGGACCGTCGTGATCACGCTCGGCATCATCGAGCTGCTCGGTCATCCGATCGGCATCGGCACGAGCATGGTGTCGTGCGTCGCGATGGGCGCGGGTGTCGACTTCGCGATCCATCTCAGCGTGCGTGCGCGCGCTGCAACGTCATCAGCTGCCGGCACCGAAGCGGTGCAGGAGCTCGGTGGTGTGGCCATCGTCACAGGGCTACAGCTCGCGGCCGCGTTCGCAGTGCTGCTCGCGTCGGGCATGCCACCCCTGCGGCAGTTCGGCGGCGGGCTGGCGATCGGCCTCGTGGTCGCGGCCCTGGGCGCAGTCTGGCTGGCGCCGATCCTCTTCGATCGCCGCGCCCGTTGATGCGAATTCCGCTGCGCACCCGGTGTTGCGAAAACGCGACAGTGAACGCCTTTTCGGGGCATTTCCCTCGTGATTCTCGGAGCTTCGTCGACCTCGCGATCGCGCACCTGAATCGGTGCGGGCTCGCGTCGTCCAAGCCCCGACCATTGCGGCGCCGGCCGCATGTGCCCTACTGACATCACCGGTTACACTCGCGGAGCCACGACGCAATGAAGAAGACCCTGTTCCTCGCTGTGCTTGCCCTTGGCGCGAGCTTCGTTCCGGTGGCGGATGCTGCTCCGGTGCCGGCCGCTGTTCCCGTGGCGATGGTCGGCGTCGATGCGAACGACATCTTGGCGGAAGTGGATCGCCG
>DASZPU010000585.1:0-2642 GCA_035550195.1 Nannocystaceae bacterium
TCGACCACGTCGCCGGCACCGCGTAGGTGAACGCGCGATCGAGTGCCACTGCGATCGCGACCGAGACCCGCGCGCCGCTCACCGTCTGCGGCCCCCGCGATCGCGGGCCTCGTCGCGGGCTTGCTCCGGTGTCGGACGCAGCAGCTCGAGTCGATCGTTGCGCGCCCACCAGGCTTCGAGCACGCCGACCGCGATCATCGCGATGCCGATCGAGGTCGCGAGCGCGAGCGTGCTGCCGTGCCACAGCGCGACGAGGCCGTCGGCGGAGGCATCGGCGGCCCGTGCCGCACCGGCGATGCGCGAGCGCAGCTCGAAGGCGAGCAACACGAACATCGCCGCGCCCAGGCCGACGCCGACGCGCATGCGTACGGGCGGCTGTGCGAGCGCGAGGCCACGCGCGAGCGCGGGTGTGATCGGGCCGAGCCGGCCCAGCAACAGCGATGCGATCACGATCGCCGCGATCATGATCGCGGCGATCGTCGCGACCAGTCCGAGCGCATCGATCGCGAGCGCGCTCGCGAACTCCGTGGCATCACCTGCGAACGCCGCGCGCACCCGTTGTGCGATCGTGCCCGGCGTCCACACGCGGAGCATCGTGGCGCCGATCACCAAGGCGATGCCGGTGGTCAACCACGTTGAATGACCGCGTACACCGGCACGCCAGGCCCGGCGGATGCGTGCGGGGCTCGCGGGCAGCGTCGACATTTGCACCCATCATGTACCAGCCGCGAGCGCGTTGCGCCAAGGTCGAGCAGAAGCAGGTGGCCGAGTCGAAGGTCGGGCTATGCTCCGCACGATGTCGTCGAGACCTACGCTGATCATCGCCTTCGTTGCGGCGCTCGCTTGCGATGGCGGTTCGGGCTCGGGCGGTACGAACGTTCCGGGCGGCAGCGGCGGCGGTGGTGGTGGAGGCGCGTCGGGATCGCGTCCGCGCGGCGCGGTCGTCGAGATCTCGCTGGGGCCGGATCACGGCTGCGCGCGCTATCAGGGCGGCCAGGTGCGCTGTTGGGGCGACAACGGCAACGGTCAGCTCGGCGACGGCAGCACCGTCGCGCGCGCGACCGCGGGCGACGTGCTCGACATCGACGACGCGGAGCAGCTCGCGCTCGGCGACGGCTTCGCGTGCGCGAAGCAACGCGGCGGCACGGTGTCGTGTTGGGGACGCAACGATCTCGGGCAGCTCGGCGACGGCAATGGTGGCCCCGGCCGCGGTAACGCAGTGCGACCGGTCGCGGTGCGTGGCTTGTCCGACGTCGTGCAGATCGCCGCGGGTCGTCGTCACGTCTGCGCGCTGCGCAAGGCCGGACAGATGGTGTGTTGGGGCGACAACTCGGGCGGGCAGCAGGGCAACGACGGACGCAGCGTGTGGGTCGCACCGGTGATGGTGAGCGGCATCGGCGACGTCTCGGCGATCGCGGCCGGCGACGCGCACACCTGCGTGCTGCGCAGCAAAGGCTCGGTGCTCTGCTTCGGTCGCAACGATCGCGGACAGCTCGGATCGCTGGGCGCAGGCGGCAGCAAGCCGCGCGCGATCGCTGGCACCGAAGGCGCGCGATCGATCGCCGCCGGTGCGGCGCACACCTGCGTCGCGACGAAGGACAAGCGCGCGCTGTGTTGGGGGTTCGGCAACGCCGGGCAGCTCGACGGCAAGAGCGGGCGCAGCGACCCGTCGCCCACCGGGCCCGATCTTCCGCGCGTGCTCGAAGTCGTCGCCGGCAACGAGCACAGCTGCGCGCGCACCGAGAACGGCAAGCTGTCGTGCTGGGGCTCCAACGTGGCGGGTCGACTCGGCGACGGCACCACCGACGCGCGCGTCGGTGCGGTCGCCGTGTCGCGCATCACCGACGCAGCGCGGATCACCGCGTCGGGTGGCACCACGTGCGCGCTCACCAAGCTCGGACGTGCGCAGTGTTGGGGCAGCAATCTCGGCGGCGTGCTCGGCAGCGGCGCGCCCGGGCCCGGCACGCCCGGTATCACCGCCGTCGCGAATCTCGACGGCGTGACGCAGCTCGGCACCGGCACCGCGTTCGCGTGTGCGATCGCCGATGGCAAGGTGTCGTGTTGGGGCAACAACGACGCGGGCCAGCTCGGCAACGGCAACAACGCCGACGCTCGTGCACCGGTGGTGGTGAGCAAGCTCGGCAAGGCCAGCGCGCTCGGAGTCGGTTGGCGACACGCGTGTGCGATCGTCGACGGCGGCAAGGTGGCGTGCTGGGGCGCGGGCGACGAAGGTCAGCTCGGCGACGGCGGCCGGGCCAACCGTCGGGTGCCGCAGTACGTCGCCGGCATCGACGACGCGTCGGAGCTCGCGGCGGGCCGCGGACACACCTGCGCACGTCGACGCGACGGGCGCGTGTCGTGTTGGGGAAACGACGAGCTCGCGCAGATCGGCATCGTCACCGGTTCGAAGCACCCCGCGGTGATCGACGTGCCGCAGCTGCGCGACGCGATCGACATCGCGGCGGGCATGGATCACTCGTGCGCGGTGCGATCGTCGGGCAACGTGGTGTGCTGGGGAAGCAATCGCCTCGGCCAGCTCGGCAACGGTGCCGCGGTGAAGCAGCTCGCGATCCCGCAGGCGCTACCGGTGCTCGTCGCGAACGTGCCCGATGCCGCCGAGGTGTCGGCGGGCGGCGAGTTCA
>DASZPU010000586.1:0-4546 GCA_035550195.1 Nannocystaceae bacterium
GGCCCCTCGGATCCGCCCGCGTAGGTCGTCGCGTGGGTGCCCGTGCTCTCGCTGCCGCCCGTGCCCGCGAGCGCCGTCGAGCCGCTGCCCAGCCCACCTTCATCGAAGGTGCAGCCGGCCATCGCCGCCGTGAGCGCCCCACCCCGGAGCCACGTCCGCACGGGGCCAGCATACCGCAGAGACGGTGCAGATTGCCCAATGGGAGCGGTTCTCCGAACCAAGGGCGCGGGCGCAGCACTCATGCACGCCGCCATGCGTTCGCGATCCGCCTTCGTCCTTTCGATCCTGCTCGCCAGCCTCGCGCCCATGGGGTGCAGCGACGCCGAGGGCGACGACGATGCGCTCGACGACGACGGCGGTGGCAAGGCCGACGACATCGCGCCCGAGGACTTCGCGTGCAAGTCGGTCACCGGGATCACGCTCGAGGCGCTCGCGCAGATCGACGATCCGATCGCGGCGTTCCTCATCAAGCGCGGTGAAGGCTGTCCCGCGGACTATCGCGCGATCGTCGAGCGACTGCGCACGGTGGATCCCGAGGGCTGCGTGGCGGGTCGCGATCTCGTGACCCGCATCGTGTCCGACGACGCGCGCATCGATCCGAACCCCGACAACTACCGCACGGTGACGTCGCGCGCGTGCGGCTCGCGACCGAACCACTCGATCTTGTGGACGCTGCTCGGCGTGCGCGCCAACGAAGACATCGGCAAGCGCACGTTCGTGGAGATGCAGGCGCTCGATCGCGCGAGCGGGTTGTACAATTTCTGGGTCTTCAACGGCAGCAGCTTCACGTTCCAGGGCAACTCGCTGCAGGCGGCCGCGGGCACGATCAGCTGCGGCGGCTGTCACCGCGACGGCGGCGTGCTGATGAAGGAGCT
Organism: Nannocystaceae bacterium; assembly: GCA_035550195.1. Classification (GTDB taxonomy): domain Bacteria; phylum Myxococcota_A; class Polyangia; order Nannocystales; family Nannocystaceae; genus Xiheibacterium. The sequence continues at coordinate 876 of DASZPU010000586.1, forward strand.
CGACGATCCGTGGATCCACTGGGAGAGCGCCGGCAATCCGCTGCCGGGTGTCGACGCGCTCTTCGCTGCGCATGCGCCGATGTTCGGCGAACGCGGCAACGGCAAGGAGCTCGAGCAGATCGTGCGCACCGGCAACGACGCGATCGTGTCGGCGCGCATCGACGCGCAGTCGAATGCGAAGACCGGCAACGTCGCGACGCTCTTGCGGCCGCTGTTCTGCGCGGAACAGGTGAACCTCGACACGGCGGGCCGCGAGGTGGACGGGCCGGTGGCGGCGATTCCTGCGGACCTGTTGCTCGATCCGCGCTGGGGGATTTCGGACGGCGTGACGATCGATCCCGCGGCGTACGAGGCTGCGGTCACGGCTGCCGGTCAGGTGGTGCCCGGCGTGAACGGGCGCGTCGACACGGAGTTCAAGCTGGTGTTCCCGGAGCGCGCGGGCTTCGACGACGCGTACCTGCAGGCGCTGGTGGCCCGCGGGATCATCGACGAGGATTTCTTGTTGGATGTGCTCGCGGTCGACTTCACGCGGCCGCTCTTCTCGGATGCGCGCTGTGGATTGCTGACGTTCGCGCCCGCGTTCGGCGAGCCGGTGACGGGCGAAGGCACGTCGAGCGGCGACGACGGATCGTCGAGCGACTCGTCGGGCGCCGACGACGGATCGGGCGGCGGCGACGATGGCACGGTCGACGTCGGCGACTGCTGCATGGCCGGCACCGGCAAGGGTTGCTCGAACGACACGATCGAAGCGTGCGTGTGTGCGAAGGACGACTTCTGCTGCAGCAGCAACTGGGATGGCACGTGCGTGTCCGAGGTCGGCTCGCTCGGCTGCGGCATGTGCTCGATGCCGGATCCGGGCACGTTGCCCGCGGGCACGAGCGTGCTGATTCCCGCAGCGGAGCCGAAGGCGATCCGCGAGGCGTTCATCACGGCGCTGCAGAAGTCCGCGCCCGCTGCAGGCACGCCGGCCGCCGAGCTACTCGCGAACCTGATGGACGGCAGCGACGCGGCGACGCACCGCGATCGCACGAAGGCGTTCGTAACCGCCTGCGACGCGCGCGACGATCGAGCACTCGCCGACGACGTGCTGAAGTTCGTCCAGCTCACCCGCGGCCTGGTGAAGACGAAGACCTCGCTGATCGAGCACGCCGAACAGCTCGCCGAAACGAAGCTGCAGGTCGCGACCTCGGCGCACCTGGATCCCACGACCTGCACGCTGGTCGACTGACGGCGCGTGCGATCTTGATTCGGGCGCTCTTTCGTCGGCGCTACTGCCCGCACTCGGGCGCGTCCACGCCGTTGCGCCACAGCCGGAGGTCGAAGACAGCGTCATCAGACGCGACGAGCCCCAGTCGATACCGGCCGACCTCGGCGCAGCTCACTTGGATCTTCCGGTCGTCGGGCACGACGGGGGTGTCGAAGTCGAACACTTCCGCAGGATCATCAGCGCAGCTCTGTCCGCATTTTCGCAGCCAGACGTGGCCGCCGGACTCGACGCTGCGGTTGCGGATCTCGAGGACGTAGCGGCCACCGACCGAGATGTCGAATGCGAGGGTCGTCCAGCGCGCCCAGCTCTGCCCCCGAACGTGGTCGAGGCCGCATCCCATGGCGACCGACTTCTCCACGGTCGTGCCATCGCTCGGCACGACGAAGTCGGCCACGCCGCAGTCGAGCCCATTGTCGCGGTACCGGCTCGGATCGCACTGCGGGTATGTAGCGAGGTAGTCGCCGACGATGTCGTCGAAGTCGCGCGCGAAGATGTCCTCGATCCGCGTGCGCAGCTCGGGCCACCGCGCGGGGTCATGACGGGACGAGAACCAGAGTTCGGCAACGCCCGCGTCGCCGCCGACGCGCCGCAAGAAGGAGACGAAGTGGCCAACGAGCGCGTAGTACTCGGTTTCCAATCGACGCGATCGGTCGTGGTTTTCGAGCACGACTGCAATTTCGCGTGGGTCGAACGTCGGCCAGAGCTGATCGTCACCGAACGCCATCGCAGTGCCCTCTTCGATCCCCGTGTGATAGCCGGCCTTCGCCAGACCGCCGACTGCGTGGGCAAGCTCGTGTTGCAGGTAGGGCTCCAGCGAGTAGACCTGCGAACCGGGCGCGGCACGCATTCGTGTGACCGGGACACTGGGTGCCGTCGAGATCCGCCACCCAGTAGTAGTCGACGCGCGCGCCCGGGCGGCCAAGCGTCTCTCCAAGGTACCCAACCACACGATCCGCGTACGGCAGCGTCCCTTCGCAGAGCGAGCTCGCGTCGAGGTCGGTGCCGAAGCGAAGGTACTCACCCTCCCACACGATCGGCGGAAGTTCGTACTCCTCCGTGCACGCGGTCGCCATCGCCAGCGCGAACACGCACGCTCGTTGGGTCATCCTCCGCACCGCAGACCGACGGGACAATCTTCGAGAAGACGTCCCCACGCTGTCAACGCAGCGGGTCGCGCTCGCGGCTGCGCGCGTGTGAGGCTGCGGCGGTTTGCATGGCTTTTCGCGCGCGCGCGGAGCGGCTATGCACGCCTGCATGCGAATCCGACTCGGCCTCCTGTTCGGTCTGATGCTGCTCGCACCCGCGGCGTGCAAGAAGGGCAACCTCGCGTCGCAGATCGCGAAGACGCCGGAGTACCAGCCGAAGGATCAGGCGAAGTGCAAGGTGGTCGCGAGCCAGGAGCGACCGCTCATCGTCGAGTGGCCGTCGTCGGATCGCGCCGACCTCGAGGTGCGTGCGAGCCGAGGGCTCGTCGTCGTGCGCTACGAAGGCTGCAACATGATCATGTTGCCGCGCTGCAACGCGCAGGGTGCCTACGCGTACGCGCCGGTCACCACCAAGCAGGACAACGTCACCATCAAGGACTCCGACGAGCTCTACGCCGCGCTGCCGGCCGGTGCCGCGCGCTTCGAGGCGAAGCTGCAGAAGTCGGGGCAGCTCAACGTCGCGATGACGATCGTCGGCGTGATGGTGGCCGATCGCGTCAGCGTCGATGCGACCGAGCTCGAAGGTGATTGCGAAGGCGCGACGCACGTCGTCGTCGGGCTCTCCGTCGGCGCGTTCGAGTTCTTCGCCGGCGCCGACGCGGAGATCGGGGCAGCCGCGACGATCAAAGGCGCAGGCATCGGTGCCGACAGCAAGGCGCAGCGCGAGACGCTGTCGCGCGACGGCGATCCGAGCGCATGTGCAGCCGCGACGCGCGACGACAAGGCTCCGCCGGCGAACTGCGGTGCGTCGCTGCGACTCGAGGTGCTCGAGCTCGCGCAACCGAAGGTCGCCCTTGTCGTGCCGGTGAAGCTCGAGTGCCCCGAAGGCACCACGATGAAGGACGGCATGTGTGCGCCGAAGGTGAGCACCGACTGCCCGGCGGGCATGGAGTTCGCCGAAGGCCGCGGCTGCATCCCGAAGATCGTCGCAGCGCCCGAGGTGCCGCCGCCCACCGCGGGCTCGCCCGCGCGCGGCCCCGCGAACGCACCGGTCGTCATCACATGGTTCGGCGAGTATCAGGATCCGTTCTCGCAGCGCGCCAACACGACGCTGAAGGATCTCGAGAAGCAGCTGAAGGGCAAGGTCCGCATCGTTTGGCGCAACGCTCCGCTCGGCCACCACGCCAAGGCGCGCCCCGCCGCCTACGCGGCGATGGAAGCCTATGCGCAGCAGGGCGACGAGGGTTTCTGGAAGATGC
>DASZPU010000587.1:0-9796 GCA_035550195.1 Nannocystaceae bacterium
TCGTCGAGCCGGCGCCGAGCACCGAGCTCACGGTGGTGCACCCGCAGGTCAGCTACTCGCAGGACTTCGGCGAGCACTTCGGGCTCGCCGCGGGCTACGACGCCGACGTCGTGTCGGGCGCGACGCCGCAGATCTTCGGCGTCGACGTCACGAGCGCGGCCACGAAGTTCAGCGACGTGCGCCACAACGGGCAGCTCGGATTCCGCTTCCTGTCGGAGTACGCGACGATGCGCGTAGGCGGTGGCTTCGCGGGCGAGCGCGACTATCGCTCGGGCACGGTCAACACCGGCATCACCGCGGATCTGTTCGATCGCAACACGCAGATCTCGGTCGACTACACCCACAACTTCGATCGCGTGTGCGATGCGAGCAACGATGCGAACCAGGAGCTGTTGGCCCTGCGCGCGCTGGACTCGTCGGGGCAGTGCTTCGACAAGTCGTCGGCGACCACGTCGACGCGCAAGCTCGCGATCGACACCGTGCAGATCTCGCTGACGCAGGTGACGACGCCGTGGTTGTTGTTGCAGCTGGGCACCACCGGCCAGTCGCTGCGTGGTTTCCAGGCCAACCCCTATCGCCAGGTGTTGTTGGGCGAGCGCGCGGTGCAAGAGCACATGCCCGACGTCCGCAACCGCATCGCGTTCTACGCGAACACCAAGTTCGCGCTGCGTCCGATCCGCGGATCGATCGAGATGGATCTCCGCGGCTACTTCGACTCTTGGTCGGTGAAGGCGTTCACCGCCGAGCTCGCGTGGGACCAGTACATCGTGCGTCCGATCGTGATCCGTGCGCGCGCGCGCTGGCACGTGCAGGACTCCGCGCTCTTCTACCGCGACGGCAACGAGTACGCCTCGGGCGGCCCGATCGGCAGCTACTGGACCGGCGACCGCGAGCTCTCGGCGCTGTTCAACTCGGTGTACGGCATCAAGGCCTCGTACTTCCTGCGCGCGAAGGACAAACAGTTCGCGAAGTTCATCGACGCCTTCGTCTTCAGCGGCAAGGTCGACCTGCTCTTCTACCGCTCGCTCACGAAGAACCCGACCTTCAGCCCGAACTACGACCGCACGAAGGGCCTGCTCGACGCGGTGGTCGTGCAGGCCCAAGTGGGCTTCGACTTCTGAGCGACGGGTACAGCTCGTTTCGGCCGAGCTACGTGACCTCGTCGGCGAGAGAAAGGACCTCTCGCCGAAGTCCGACCGACATGAAGAGTCCCAGCTCTTCGAGCTGCTTCACGAACGGAGCGACCGCGCTGACGAGTCCCCGGCGCTTCGCCGCCAGCAACACGCCTAGCGTGCCGACGACCTCGAGACCGCGCTCGATCGCGATACGCCGCGCGGCCGCATCGTCGACGACGAGCGTCGCACCGAGCCGCTGCGCCAGAGGCATTGCCGTCGCTTCACCGCGATCGAGTCGGTCGAGAAGTGAACCATCGGGCTCGGCGTCCACGATACGGATCCAATCGGCAGCGCTCACCTCTCGCGCGCCGGTCCTTCCTGCTCCTGCGGCGACGACTTCGTCGAAGACAATGCGGGGGATGACCACGTTCTCGAACAAACGCTCGAGTAGCTCGAGCTGCCCGAGTCCGCCGAGGTAGATCAGCGGGCTCGCGTCCGAGACGACGATCACTTCGCAGCAATCCGGCGGAGCTCGGCCTCGAGCTCGCTCGGGGGATAATCGATGCCCGGGACGCCGTGCTGTCCCAAAACGCTGAGGAACCGCGCGCGCGGCATGCTCGCGAGCTCTGCGGCCTTACCGATGCTGAGCTTGTGCTGCCGGACCCGTTCGACGAGCCAGAGAACGCGCAGTTCCTCGCTGACCGCCTCCTCGTCCGGCGCTGCGCCATCGATCGCTGCCCACGGCAGCTCGACGCGGATGGAGAGTGTGCCTTCGCGCGGGGCCATCGACGAAAGAGTGTAGCCGCCGGTGTAAGCCGAGGCCAGTCGACCGTAGTATCGGGCGTGCGCGCGTTGGTACTCCTCGTAGGGATTGCGGCGTGTGGGCCGAAAACGTCGACGCGGGCGCCGATCGAGCCGGACACGAAGGTGGTCGATTGGGCCGAGGTGCGCGCGGCGATCGCTGGGCTCGTGTGTGTCGCGGCGTTTCCCGATGGGCAAGGTGGTGTGCGCGAGCTGCCGGTGCAGGGGAATCGCGAGCTGTGCAAGCTGCCGCCGCCGGCGACGGCGCTCGAGCGGGCGATGACGAATGCGTTCGTCGCGGCCAACGAGGTGATTCGGGCGTGGCCCGAGGAGCATCGTCGATCGCAGGAAGCGGTGGCCGCGGCGACGGATCCCACGGCGAAGCTCGTCGGGGCTCGTTCCGCGTTCTTCAGCGAGCGCGTCGTCGCCGTGCTCGCGCGGCGCATCGGTCCGGCGCTCGCCGCCGAAGGGCTGCGCTGCAGCGATTGTCCGACGCCGCCCGCAGTCACTCCGCGCACCGTCGCGTGGGCCGAGCTCGCGCCGTATCTCGCGGCCTATGTGTGGCCCGATCCCGTCGTCACGCCGCGCGGTGCCGACGGCAAGCCGAGCGGGGAGCCACAAGGCTCGGTGCACATGTGCGGCGGCATCAACGGCATCGCGCGCATGACGAAGGTCGACGAGGATCTGCGCTTCACCGCGCTGCTCACCGCGTTCGCGACCGAAGCGGTCTTCGAGCGCGTGCCCGCGATCTTCGACGAGGTGCGCACCGAGCCCGCCTACGTCGCGCTTCCCGGCGACGACGCGAAGACCGAGTACCTCCGCGCACAGCTCGGGCCGCGCGTCGCCGCCGATCCAGCGGTACGCGCGGGCATCTGCGCGAGCCTGCAGCGCTTCGCCGACGACACGCCGATTCGTGTCGCCGAGTGCTCGCAGTGAACGCGGGGAATCCCCGCGTTCGAGCGCCCTGAGTCGGCGCGGAGCCGGCGAACGCGGGAAAATCCCGCGTTCGCGATCAGTGGGCCACGTCGAGCGTCAGTCGGTAGCCGCCCGCGCCCGCGTACGACTGCACGATCCACGCGTAGTAGCCGGCGGTGCCGGAGTAGTTGATGGTTTCGTCGGGCGAGCCCGACTCGGCGCTCGCGACCGTGGCCCAGGCGTTGCCGTTCCACTTCATGAGGAACAGATCGAAGTCGACCGAGGCGGGGCCGTCGAGCACACCGTTGTGCGCGCCCGCTTGCGCGGCGTAGTAGTAGTTGCCGTTGGGCTGCACGTCGCGATCGTTCTTGCCCGACAGCGTGCCGGTGTAGTCGACGCAGTTGCTGCACGTCGGCTCCGGATCACCACCACCGCCATCGTCGTCGCCGTACGCATCGCCACACGTCGCGCTCGGACCCGACAGCGTGTCGCCGCTGCAGCCGTTCGCCCACGTGCCGTGCGGCGTGCCGGGATGCAGCGGGAAGTCGCCGCAGTCCGGTCCGGGATTCCACGTGCCGTCCGCGTCGTGGCACGGCGTGAGATCCACGCCCGCTTGCGACTCGAACCAGCTCATGCCGCGATGCATCTGCGAGTAGTACCCGCCCCCGCCGCACGCGCCACCGTACGAAGTGATCCCGAAGACGCGCCACGAGCCGTCGTCGATCTGCATGAACACCGGGCCACCGGAGTCGCCCTGACAGGTGTCCTTGCCGCCGCCGCCGATGAACACCTCGTTCGCGCTCGAGATGCTCGAGATCGACGACGTCACCTGGCGCTTGATCCCGTACGCGCCGGTGTTGGCCTCGCCGAAGCCGACCATCGTCACCGACTTGCCGGGCGCGATCTCGTCGGTCTCGCAGCCCATCGCGATCGGCACGATCGGCACGTCGTTCACCGCCTGCGCGAGCTTGCAGAACGCGAAGTCGTTGCCCGTGCCGGGCCCGCCGCCCGAGTAGGTCTTGCAAAACGACACCGGCACGTTGCGCCCGGGCCCGCCGTTGATCGACTCGCCGAAGCGGATCGACGTGTAGTTGGTGCCGCAGTGCTGCGCGTAGATCACCACCTGCGGATGCACGAGGGTGCCCGTGCACGCGCCGCCCAGCTCTACGGTGCTCGCCCAACCGCACGTCGACACGGTGGTGCCGCCGTAGATCGGCGAGGTCGGAGCGTCGTCGGGCGAGGCCGGAGCGTCGTCGTCGTCGTCGCCGGGATCGTCCGCAGCACCGCCCCAGCCTTCGCCCGGGCGACCTTCGTCGTCTTCACCGGTACAACCCGGCAGTGCTGCGATCGCGATGCTGAAGAAGAGGATGCGGAGATGCGAGTGATGGTGAGTGCAGTCGAGCGTCTTCATCTGGTGGTCCCCCCGAAAGCTCGACGCACACACGTCGAACTACGCCACCCCAGCCGAGCTGCAACATACTCTCGTCTGCGAGCATGAAAAGAAAAACCGTGCATCGCGAATGCAGATCGCGGTCACACGTGTGACGTGCACAAGACAATGTGCGACATCGATCGAGTGCTTCATCGATGACGATCGCGATCACGATGTTGTGATCACGACGATCACGACGACAGCGATCGCGATCGCTTGTCGGAGATTGCGGAGCCGCGATCGATCGCCGAGCAGTGATCGACTTGCTCGCGGTTGCTGATCGAACTGCGCAACCGCTGTGCAACTCGCCCAGCGATCCGCAGGACTACGTAGCGTGCATGCCTGCAGATCGCTGGATGCCGTCGAAATCGCGGCGGAGCACACGCCGTGATCCGCTGGGCCCCCGCGGCAGTCTTGGACGGGCGATGAGCACGAAGCGATCCCGAGGTGCGAGCGTTTTGGCGGCTGTGCTGGCGATGGCGTGCGCAGGCGGTGAGCAGCACGACACCGGCGACGACAGCGGCACGCTCGGCGGCGACACGGTGGACTCTGTCACGGGCGTCGTCGCCACCACGACCACCGCCGGCGAGAGCAGCTCGTCGAGCGGCGAAGACGGCGGCGAGAGCAGCAGCGGCGCGGCGACCACGAGCACCACCGACGCAGGGTCGTCGGGCACCGGCGACGGCGAGTGCATCCCCGCCACGCTCTTGTGGTTCGACGACTTCGAGACCGGCGACTACTCGCGGTGGAGCGCGGGCAACTACGGCGCCGACTGGCACGACGGCGAGTGCCACGACAACGGCTTCACCGACGCGACCTTCGTCAGCGCCGGTCACTCGCATCGCTCCGCGATCACCTGCGCGACCCCGGGCGAGTCGCACCGCGGCTACGGCATCGTGCAGTTCGCCGGCGACGAGCCGCTGCAAGACATCACCAACGCAGGCGTCGGCATCGACGCGCCGTTCGGCGTCGTCAACACGTTCTGGAGTCGCGTCGACGTCGACTACGACTTCGCGAACGGCAAGTGGTTCAGCTTCTGGACCGTCGACGATGCGTGCGACTGGAGCAGTGAAGTCGTCACGCTCGGGCTCGAGGACACCACGCGCAGACTGACGCCCGCGCATCTCGACATGCAGACGTTCGAGCCGGATGCGCCCGCGTTCCCCTTCGGCGCGTGGGCCCGCATCACGATCTACATCGACTACCACGCGGGTGAGATGCACGTGTGGCAAGACGGAGTCAGCGTCGTGCACGGCACGTTCACGCGTCCGGCACGACGATGTGCCAGTGGCACTGGGGCGCGTATGCGAACGGCGACAACGACGACGTCGTGCTCTTCGAAGACGACAACTATCTGTGGAAGCTCGATGCACCGTGGACCGACTTCACACGCGAGCCACTCGTCGGACAGCAGGGAACGCCTGCGTGCGCCACTTAAAGAGGATGAAGCGAGCGTGACAGCGATGTCGTGGCATGACGTCGTCGTCGCGCGATAGCAGCGTCGTTCGTGCTGGCACATCGGATCGATCGATGGCTGCCATCGGTCGCGTCGAGTGGTCGACTCGGAAGTTTCGGGGAGAGTGACAGAGCACGCACCCAACACGTGCACCGAGGACTTGCTCATGTCGCGCTGCATTGCTTGGAAACTCCCTCTCATCGTCTTCAGCTCGTTCTTCTCCGTCGCGTGTGGTGACGATGCCGGTGGGCAGAACGACACCGGCGAGAGCGGTGGAACATCGGCCGATACCACCGCGGACACGAGCGGTGCGACGGCGATGACGACCGCACCGACGTCGGACGCGACCGAGCCGGACACCGGCACCGATCCGACCGACCCGGACACCACCGAGACCGATACCGAGACCGGTGGCGTGGTGACGCCGTTCGCCGGCCCGACCAAGGGCGGTCCGATCCAGGTGTCGCCGGACGGCACGCTGCTCGCGGTCGCGAACAAGGGCACCGGAGAGCTGACCACCTTCGCGCTGCCGGATCTCACCGAGCGTGCGCGCGTCGACGTCGGCAGCGAGCCCGAGTCGGTGGCGTTCACCGGCGACGGTCACGATCTCTTCGTGGTGACGCGCGGCGACGGTGCGATCGTTCGCGTGAACGACATCGCGGGCAAGCCCAGCGTCGGCGATGCGATTCAAGTCGGTGCGGAGCCCGGTCGTGCCGCGATGTCCGGCACCGGGGAGACGCTGTGGGTGCCGATGTGGGGCGAGGGCTACGTGCTCGCGGTCGACACCGGCAGTCTCACGATCCGGAACGAGATCGCGACCGGCGGATCACCGTACGCGGTGTGCTCGACCAACGACGGCGACACCGACGAAGTCGACGAGACCGTGTTCGTCACCGACTTCTACGGCGTCGCGATCGACGGCGCGAAGGAAGCCACCGACGGCGCCCGCGAAGGCCGCGTGTTCACCATCGACGGCGAAGGCACGGTCGGCGACATCCGGCTCGCACCGCTGTCGGCCTCGAGCACGACCGGCTTCGAGACCACCGGTGCGTACCCGAACCAGCTCTGCTCGTGCATCGTCAACGCCGACAAGCTCTACGTCACCAGCGTCGGCGCATCGCCGGCCGCGTTCAACGGTGCGACCGACTTCCACCAGAACCTGCAGGGCTTGGTGCATCGCTTCGCGCTCGACGGGCTCACGCCGATCGACGCCGAGCCGATCGATCTGAACGGGCTCGTCGACGACCTCGCGGCACCGAAGCGCTTCGTGCCCATCCCGATCGACATCGCGTTCGCAGCCAACAGCGAGTTCGGCTACATCGCGTCGCTCGCGTCCGACAGCGTGCTGCGTGTCGACTTCAGCGTCGATCCGCCGGTGGCCGGCTCGCCGTCGGGCGCGTCGTTCCTGGCCGCCAGCCAGTCGCCCGTCGGTGTCGCGATCGCGGAGACCAACCTCTACACGGTGAACGAGGTCGCACGCAGCATCTCGCACATCGACCTCGCGGAGCAGACCACGGTCGCGATGGACATCGAGTCGGCCACGCCTGCGGCCGGCGCGGCCGAGCAAGAGGTGCTGCGAGGTCAGCGTTTCTTCAACACCGGTCTCGGACGTTGGTCGACCAACGGCTGGGTGTCGTGCGCCGGTTGCCATCCCTTCGGGACCACCGACAACGTGACGTGGTCGTTCCCGGCCGGTCCGCGCCAGACCGTCGACACCGCGGCGAGCTTCGACGCCGGCGGCGGTCACCAGCGCATCCTCAACTGGACCTCGATCTTCGACGAGGTCCACGACTTCGAGCTCAACACCCGGCTCGTCGCGGGCGGCACCGGAGCGATCGTCAGCGACACCACGCTCAACGACAACGGCACCGCGAACACGGCGGCGCGCATCGACTTCGTCGGTGCGGGTGGCACCGGCAATCCGGTCAACGGCTTCAACATCGGCTCGGCCCGCGGTGCGGCGCAGACCGGTGCGCTGCCCGACGACTGGGACGCGATCGAGGCGTACATCGCATCGCTGCGCTCACCCAAGGGATCGACGCGCACCGTCGGCGATGCGAGCGCGGGTCGTGCGGTGTTCGAGGACGGCCGCTGCAACGCGTGCCACTCCGGTGCGTTGTGGACGTTGTCCGAGCGCTACTACACGCCGGCGTTCAATCCCGGCGACGGCAGCGACAACGACGAGCGATTGCTGACGCTCGCATCGGTCGGCATCACCGACCTCGGTGACGTGCGTGCGGATCAGGTGACCAGCACGGATCCCGACAGCTTGTTCGTGCTCGCCAACGACGCCAACGGTGCGCCGCAGCGGCACACCTGCAGCGTGCGCATCGTCGGAACGTTCGATGCCGACGGACCCTCCGCGCACGGTGCCGACGAGCTGCGCCAGACCGGCACGGCCGCGCAGGGTCCCGACGGCTTCAACATCCCGTCGCTGCTCGGCGTCGGCAAGGGCGCGCCCTTCTTGCACAACGGCGCGGCCGAGACGCTCGACGAGCTGCTCGATCCCGCCGGCGAGTTCGGCGATCACCTGCGCGCCGGCAACCAAGTGTTCTCGCCGTCCGCACAAGAGCTCGCCGATCTGATCGCCTTCGTGCAGAGCATCGACGACACCACCGAGACCTTCGCCATCGATCCCGAGCAGGACTTCTGTCCGTCCAACGTCCCGCAGTGAGAGAGCAGTAGGTAGACCGACCCAACGACCACAGCCACGGCCAAGCAGCGCGTGCCCGGTGGAGGGGGAGCCAAGCTCCCTCCACCGGGCTTTTTCGTCTCAGCAATTGTCGTAGACGTAGCCGCCGTCGCCTTCGGGGACGAGGTCCACGTCGCGCAGCACGATCGAGTAGCCGGGGTACTCGGTGCAGCCGGTGTCGAAGTCGTTCTGCTGGTACTCGATCATGAGCACGGCGTCGCCGTAGCCGTCGATGTAGTCGCCGCACTCGGAGTACGTGTTGCACTCTTCGGCGACCACGAAGTCGGTGCCCATCTCGTCCTTGCGCGGCACGAGCTCGGTGGAGTTCTTCTGCGCGATCGCGAGGCCACCGTCGTGCGCGGCGGCGGAGAGCAGCACCATGAAGTCGACCGCGTTGTCCTGCGTGAGCAGATCCTGCGAGCGCGAGTAGCTGTCGAGGTTGTCGATCTCGATCGCGTCGAAGCCATCCATGCCGCACTGCGCGATCCAACCGCCGACGATCTCCGCGAGCGCTTCGCGTTTCTCCGGCGTGCTGGTGTCGAGCAGCATCTCGTCCCAGTCCTGGTCGATCACCGGATCGCCGTTGCCGTCACGCAACACGAGATCGGGGTGCTCGTTCAGCCAGAAGTCTTCCTCGTCCGGCTGGGCCTGGAATCCGTTGATGTAGCAGATGTTGTAGATGCCCGGCTCCGGCGACGCGTTGCGATCGCGCGAGACGATCGTGACGCCGGCCGGCGGCGTGTATGCGCCGCCGAGCTGGTAGTCGAGGCCGCCATCCGGTGGCGGCAACGCGAACGGCCCCGGACCCTCGGTGTCGGTCGTGCTCTGGCTGGTGTCGCCGGGATCGTCGGTGGTGCTGGGATCGCCGCTGGGATCCTCGCTGCCGCTGCCGTCCTGCGTCGCCGACGGCGACTCGGATCCGGTCATCGACGTCGGCGTGTCGCTCGTGTCCTCGCTGCCGGTCGCGTCGGTCGACGACACGGTGGTCGACGGCGCGGTCGCGTCCTGGCCATCGCCTGCGACGCCGTCGTCGGAGCACGCGACGAAGCACGATGCACACAGCAAGCACGAGATCCCGCGGACGATGGTCATGGCCCCCATGCTCGCACCGCCGGGCTCGCACCGCTCGCACTTTCGCTGCATCCTAAGCAGACCGATGGATCTCGACCACCTGCGCTACTTCCGTGCCATCGCGGAGATCGGCAGCATGACCGCGGCGGCGAAGAAGCTCGGCGTGGCCCAGCCGACGCTCACTTCGGCGGTGAAGAAGCTCGAGGAACAGACCGGCAGCACGCTCTTGCTCAGAAACCCGCGCGGCGTGTCGGTGACGCCGACCGGAGCTGCGCTCGCGCGCGCGGCCGCGGAGGTGCTCGCGATGCTCGACG
>DASZPU010000588.1:0-3868 GCA_035550195.1 Nannocystaceae bacterium
TGACGGTCGCGAGCCCGCACTACGGCACGCCGCTCGCGAGCATCGCCACCGGCGTGCTCGGGCAACGGCTCCTGCGGTTGTTGTCGATCGTCACGCTCTACGGTCTGCGCGCGGGCAAGCGTCCGCTGCGTGGCGCGGTGAGGGCCGCACAAGTGCTCGTGCGTCTCGACGATCTCGTCGGGCTCGGCGGTCCGGTGCTCGAGCAGCTCTACGAGCAAGTGCTCGCGGACTTCGACGACGAGCGCTCCGAGTCGCTCGAGCGCTTCCTCGGGCACGTGCAGGGCGATCAAGCACTGCTCCCGCAGATCACCCCCGACGGCCTCGACATCTTCAACTCCGCCACCGAGGATCGGGCGGGCGTGCGCTACGCGTGCGCCATCACGCGCGCGAAGCCGCCGGCGACGTTCGGTGCGTTGCGCGTCGGGCTCGACCCGATCGCGCAGCTCACCCACGCGCTCTACCATCTACTCTACCGACTCACCGCCCAGATGCCGCCGCAGCGGCTCGGGCCGCTCAGCGATGCGCAGGTCGAAGCGCTCGTCAGCGGTTACGGCAAGGTCCCGGCGCCGTCGGCAAACGACGGCATGGTGCCGACCCTGTCGCAGGTCTGGGGCGAGATCATCCACGTCGCGCGCGCCGATCATCTCGATGTGATGGGCTACTACGGCGATCCCGACGGCGGGCCGAGCCACGTCGACTGGCTGGTCACGCGGTCAGGTTTCGATCGCACCCGCTTTCGCGCGCTATGGGGCGCAGTCGCGCGGACGATCGCGCTCGCCGCTGGGCGCTGAACGTTGTCGCGACCGCGATCTTGCCCACCATCGCTGCTTCGGATGTCGAAGTGCAGCGACGCGATCGCTCGGCGGCGTGACAACATGATACGCTGCGAGAAGTGGCGGCGAACAAGATCGGGGCGACGATCGTAGGCGTAGCGTTCGCGTGGTGTGGCATCGCGACGCCCGTTGCAGCATCACCTTGGAGCGGGCCGACGGCGAGCACCGCGTCCGCTCCCTTCGCGTACTACGCGAAGAAGAAAAAGAAGAAGAAGCCGAAGCCGGCCGCCGAAGAAGAGCCCGCCGGGCCGCTGCTCACGCCCGAGGGCGCGGAGCCGAAGCGGCAGGCGATCCGCGACAGCGTGCAGGGAGCCCGCGATGCCGGCGACATGGAGCGCGTGGCCGAGGGGCTCGAGAAGAACGGTGCGGAGCTCGGCGATCCGATCATCTTCATCGAGGCCGGTGAGGCGCGACTCGAGCACGCGAAGAAAGAGCGCGATGCCGAAGCCGCGGCGAAGGGCATCGAAGACACTCGCATCGCGCTCGACATCCTGCAGCTCTTCGCCGAGGTCGAAGCCGGCTCCGCGACCACCGACTGGATCGTGATCGCACCCGCCGATTCCACCGCGCTCATCTCGCGCGCGGAAGAACAGCTCGACACCGGCGAGTCGCTGCTCAAAGAGATCGAAGACGAGAAGGCCGCGGCCGCGGTCGCGAGCGCCGGCAAGGGCGACAAAGAGAAGAAGAAGCGCAAGAAGCGGAAGAAGGGCGAGCCGCGCGACAAGCAGCCGGGCACCGGCATGATCGCGGCGGGCTCGGTCTTCATCGTCGCGGGTGTCGCGGGCGTGTCGATGGTGATCGCCGGCACCACGATGAGCGCGAAGCAGCAGAAGATCGTCGAGAAGCACGAGGTCACCGACCCGGAGATCGACTCGATCGACGCGGCCGGCAACCGTGCGAACATGCTCGCGTACGTCGGTGCAGGCCTGGCGGTCGCGGGTCTCGCCGTGGGTCTGCCGCTCGTCATCATCGGCGCGAAGAAGCGCAAGAACGGCAAGGCTCCGCCGTCCACCGCAGCGCGGTTGCGACAGGAGCTCGTGCTGTCACCGATGCTCGGTCGAGGCGGCAGCGGCATCGCGTTGCGCGGTCGCTTCTGATCACCGAAAAGACGCTGTATCGGGCGCCGCGCGGGGTTTCCGAGCGGCGTCTTCTTTGGTAGAGAGCGAACATGATCCACGACTTCGCATTCGATCGTTTCTGCCGTTCATGCCTCGTGCTCGCGACGATCGGCGCGTTGGTCGTGTTGCCGGGCTGCCCGGTCGACAGCAACGCCGACATCGGTGATACCGACGCGGCGACGATGACGACGGCATCGACCACGATGACGACCGGCATGTCGATGAGCTCGACCACCGCGGACACCGAAGCCGACTCGTCGGGCAGCGACACCAACGTCGGCCCGGTCGAGTTCGCGGACATCCTGCCGATCTTCACCGACCAGTGCGCGGTCGATTCGGAGGGCGGCGGGTGCCATCAGATGGGTGGCACGTGGGGCCCGCCGATCGTTCCGGACTTCGATCTCACCGAGGCCAACGCGTACATGTCGCTGCTCGAGGGCAACCCCACCGAGTCGATCCTCAACTACGTCGAGCCCGGCGATCCCGAGATGAGCTACCTGCTCTACAAGCTGCGCGGCGATCAGGTCGATGCGCCTGGCGGTGGCAGCGGTGTGCAGATGCCCCAGGCGCCGCCGATGATGGACTTCGTCGCGCTGCCCGCGTCCGACATCGCACGCATCGAAGCGTGGATCATGCAGGGCGCGGCGGAGTAACGCTGGCTCAGCCGCGCGTGCGAATCTCGTAGCCGAGCTGCTGCCGCACGGCGGCATAGGCCGCGCTCGCGGCGAACGCGATGAGGTCGCGCAGATCGTCATCGGCCTGCGCGAGCTCGACGAGCGTGTCGCCGGTCGGCGTCGCGGTGCTGCGCGTGACCACGCGGATCGCTGCACCGAGATCGCCGGCGACGGCGAGGCCGACGCGGTTGCCCGCGCGACGGATCCACGCGCGCCACTGTCGGCTGTCGAACGGCTCGTCCTCGTGATCCTTGAAGAGCTGACCGAGCTGACGCGAGCTTCGCATCGGCAGCTTGCGCAACAGCTCCTGGCTGAGTCGCGCGACGAAATCTTCGGGTCGCTGGTGGTGCTTGCGTCGGCTGTGGCGCGGATGGAAGGCCTGCAGGATCGCCGAGATCAACCGGCCCAACGTCGCGCGGCGCAGGCCGATCGCGAACACGGCCTCGGGGCGCGTGCTGTAGAGCGCGCGCGCGAGCGCGAAACGCAGACCGTCCGCATCGTCGACCTCGAACGCGGGCGGACGCGCGACGATGATCGGTGGCTGCTGACAACGCACCTCGAGCCAGTCGCCGTCTTCGACCTCGGGACCGTCCTCCGGGCCGTCGCCCAGCGCGGTCTGGGCGACGAGCGCCACCTTGCTCATGCCGAGGCGCTTGAGCACCTCGCCCCAGCACTGCGCGAGCAGGCCTTCGCCGAGCGGTGAGATGCGTGCCTCGGGCGGCACCTCGATGCGCGGCAGGTACTCCGCGAGGATCGGCGTGCCGCCGTCGAGCAATGCGAGCAACGCGTCGCCGATGCCGCCGTCGGACGGCAGGCTCGGCACCACCGACGCGATCTGCAGCTCGCCCTGTCCGCCGCCGCTGACTACGACCGAGTCGAGATAGCCGCGTGCAGCTTCGTTGTCGGGATCGCGCAGCGCGAGCACCTCGTAGAGCGCGTGGGCGCGCTGCGGATCGCCCTGCTCCTCGTAGTGGCGCGCGAGCGCGGCGAGGCTGCGGCGTTCGAGTGGATCGGCGGCGAGCACCTCGACGTGGTTCGCGAGCACGCGCGTGCCTTGCACGCCCGCGCGATCGTACTGCTCCGCGAGCGCGCGTCGCTCGGCGGCACCGAGCGCGTTGGGATCGAGCTCGAGCGCGTGCTCGAGCGCAGCGATGGCCTTGTCGGGCCACGCGTGCTGGATCTCCGCGAGCCGCAGCAGCAGCGCGACGCGGGTGCCGACGTCGCTCGTGCGTGCGCGACGACC
>DASZPU010000589.1:0-6381 GCA_035550195.1 Nannocystaceae bacterium
CGTTGCTGGCACGCGCGATGTCTTCGAGCATCGCGCGCTCGCTCGGCGCACCGGTGAGCACACACGGCTTGCCGAGCTCGTGACCGAGCCGCGCGACGAGCTCGCGCCAGTCGGCGACGCTGCGCCAGTCCTTCGCGCGCTCGCTACCGTTGACCTGCACGACGATCGGTCCAGTGCGACGACCGCCGCCTTCGCGCAGGCCGCCGAAGCCGGACAGCCGCACGCCCGCGGCCATCGCGTAGAGATCCTGGTGGGCGAACACCGACAGCTCGGGATCGACGCCCCAGTCGTTGAGGTAGGTGATCGCGCGATCGCTCGCGCAGTAGCGACCGAGGTGATCGATCGAAGGGCCGAGCACGCGGCCGCCTTCGGCGAGCAACGCGGGCGCGAGCCAGCACGAGAAGCGCGTCGACGAGAGGTTCACGACGGTGTCGAAGCCGCGCAGCTGCGCGATCATGTCGACGTCGCGCGCGAGCGAACGGAAGGCCGCGATCGGTTGGGCGCGCGAGCGCTTGCGCAGCGCACCGAAGGCGAGGGGATGACGTACCGCGACGCCGGGCAGCAGCGCAGCCGCCTGCTCCGTGGCGTCCCAGTGGATCACCTCGACGCTCGCGGTGCTGCCGCGCGCCGCGAGGCCGTGCGTCACACGGGCAGCGGTCAGCACGTCGCCGAGCCGTTGCAGGGTGAGGATCGCGATGCGTTCGCGCGCCACTTCCATCTCTGTTCGGTGGTGCGGCGCCGCGAGCAAGTCTCGGTCGGTGTTCACGTATGGTGCGCCCGTCCCGATGCGGGCCGGCCTGCGGGCGCCGCCGCGGCCCGCATGGGCGCTTCAGCGGCGCGGTGCGTGGGGCGATGCTGCGCGGTACGTGGCCGAGTCCGACTCCACGCCGCCCGTCTTGCGCTTCGCGCTGAAGGTGATCGATGCGATCGACACCGCTGCACTCGCGCGTGTGTGTGCGGAAGAGATGGTCGCGAGCTTCGGCGCTCTGCGTGCGCAGGTGCTCGACGCCGAGCGCGTATGGACGACCGTCGGCGAGCCGCCCAGCGAGACGCCGTGCACGACGATCGCGCTGCGGTTGTCGACGCCCGACGAAGCGCCGGTGCGACTCGAGATCGCGATGGCGAGCGGCGAGGATCTCGGGATCGTGCGCCAGCAGCTGCTCGATCTCGTCGGCGTGGTGCGGCGCGCGTGGCTGCGACTGCACCAGCTCGAGCACGAGCGCAGTGCCGCGCGCAGCGATGCGCTCACCGGGCTCGCGAATCGTCGCGCGATCGCGGAGTGGCTCGACGGCGCGTGCCTACAGGCGATGCACCTCGGCACGCCGCTGTCGCTGATGATCGTCGACCTCGATCACTTCAAGCACGTCAACGACACCTTCGGTCATCCCGCGGGCGACGAGGTGCTGCAGCACGCGGCGCGTTGCTTCCGCGGGCACCTGCGCCCGAGCGATCGCGTGTGTCGCTGGGGCGGCGACGAGTTCCTCATCGTGTTGCCCGACGCCGACGGCCAGACCGCCGCGGTCGTCGCCGAGCGGCTGCGTCTGGTCTTCGCCGCGGATCCGCGCGCGCGTGGCACGACGATGACGATCGGCATCGCCGACACGCACGGTCTGCCCGATCAGCGCGGCCTGCCCACCGGCGGCTCGCAGGATCTGATCGCGCTCGCCGACGAGTGCTTGCTGGCCGCGAAGCGAGCCGGCCGCAACTGCACGGTGACCGCGACGCGGCTGCGCGAGACCG
Source organism: Nannocystaceae bacterium (assembly GCA_035550195.1). GTDB lineage: Bacteria > Myxococcota_A > Polyangia > Nannocystales > Nannocystaceae > Xiheibacterium. Next base: position 1,741 of record DASZPU010000589.1, read on the forward strand.
GCTGAGCGTTCAGCGGCGGTCGCTCGACGGGACTTCGTCGCAACGCATACACGGCGGCATGCGCGGTGCTCTGCGGGCACCGCGGTGTGCGAGCGGATGCAGTGCGAGCGCCGTGCGGGCGCGCCACCACTTGCGGTTTCTTCGCGCGTACACGTCGAGCGTCGCCTCGGCTTCGCCGAGCTCGATCACGGCGAAGCCCATGCGATCGGTGGCGAGCTCCGGCTGGAAGCCCACGCCGCGCGCGAGCTTCGTCTTTCGCCACGCCGTGCCGTGGCCGCCCGCGGGTGACGATGCGTTGCCGCTCACGACCTGCCACACCGGCTGTGCGAGCCAGGTCTTGTCGGTGCGTTGCACCGCGCGGCCGACGTCGTGGGTCGCGTGGATCGCATGCTCGCCGCCCGCGATCGTGCCCACGAACATCCCGCTCGCGATCGCTTCCTGCACGCGCGCCGGCAGGTTGTGGAACGTCGCGCTCGGACCCGCGAGCGCGCCGAGGCCGTGCTCGAAGCCGCCTTCGATCGGCAGATACGTCACCAACACGCGCGGCACCTTCGCGGGCGTGCGTGCGAGCGCGTCGAGCAGCGCTTCGATGCGTGCGAGCGCGTCGTCGTCGCCGAGCTTCGCACGCCGCCACGCACCGATGTCGAGCACGACGAGCTCGAGGCGATCGTCGTGCATGTCGTCCTCGGGCACGAGCTCGCATGTGCGCGCCTCGCAGCGCGAGATGACGCGCGGCGTTCCGGTCTTGCCGATGCGCACCGCGACGGTGCCGATGCCGGGCGCCTTCGTGCCCGCCTCCGCAGCGCCCGCGATCGCGACGGAGGGGACGCTCGCGACGGCGCGCATCACCGGAGCCTCGCCCTCGTCGGGCCGCGGACGCCCGCGCGCGTCGAGCCGATGCGCGCGGTGATCTCCGAGCAACAGCGCGACCGCATCGCCGCGACCGAGCACCTGCGTGACCGCATCCGCGGTCGCGTGCGCGCGTCGTCCGGTGAGCCCCGCCTCGCCGAGCAGCACGATCGACACCGCAGCCTCGCCGCGCGGCGCGTCGAGCCCCGGCGCGAACGGTCCCCGCCAGGTGACGCACCCGGACGCGAGCACGCAGGCGAGCGCGAGCGCGCGCATCAGCCTCCGGACAGATCGACGAGCTCGATCTCCAACCGCTTCGCGACCTCGAAGATGCGCTCGTCGCGGTAGAACTCGCCGAACACGATGCGGTTGATGCCCGCGTTCGCGATCGCCTTGAAGCAGTTCCAGCACGGTGACGCGGTCACGTAGATCGCCGCGCCCGCGATCGCAGTGCCGTTCTTCGCGGCTTGGATGATCGCGTTGATCTCCGCGTGGATCGTGCGCACGCAGTGACCGTCCTCCATCAGGTGGCCGACCTCGTCGCAGTGCGGCGTGCCGCGGATCGAGCCGTTGTAGCCGGTGGAGAGGATCGTCCGATCGCGCACGATCACCGAGCCCACGAACTTGCGCGGGCATGTCGCTCGCGTGGCGATCGTGCGCGCGATGTTCATGAAGTACTCGTCCCAGCTCGCACGCGCGCGCGGCTCCGCGGGCGCCCCGCCGTCGGGCGTGTGTTTGCCGACATCGGCCCCCAGACCCGACGGGTCGTGAAGACGATCTGCGGCGTTCGGGCCGTCTGCTTCACTCTTGCCCACGAAGCATCGCTACCACAAAGTAGCTGGCATGTCGCCAACCCAAGGCGCGAGCGGGCTCGTGCAGCTCCGCGTGAACGGTGAGCCGATCGCGGTCGCGGTCAGCCCCCATCGCACGCTGCTCGAGGTGCTGCGCTACCAGCTCGATCTCATCGGCAGCAAGCAAGGCTGCGACAAGGGCGATTGCGGTGCGTGCACGGTGCAGATCGACGGCGTGCCGACGCTCGCTTGTCTGACGCTCGCGGTCGCCGTCGAAGGTCGCGACGTCACCACCGTCGAAGGTCTCTCGCTCGCGCACGACGGCTGCCATCCGCTGCAAGACGCGTTCGATCGCTACGACGCCGCGCAGTGTGGCTTCTGCACGCCCGGCATCCTGATGAGCGCCGAAGCCCTGGTCCGTCGCGCACGGCGAGCCGTGACGCGCGACGAGATCCGCGAAGCACTCGCCGGCAACCTCTGCCGCTGCACTGGCTACACCAAGATCCTCGACGCGATCGAAGACGCGAGCAAGACGATGTACGGCTCCGCGGCCGCCGAGTGACGCCATGCCCGACGACGCACGCAAGCCCGTACCCATCGTCGAGCCCGCCGCGCAGGCGTGGCAGGTCGGCAAGAGCCATCGCAAGGTCGACGCGATGGAGCGGATGCGCGGCATCACGCGCTACACCGACGACCTCAAGCTGCCCGGCATGCTGCACGCGAAGATCGTGCGCAGCCCGCATGCGCACGCGAAGATCGTCTCGATCGATCCCTCGCGCGCGCTCGCGATGCCCGGCGTGTTCGCGGTGGTGACCGGCAAGGATTTCCCGATCCCCTACGGCATCATCCCGTGGACGCCCGACGAGAACGCGCTCGCGGTCGACAAGGCGCTCTACGTCGGCGATGGCGTCGCAGCGGTCGCGGCGGTCGACGAAGACACCGCGATCGAAGCCGCGAGCAAGATCGACATCGTGTGGGAGCCGCTGCCCGCGTTCTTCGATCCGGTGCAGTCGCTCGCGGCCCCGGCCGCGCAGCAGATCAATCCCTACAGCAAGCACGTCAACCTCTCGAAGGAAGTCGTGCTCGAGTTCGGCGAGGTCGAAGGCAACCTCGCGAAGGCCGACCTCGTGATCGAGGGCGAGTACTTCTTCGAGGGCACGACGCACGCCGCCATCGAGCCGCACTGCGCCGTCGCGCACGTCGAGCCCAATGGTCTGCTGACCGTGTGGTCGGCCACGCAGGTCTCGCACTACCTGCACCGCGAGCTCGCGAAGGTGCTCGAGCTGCCCGCGCATCGCATCCGCGTCGTGCAGCCGCCGCTCGGCGGTGCGTTCGGCGGCAAGAGCGAGCCGTTCGATCTCGAGTTCGTCGTCGCGAAGCTCGCGATGATCACCAAGCGTCCGGTCAAGCTGCTGTACACCCGCGAAGAGGTCTTCTACGCGCATCGCGGTCGTCACCCGATGCGCATGAAGTACAAGACCGGCTTCACCAAGGATGGGCGCATCCTCTCGATGGACGCGCGCACGATCATCGACGGTGGCGCGTACTCGAGCTTCGGGCTCGTCACCACCTACTACTCCGGTCAGCTCGCGGTGTCGCCGTACTCGATGGGCGCGTACCGCTTCCACTCGACGCGCGCGTACACCAACAAGCCGGCGTGCGGGCCCAAACGCGGGCACGGCAGCGTCCAGCCGCGCTTCTCCACCGAGGTGCAGCTCGACAAGGCCGCGGTCGCGCTCGGCCTCGATCCGATCGAGCTGCGGCGCCGCAACGATCTCGGCGCCGATGCGCAGACCGCCAACGAGTTCCGCATCGGCAGCAACGGCTTTCTCGAGTGCCTACGCCGCGTCGAGGCTGCGAGCGAGTGGAAGCGGAGAGCCCAGCTGCCGTATGGCCGCGGGCTCGGCATCGCCGGCAGCACGTACATCTGCGGCACCAACTATCCGATCTATCCCAACGCGATGCCCCAGGCGGCCGTGCAGATCTGTCTCGATCGCAGCGGACGCGCGCGCATCTTCTCGGGCGCGAACGACATCGGGCAGGGCAGCAACACGATGCTCGCGGTGATCGTGTCCGAGGAGCTCGGGCTGCCGCTCGAGGACATCCGCGTGCTCTCGGCCGACAGCGATCTCACCCCCGTCGATCTCGGCGCGTACAGCTCGCGCATCACGTTGATGGTCGGCAACGCCTGCCTCGACGGCGCGAAGAAGCTGCGCAAGAAAGTGGTCGGCGCGGTCGCGAAGCGCTGGAACGTGCCGGAGAACCGCGTCGTGCTCGCGCAGCGCATGGCGATCGATCGCGAGCAACCCGATCAGCACGTAAGCTCCGCGCAGGCGTTCCAGTGGGCCGAAGAAGATCACGGCCTGCTCGGCGAGGTCGGCTCGTACAACACGCCCAAGGATCGCCACGGTGCCTACCGCGGCGGCACGATCGGCGCGTCGCCGGCGTACTCGTTCACTGCGCACGTCGCCGAAGTGCAGGTCGATCCGGACACCGGCGTCGTCGAGGTCGGCACGATCTGGGTCGCGCACGACTGTGGTCGCGCGCTCTCGCGCAAGGTCGTCGAAGGCCAGATGGAAGGCTCGGCGTACATGGGCTTCGCCGAAGCGCTGATGGAGCAGCACATCGTCGATCCCGGCCACGGCGGCGTGCACACCGGGCCGAGCCTGCTCGACTACCGCATCCCCACGTTCCTCGACACGCCCGAGCTGGTGTCGCTCATCGTCGAAGCGCCCGACGATCGCGGGCCCTACGGTGCGAAGGAAGCCGGCGAGGGTCCGTTGCATCCCTCGATCCCCGCGATCGCGAACGCGATCTACGACGCGGTCGGCGTGCGCATCGACGAGCTGCCGTTCACGCCACCGAAGGTGCTGAAGGCGATCCGCGCGCGCGAAGCCGCTGGGCTCGCGCCGCACAAGGGAGGTCGCTGATGCTGCGCCTGCCCGAGCTGGACGTCGCGGTGCCGACCAGCGTCGACGAAGCCGTCGCGCTGCTCGCTTCG
>DASZPU010000590.1:0-2531 GCA_035550195.1 Nannocystaceae bacterium
TACTCCTCGGGCGCGCCGTCTTCGAAGTCGTAGCCTTCGTCGCCGGTGGTCGCGTCGTTGCCGGTCTCGCTCGAGTCGGTGGGATCGGACGTGCTCGCGGTCGTCGTCGTCGCCGACGTGCTCGCGGTCGTGGTGGTCGGCGTCGTGGTCGTCGGGAACGTATCGTCGCCGCTCGAGCTGTCCTCGGCCCCGCTCGTGCCTTCTTCGCCGCGCGATTGCCCGTCCGCGGCGCAACCGAGGATCGCGATCATCGCGAGCGTGCCCATGAAGTGCGTGATCGTCTTCATGGCTTCCGTCCCGTGCTGGCCCACACCGACAGCGTGCCCTTGTCGCCCGCCAACGCATCGCGGCTCATCTCGAGCACGATCGCCAGCACGTTGGATCCCGCGTACGAGTCGCGCGAGTCGTCGAACATCAACACGCCGTCGTCGAACGCCCCGTTGAAGCCGTCGAGGTCGAAGAAGAACGGATCGTCGCTGAGCCCCGCGTACACGTGCAAGCCGATGCCCGCATCGATCACCGTGTCGACCGGTCCGACGATCGGATCGGCGATGCCCGGCAAGTCCTCCACCTTCACTCCCCACTCGCCGGCCGCGTTCTGTCCGAAGCGCACGAGCACTTCGTAGTCGGGCTCGAGGTCGCCGGTGTTGTCGATGTGGATCTGGTAGAGCACGCCGGCGTCGTAGTCTGCGGGCACGCCGGCTTCCGAGAGCCCCGCGACCGCGAGCACGACGTTGATCTTCGACGCGTCGTGCCACGCGTAGAGATCGGTGATGTCGGCCGCGTGATCGGCCTTGGTGGCCGGTGCGTCCGCGTGATCGGCTGCATAGGAGAGGCTCGACAGCACGGGCAGGATCGCGATCGCGATTCCGCCCAGCGCGAGCGCGCTCCGGGTTTGGCTACGTCTCATGATCAGTCCTCCGTCAGCGCCCGGTGGTGCACCCGGACGCCACAGGGACCTACGCGGCGGTGCCTGCGTCGGATCGAACGACATGGGTCCGATCCGCCCGGGCCGCCGGCCCGTACCCCCAGCCGGACGACGGAGGACACCCGTGAAGAAGCTGACTTGGATCGGAATCGCACTGTTCCTGACTGCCTGTGCCGGCGGCGACGATGACAACGACGACGGCAACGTCGACGACACGAGCGGCGGCTCGGTCGGCGAGAGCACCGGCACGATGACGGATGCGATGACCACTGCGATGACGACCGCGCCCACCACTGCGGAGACGTTGTCGACCACCACCGACCCCGCCACCACCGACGACAGCACGACGGATCCCGCCACCACGGATCCGGACACCGGCGACAGCTCGACCGGCGAGCCTGCGGATCTCAGCTGCGAGTCGTACTGCTCGATCTACGCGGCATCGTGCGTCGATCACAGCGAGTACAGCAACGAGCAGGACTGCATGGACAACTGCGCGCAGTGGCCCATCGGTGAAGCCGCGGACACCGGTGTCGACACGCTCGGCTGTCGTATCTACCACGCGACCGTCGCGGGCAGCACCGATCCCGAGATGCACTGCCCGCACGCGGGCCCGAGCGGCGACGGCATGTGCGTCGCGGCCGAGGCACCCGACTGCGCGACCTACTGCACGCGCTACTTCGAGAACTGCACCGGCAATCTCAACGCGTTCATGGACGAGACGGAGTGCAACGCCGAGTGCTCGACGTGGTACGCGGGCACGTTCAAGGACACCGACGGTCACACGATCGGCTGCCACAGCTACCACGCGATGGCCGCAGCGGGTGACGCCGAGATGCACTGCCCGCACGCCGGCCCCGGCGGCGGTGGCATCTGCGTGCTGTAGTCGCTATCGCGGTATCCTGGCGGCCGAGTGTTCGGTCGCCTCGCCGCGTTGGTGTTACGCCACCGCTTGCGGTTCACTGCCGCGCTGATCGTCGCGATCGTCATCGCGGTGATCGGCGCGGCGAAGCTGCGCATCGACCTGTCGTCGGCGGCCTTCTACGGCGACGGTGAGCAAGCGAGCACGCAGCTCGCCGCCTTCACCGAGCGCTGGGGTCACGACGACGGTACTGCGATCGTCGTGATCGAAGCGAGCGAGGGCGACGTGCTCTCGCACGCGCGCCTCGACGAGGTGCGCGCGTTGGCCGACGAGCTGCGCGAGCGACCCGAGATCGCGCGCGTCGACGCCATCACCGATCATCCCGCGTCGGCCGCGGTCGCGAAGGGCAACACGCCGGCGCGGGCGTGGCTGCATCAACCCCCGCTCGTGCCGCTCTTGCTGGCCGAGGACGAGCGCGCGACCGCGTTGGTCGTGCGGCTCGACTTCGGCTCCGACGATCTCGCGCGCACCACCGCGGCGATGCGCGTGATCGACGACGTGGTCGCGCAGCACGACGGCAGCGAAGGTCTGCGCATGCGCACCGGCGGCGTGCCGGCGATCCGTGCCGCGTTCGTGCGCGACGTCGTCGCGGATCAGCTGCGCCTCGTACCCGCATGCATCGCGCTCATCGTGCTCGTGCTCGCGGCGTTGTTGCGCCGCGCGTGGCAAGTGCTCGTCCCG
>DASZPU010000591.1:0-18426 GCA_035550195.1 Nannocystaceae bacterium
TGCCGGCGCGCCCGATGTGGGTCGCCCCGCCGATCGACATCGCGATCCCGACGCGCTCGCCCGCGTGCACGAGCTGGATCCGCCCGCGCTCCCCCGCGCTGCGTCGCCCGCGATCGCCCGCGCCGCCCACCGCGTCGAACACGAGAAACTGCTGACCCACGCGAAAGCGATCGCCGTCGCGCAACCATCGCGGCGATTGCAGCCGCATCCACACGCCACCGCGCGTGCCCGGGTCGTGCACCTGCAATCCCTCCGCGTGGCTCGACAAACGCGCGTGCCACTCCTCGAGGTACGGGTCGTCGTGTCCGAAGCCTTCGCACGCGCGACCGATGTCGATCGCGCTGCCGCGAGCGACGAACGCCGCGGCCATCGGCGTGCCCTGCCCGGGATATCCGTCGGGCGCGAGCTGGATGAGCATCGCAGCGCGCGGCGTCGCAGCGACCTCGGTGCGCAGCGCATCATCCGCGACGATCTTCGCCGGAGCATCGCTCCACACCGCGGTGACGTCCGCACCTTCGAGCGAGTCCCACGCGAGCTCGGCCGGCGAGCACGTCATGCGATCGATCATCTGCACCCACGCCTCGTCCATCGCGCGGCGCTCCGTGTCGATGCCCGGGGCCGCGACGGTGTCGTTCGCGGGCTTCAGCTCGAGCGTCGTCGCGGACGCATCGACCTCGTCGCACGGCATGGGCGTCGACACGGCCGTGGTGATCGTGCGCGCGCGCCCGAACCACTCCGATGCGAGCGTGAGATGCACGACCGCGCCGTACGCCAACGTGCCCTCGGCCCGCGCACCGCAGTCGTAGCAGTAGTGATAGCCCGCCGGATTCTGGGCGCCGCACGCTTCACAGCGCACCGTGGGCTGGTCGTCGTACCGCCTGTCGAGCAACTCCGCCGGACCGTCGTCGAACATCTCGCTGCCGGTACGAACACGCCGCTCGGCACGGATCGACGAGGTCGTACATTGACCCAGAACGCCGGATAGCGGCCGCCCGGCCGAGACCCCTCGCCGCGTCCGAAGCTGCGCGGCGTCGCGCCGGGTCGCTATGATCCGAGGCGATGACGATCGCGCGGTGCGGCGACGGGGTCTTGGTCGCGGACGAAGAGCGTTGGACGTTCGGACGACAACCCGGCACCGGTGGCAATGTGCTGATGTTCGTGCTCTGGCTGGTCGGCTGCATCCTCTTGTCTGGCGGGATCGCAGCGCGTGCTGCGGGCTGGGCCTTCGTCATCACCGCATCGCTGCTCGGTATCGTGTCGATCGCGCTGGGCTTCGCCTGGCTGTGGCGCAGGGATCGTGCACGGCAACGCGCGCCGATCGTGCCGATCGTCGTGCTCGATCTGAGCGCCGGTGTGCTGCTCGGCCCGAACCTCGAGACGCTCGCGCCGCTCGCGAGCGTGGTGTTCTCGGCGGAGTTCCAGCTCGCGTCCTCGAGCCGCAAGCTGGTCTGCGCGTGGCCGGGCGGCCGCGTCACGGTGCTGCGCGGCGATGCGTTCGGAGGAAGCATCGCGCCCGCCGTCGCGGCGCTGCGCAGCCGCGGACTGCGGATGTGATCAGCCCGCAACGTTCGCGAGATCCGCGAGCTGCACCGCGCGCGCGAGTACCCTGGTCTCGAGCACGGTATAGCGCCGCCATGCAAAGATGAGCGAGCCGAGCGCAACACGGTCGAGCTTGCCGACGCTCGCGTCGCGCGAGAGCTCGTCGACGAGCGCGAGCAACTGAGCGCGTTGCTCGTCGAGCTCACCGACGGGACGAGTGCTCACCGCTTCGGCGGAGCGACGCAGGTGATGCCGGAGATCCGGCGCGAGACGAGCCCAGATGATGCGCCCGACCACATCGTCGCACGCGCTGCGATTCCACAAGAGCCTCAGCCGCTGATGAACGGCGAACCGTGAGTCCTGCAACCGCATCGTCATCTCGACGGCTGCACGCATCGACCGACCGGGCGCGGACTCGAGCTGGTCGCGGGTCCAGGGTGGAACCCTCGGCGAGAGAGCAGCTCAGGCGCAGTTGCCGTTCGTGCACGTCCCTGCGCAGGGCATGTCGCAGCCGCCGCAGTGATCCTCACTCGTGTCCGTGTTCACGCACTCGTCGCCGCAGAGCGTCGTCTGGCCGTTGCATTCGCACGTGCCGTTCATGCAGTGCGACATCGCCGGACAGGGCTGGTTGCAGCCGCCGCAGTGCGGTTCGTCCTTCTCGGGATCGACGCACACGTTGTTGCAGACGATCTCGCCCTCCTTCGCGCACTCCGAGATGCACGCGCTGGCGAGACAGAGCTCGTCCTGTGCGCAGTTCGTGTCGCAGTCTCCGCAGTGCTGGGCGTCGTTGGTCGGATCGACGCACTTGTTGTCGCAGAGGATCGTGCCCGCCGGGCAGACGCACTCACCGTCGACGCAGAGCTCCGTGTTGAAGCAGTGCTGGTTGCATCCGCCGCAGTTGGCAGGGTCGCTCTGCGTGTCGGCGCAATCGCTCGGGCACTCGACGAACCCTGCCGGGCACGAACCGATGCAGTCCCCGCCCTCGCAGATCTCGCCCACGCCGCACGGCTGATCGCAGCTGCCGCAGTGCGCCTCGTCTTCACTCGTGTCGACGCAACCGTCGCCGCACACGATCGCGCCGTCGGCACATCCGCTCACACAGCTACCGGCGTCACAGGTCTGCGCAGCGTCACACGGCTGATTGCACGCGCCACAGTGCTCGTGGCTGGCCATCATGTCGATGCACTCGGTGCCGCAAGGCGTCATCCCGACCGGGCACTCGTTCGCGCACGAGCCTGCTACGCAGAACTGTCCCGGATCGCACGCGATCTCGCAGAGCCCGCAGTGCAAGACGTCGTGGCTGCGATCCGTGCACTCGAGTCCGCAGGCATCCGGAGCATCGGGCGGGCAGCTCAACACGCACTCCCCCTCGAAGCAGACCTGCGTCATCGCGCACGGTTGATCGCACCCGCCACACGCCAGGACATTGCGGAGTGGGTCGACACACGTCTGGTCGCAGAGGATCTCGCTCTGGTCGCACGTCGGATCGTCCGCGGTCTCGGCGGTGCCGCCCTCCGACCCTACGGTCGCTGCCGTGGAACCGAGACCGCTCGATCCATCGCCTGCGCTCGACTCGCTCGCAGTCGCGATCCCGCTCGGAGGCCCGAGATAGTCGGGGTTGAGCTCGGCGCACGCGGCGGCCAGCACTGCTGCCAGCGCTGGCAGCCGCGTTCGGTCGGCCCGTGAACGCCCGACGATCATGCGCCGAGAGCGTGCCGCATCCCTGGGCCCCATGGGAAGCTCCTGCACACCCGCCCCGCGATCGTGGTTCAAGCGAGTCGCTTCCATCACGCAGCCTGCGTCACGCCGCGTCCGAGATCGCATCGCGCGGCGGAAACGAGCTGCGCGGGATCGAGACCGAGCGCCCAAATCACACCCTGGGCGGTTTGGTCGAGCGCTTCGACGGGCCGACCGAACCCGAGGTGAACGCAGACGACATCTGCAGCCGCAACGATGTGGCCGATCTGCGAGTACCCGTCGCCGGCCCTACCGAATCCACGAAAGCCGTGGTGCCGTCGCATCGCGTCGCGCACGAGCTGCGGGAGATTCCATTTGCCAGCGATGCGTGACCCGAGACGAGTGTGGACGAGGTGCTCGACTTCGCGGCGGATCGCCGGCTCGATCTGCGCTGCGCCGCTGCGCGCCACGACGCGACCGAGATCATGCAGCAGCCCGCACACGAACGCCAAGTCGAGCTCGACACGTGCGAGCCGACAGACGGTGCGCGACACGGTGGCGACGGCCACCGCGTGGTCGCGTTCGTGCATGGCCCACTCGCGATCCACTGCGGAGAAGACGTGGCACTCGAGCACGCTCTGGTAGAGGATGTCGCGCACTGTACCAACGCCGAGTCGCTGCAGCGCGTTGCCCAGGGTTCGGACCGGCGTACCTGCATACGCAGCCGAGCTCGCGACCATCAGCACTCGAGAGGCCAACATCGCGTCGGCCGCGACGACTCTCTCGAGCCGATTCATCGGCGCGCCGGGATCGTTCGCCAGCGCGAGCACCTCGCTCGCCGTTTCCGGCAGCATCGGCATGCGCGTGTCGACGCCGGTCGCGTCCAGCAGCTTCTCCGCCGCCGCGCGCACGCGATCGCTGCGTCGCTCGGTCAGCCTGCCCGCCTCCTCGTCGGAGAGCTCGACCGCGATCGGGTCGAAAAGCGAACGGCGTGGGGCTCCCTTGGACATTCACGACGAACGTCGTCCGAAGCGGTGCGGACTTGACCGTCCTCGGTCCCGACTCGCCTCACTCGATCGGCGTGAAACCGTCGAGCACGTGCGTACCCATCGGCAGCGCGAAGCCCTTCTGCTCGATCGCGCCCCCGCTGCTGCCGATGTTCGCATCACACGGCGTCATCTTCGGGGTGTCGATCTTCGGGCCGCAGTTGCCGTCTGCGCACGTGCTCGTGGTGACCTGTTGGACCGACTCGAGCGTGAGGCCCGGCGCGTAGCCCTTCGCGAACTTCGCGGCGCCACCGTTGGCGCCCGTGGTGAAGTCGAAGCCGGCGCCCGCGATCGCGGTGACGCGCAGCTTCACTTCGTAGGTCGCGCCTTCGTCGGCGTGCCACTCGCCCGCCTTCTTGTCGAAGAACCGTGCGTCGCACTTGCCCGGCGGTGGCTCGTAGAGCGTGTAAGTGACCGTGTAGACCTCGACGCCATCGATCACCTTCGGGCCATCGACCGCGCCGACGGATTTCTGATCGACGACACCCTTCACCTCGATCCGTGGCGCACGGATCGGTCGCGTCGCTCGGCCGAACTTCGCCGTCTCGGTGTACGTGGTGCCGCCGGTGAACGGCGTGAACACGCGCGTGCGTGTGAGATCCGTGACGGCGATGCGCGCGAAGTGCTTCTGGGTCGTGAGCGCGCTCGGATCACTCTTGGGTGCGCCGTTGGGGATGTCGAAGCCGCCGTGGGCGTTCTTCGAGTGATCGTCTGCGATCAGGTAGAGGCTGCTGTGGAACGAAGACACCGTCGTCGTGAGCGTGTCGTCCGCGGGTGAACCGCTCGCGAGCGCGACGAGGAACTGATCGATGCCGCGGGGCAGCTCACCGGTGCGGGCACCGCCCGGCGGATCGATGCGCCCACCGGCGGTGACCGCCGCGGGGAAGATGAACGGATCGCCGCGACCGCCCGCACCGACGGTGCAGGTGGCTCCGCTGCCTTCGCACGACAGGAACGACTGGGCCGGGATCGCCGACGTGCCCCAGGTCGCGCCGCTGTCGGCCGCGTGCTTGTTGCCGAGATCCCAGCGGAACAACCGGCCCGACGGATCGGCGATGTACGCCTCTTCCATCTCGCCCCAGTAGCGCGAGATGCAGTGGCTGCCGAGCGCGGGATCGACGAGCGCACCGAAGCTCGACTCGTAGGACTTCGGTGCCGTCGGCAGCACCGCGTGATCGAGGATCGCGCCCGTGACCGCGTCCGCATAGATCATCGTGCGCCCGGCTTCGCTGTCCGCTCCGCTCTTCGGGTACCCGCTGCCGATCACGAGCCGCGCAGTGGGCTCGAGCGCGAGTTGGTTGTTGGGCACGTCGTACGCGATCGCAGGTCGGGCCCACGTCTCACCCGCCCATTTGTCGTACGACGACTTGAGCGCGGCGTCCTCGGTGGTCCACAACACTTCGACCGGGCCGTCGGGCGAGCTCGGGCTCATGTGCGAGAGATCGAGCGCGATCAGCTCGGTGCCACCGCTGCCGAGGCCGAAGATGCCGAGGTGGCGCCACTTCTGCGCCGCGCTGTCGTACGCCCACCCTTGGTTGATCGTCGCGGCGACGCCGTAGATGTGGTTTGCGATCTCGAGCGGTTGCCCCATCGCCGCCGCGCCGTTCTTCCACTGCGCGACCGCGGCCGCGAGCGTGAAGCGAGGCACGAACCCGAAGAGCTCGTTGCCGCTGTCGAGCTGGAACGCGTGCAGGATGCCGAGGTCGTCACCGATCATCACCGCCTCTTGATAGGGGCGATGCGAGGACGGCGACGCCAAGCGCTCGCTGTCGTCCCAGGCATCTTGTGCGAAGTGCTCGAGCGAGTCGGGGATGCCGGCGGCGTCGACCTCGGAGAGCTGCCGCCCCGCGCAGTGCGGATCGCGGATCGACACCGACGGCGAGTAGCCGGCCTGGTACTTCGGGATGCGGCGCACCACGACCGGCGCCGAGTTGGCGAGCCCGGGCAGCTTCCAACCGTTCGCGAAGTCGCGACCGAGCATGAACGCCGCGATCGCATCCGCCTGCGTGTTGATGTCCGACGCCTTCACGAGCCCCAGCTCGACGAGTTGCGCCTTGAACTCGGGGGTCGCGAGCCCCTTGTCGTCGGAGATGCGAAAGACGGTGTGGTCGGACTTGTGGGAGTAGATCCGCCGCGCGGTCCACTTCGTCAGTGACAGACACTGACCGGCGTCCCACACCCGCGATTGCGGACAGGGACCGAAGGTCTCTTCGATCTCCGCAGCCGCGAACGCATGGTTGACGCACCACGGCGCGGTCTTGCTCGGGTTCGCGGGATCCTTGTCCGTGCAGAGCTCGCGCACGACGTGGCCGTGCCATGCCGGCCACTCGGTGTGCGCGTGCACGTTGGTCTGCACGATCGAGCCCTTGCCGGGCTCGCCGCTCGCACCGACGCCGTACTCCTGCATGCGCTCGCCCGGCCCGCTGCCGACCTCGACCGCGAGCGCACTGCTCACGATCGTGCCGAGCACCTTCGCGAGCTGGTCGCCGTTCGATGCGAGGTAGGCACAGCCGTTCGCGGGATCGGTCGTGCTCGCGCACGTATCCCACTTGTTCACCGACGTGTCCTTGCACGGCGTCTCGCAGGAACCGTTGCACGCGCCCGCGGCTGCACACGCCATGTTGTGCAGCTCCGGCTCGTTGAGGAAGAAGCCCACCACGTAGGTCTTCACCCCGAGATCCTTGCGCAGCGACGCGAGGCGCTGATGCAGCTTCGCCCCGCCTTCACCCGACGACGGCTGACCGTCGGTGACGAGCACCGCGATCGTCGGCGCGCATGCGTCGGACGTGGTGACGGTGGTGACGTACTTCAGATACGACGTGACGGTGCTGTGCGAGTAGATCGCGTTCGATTGCGGCGGCGTGACGGTGCTGGCACCGATCACGCTCGCCCATGGCGTGCCGGCTTCGGCATCGACGCCGCCTTCGATGATCGGCGAGACCGCGTTGAGCACGGCAGTGCTCGCGTCGGTCAGCGACGCGGGCCCACGATCGGCTGCGGGCACCGTCAGCGGGAGATCGAGGTAGAACGGCGCGTAGAGACCGGCTTGCGCGCCGCCGCTCTCCATCACGCCGAGCGGCATGTTCGACGTGCCGCTCTCCGCCGGCGAGCCGAGGTACTGCGAGTAGCCGGGGAAGCCGTCGACGTACGGCCAGTAGTAGAAGTCCTGGCCCTTCACGTTGAGCGTGCGCTCCGCAGCGGTCTTCGCCCAGTCACCGACCGTGCCCGCGAGGATGCTGCCGTCGGGATCGGTGAGGACGTTGAGGTTGGCGCGCACGCCCATGAAGCGCGGGAACCACTGCACCTTGCGCGTCGCGTTGCTCGTCGACTGTCGCGACGCGGACGCGGTGGAGATCAGCGGCGACGCCGGGACCGCGCCGGTCTTGTTGTTCGCGGTGATCACCGGCCCGACGCCGAGGTTGTCCCAGCGCAGATACGGATACGGACGGTTGGTGTCGTCGCACAGACGCCACGTGCCGTTGTAGCCGGTGAACTGCTTGATCGTGTCCCAGTAGAAGTAGGCGTAGCTCGTGGTCCAGTAGAAGCGGTTGCCGTTCTTGCACTTCGCCGGCACGGTCGACGACGCCGGCGGACGATTCTGTTCGAACGTCATCAGCGCGAAGCTGGCGTTGTCGGCGAGCGTCGCGACGACTTGCTTGATCGCCTTGCGTGCAGTCGAGATGCGGCTCTGCGTCGTGGTGCCGGTGCCTTCGCACTCGTTCCACAGGCACTGGTCTTCGGTCGACTGCGCGCGGAATGCCATCGAGCCCGAGGTATCGAGCACGAAGAGCACGCGTGGCTTGATCGATCCGGTGCCGATGCCTTGCACGACGTAGTACGGCTTCACGCGTGCGTGGCCGATCACGCTCGTGCCGATCCAGATCGCTGCGAGCAGCAGCATGCCGAGCACGGCACGCAGCACTGCGGCGCGATCGCGAGGGCGAGGATGATGCGGCTCCGCCAAAGGGATCTCGCCGCTGCCTTCGTCCGGATCGCGACGCGGCTTGAACCCTCGTTCCCTTCCAGGCCACGCGACGTGTCCCTTTCCGGCGTAAGGACTCGCACTTCTTTTTCAAACTGCCGCGCGGCGCGGGCGCTCGTACGCAGTTCTACCCACGCACCTCCTACGATGCGCGCATGCGAGCGTGACGTGCTGCACGGAAAACCGGATGCTGGACAATGTCTATGGGTTGAGCGCAGAAGAGCTTCGCAGATGAGCCCCGTCGCGCAGCGCACCATCGAAGCCGATCTCGACCGCCTCGAGGCGCAACGAGAGGGCTACGCGCGCGCGTTGGCGTCGAGCTCGGACGAGCGCGTGCGTGCCCGACACGAACGCACACTCGCGCGACTCGACGAGGAGATCGGTG
Source organism: Nannocystaceae bacterium (assembly GCA_035550195.1). Taxonomy (GTDB): domain Bacteria; phylum Myxococcota_A; class Polyangia; order Nannocystales; family Nannocystaceae; genus Xiheibacterium. The sequence goes on from DASZPU010000591.1 coordinate 8,630, forward strand.
CGCTGACCGAGGCGCTCGAAGCGATCGCATATGCGCCCGAGCCTCGCGCGCAACCGCGCGGCCACATCGATGGCGTGCCGATCGTCGAGCACACCACCGAGATGGAGCCCGCGGACTTCGACGAGCTGCGTCCGTCGCGTCCGCGTTGGCTGATCCCCGTCGCCGCGCTCGCAGCGGTCACGTTCGGTGCGCTGCTCGCATGGGCGACGCTGCCCGATGCGCCCGCGCCTGCACCTGCGCCCGCACCGGCGAAGGTGATCGTGTCGAGCCCGGTTCCGCCCGACTCCGCGCGCTGATGGACACCGACGCAGTCGTGATCGGTGCAGGCGTCGTCGGGCTCGCGCTCGCACGCGCGCTCGCAGTGTCGGGTCGGCGCGTGACGGTGATCGAGCGCGAGACCGCGATCGCGCAGCATGCTTCGTCGCGCAACAGCGAGGTCGTGCACGCGGGGATCTACTATGAGCCCGGGTCGCTGAAGGCGACGATGTGCGTCGCAGGCAACCGTCGATTGCTCGCGTGGTGCGAGGCCCGCGGCATTCCGCATCGCCGCATCGGCAAGCTGATCGTGGCGGTCTCCGATGGCGAGCTCGATCGCCTCGCGGCGCTGCAAGAGCGTGCACGCGACTGCGGTGTCGAGCTGGCGTGGTGGGACTCGGACCGAGCGCGCGGGCTCGAGCCACTCGTGCGCTGCGCGGCCGCGTTGTGGTCACCGTCCACCGCGATCGTCGACAGCCACGCGCTGTGCCAGTCGTTGCAACGCGATGCCATCGATGCGGGTGCGGCGTTCGTGTTCGGCTGCGCCTTCGAACGCGCGACGCCGATCGCCGGAGGCTTGCGCGTGTTCGCAGGCGGCGAGCACATCGACACGCACACGCTGTGGATCGCGGCGGGCAGCGGTGCGCCCGCGGCCGCGACGCGCATCGAGGGCATGAATTCACGCGCCGTTCCGACGGCCCGCTTCGCGAAGGGCAACTACTTCGCGCTGCAGCGCAACCCGGGGCTGCGTCATCTCGTGTATCCGCTTCCGCAACCCGGCGGGCTCGGGATTCACGTGACGCTCGATCTCGACGACCAAGTTCGGCTGGGGCCCGACGTCGAGTGGGTCGATGCCCCCGACGACTACGCCGTGGATCCTGCGCGTGGCGATGCGTTCTTCGCGTCGGTACAGCGATGGTTGCCGGTGCTGCAACGCGACGATCTCCGCCCCGCACACGCAGGCATCCGCGCGAAGATCGTCGGGCCCGGCGAGCCGCCCGCGGACTTCCGCATCGTCGGCGCGAGCGAACATGGTTGCGCGGGCGTGGTCGCGTTGTTCGGGATCGAAAGCCCAGGGCTCACGTGCTGCCTCGAGCTCGCCGACGCCGCGATCGCGGCAGAGTCCGACGCGTGACGCGTCAGCGCGATCGGCAGCACGCAACCGACGTCGCGACGCGATCGCGTGCGATGTGCGACCACGCGACCGCTCGAACCTCGTGCACACGCTCGTCGAACGAGCGCATACCCTCTCGACGTGTCGTCGACGACATCGGACGGGGGTATGCATACCCTTCGACATATCGTCGACGGCATCGGGCGGGGGTATGCATGCCCTTCGACATGTGTCATTTCGCGGACGAGGCCGAGCGCGAGCTCGAGGCCGCCGACACGACCGCGACGCCGCGCGGTCACAGGCGGTCGCGTCATCGCTCGGTGAACGGTCGTGTTCGATGCTGCCCGCGTCGATGCAACCGCCACCACACCAACGTACTGACGCCTGCGACCAACAGTGCCGATCCGATCGCCGCTGCAGCAGCACCTCCGGTGCGCGTGTCGTGCAGCCACCGGCAGTCGCCGTTCGTGTCTCGATTGCTCCCGCCGCACTGACCACGAATCGGGCTACCGTGCAGTGCGAGCAGCGGGATCGCGATCGCGAGTCCGGCTACGCCGGTCGCGGTCGCAGCGGCACCGAGTGCTCGTTGCTCCGTCAGACCCCGCGTCCGAAGACGTCGCATCACCCGACTGTGAGCCCGACGTTTCGTCACCGACACAGCGCAAGCAGGCGCGAGCACGAGCGCGAAACACCTGCCCGCGATATCGCGCGTGGTGCCAATTCATCCGCGTGGTGTACACCAACGCGGCGGCGCGTTGCCAGCCTGTGTTGCTCAGTCGGCGTCGCCGTTCTGAGCTTCGCACGCTTCGTCGACCGCGTCGGTCGCATCGCACTCGGGGGCTTGTTCTCCGAAGAGTGCTTCGCACGCGTCGTCGAGCGGGCCCGCCATGCCGCATTCGTCGATCACCTCACCGGCTTCGCACGACTCGTCGACCGCATCGAACGGATCACACTCGGCTGCCTGCTCACCGTAGACGGCTTCGCATGCATCGTCGACAGCGGCCGCCGCCCCGCACAGGCCACCATCGTTCTCGCCGCGGTCGTCGTCGCCTTCACCGGCGTCGTCTTCTTCGCCCTCGTCGCCGGCTTCGTCTTCGTCGTCCTGCTCACCGCACGCGTCGTCGCCCTCGGCGTCGTCGCTCGCTTGCTCGTCGTCGTCTCCCTCGTTCTCTTCGCCCTCTGCGTCGTCTTCTTCCTCGTCGTCGTCATTGCAGGTGCCCGGCCCTTCGCGGTCCGCGTTACCGTGACTGCGGGTGGGATCGCAGGCCAGCGCGAGCGCGGCGATGAGTGAGGTGAGCAACTCCGGAGTGAGCGACTTGGCGGTCATGGTGGGCAGGCTCCAGGCCGAGGTCGATATGACCAGAAGGCGAAATGCGCCGGCACCCAGCGACATTCGACCCTGACTCCGGGCGAGAGCTCGCGGCCGCTGGAGCTGGGTGCCCGACGCGTCCATCGTTCCTAGCGCGCGCCGGGAGAGGTCGCAACCGCACGCGGGCCCGTTGTAATCACGCGGCCGGTCGTGCAACTCATCGGGTTGGTTCTCTCGCACGCATCGCGCTGCGGCCGCGGGCCGGCTGTAACCGCCCGACAGCTCGCGCATCCCCTCGACATGCTGATCCGATCCATCACGATTTCGCTCCTGAGTGCCCTCAGCCTCGCCATGCTCGGATGCGAGCACTCCGGCGACGACCCCGTCCTGGTCGATCGCGATGGCGACGGCGTCGACGATGCCGAGGACGAGGACGACGACAACGACGGCGAGAACGACGACGCCGATGATGACGACGACAACGACGGCGTGGACGACGACGAAGACGAAGAGGATCAGGACGACGTCGACGACGACGGTGTCGACGACCAAGAGGACGAAGACGGCGACAACGACGGCGAGAACGACGACGTCGATGACGACGACGACGGCGACGGCGAGAACGACGACGAAGATGGCCAGAACGAAGATGGCCAGAACGAAGATGGCCAGGACGAAGATGGCCAGGACGAGAACGTCGACGACGACGACTGATGCTCGGCTACCCTGCGCGCAGCCGTGCGCTCCTGTCATGGCTGCGCCCACGATCGAAGGAACCGAACCATGAAGCTCCGCACTCTCTGCTCGTTGGTCATCCTCGCGCTCGGCTGCGGGTCGCCGCTCGAGTCGACGACGGCGGGTGCATCGTCCTCGAGCGACGGAGGCACGAACGCAGACTCGGCGACCGGCGCGAGCGCGTCCGCAACGGGCGCGAGCGCGTCGGCAACCGGCGCAAGCGCGTCCGCGACCGGCGCGAGCGCGTCGGCAACCGATTTCACGACCTCCGCGTCCGCGACCTCGGCGGACGGCAGCGACTCGGCATCGACGAGCTCCGCCGACACGGCGACCACGTCGGCGGACGCGAGCGCGACCGAAAGCGTCAGCACCGACACGAGCAGCTCGGACGCGACCACCGATGGCGCATGCCCCGACGATCCACCCCCCGAAGGCGGCGATTGTCCGTCGCAGTGCGCGAACGATTGCGAAGGTGGTGTCTGCGAGATTCAGTGCGACGGAATGGAGTCGTGCGTGGGGCAATCGCTGGTCTGCCCCGACGGGTTCGAGTGCCTCGTCATCTGCAACGGCGTCGATGCGTGCGACGAGGCGCAGATCCAGTGCCCCGCCGAAGCCGCGTGCAGGATCCAATGCATGAACGGGATGGATGCGTGCGGCACCGTACCGATCACCTGCGGCGCTGGTTCCTGCACGCTCGAGTGCAGCGGCGACGATGCGGCCTGCCTCGAGGTCGTGATGGACTGCGGCGCCGGTGCGTGCACGGCCACGTGCGATGCGGGTGCGACCGCACCGACGCTGAACTGCGGACCGTCGTGTGCGTGCGCCGGTTGCTGATCGTCGACGACCTAACCGTCGCCTAACGAAAGACCGTCGCGCGGTTGCGGTCGCCGTCGCTGCGCTCTAATCCCGAGGGCGTGCGTGCACGCGCGTGCATGGCCTCCTTGCTGCTTGCGTTCGCGGGCTGCGCCCACGCGCGCAACTCCGAGTGGGTGGCCGACGAGGTCGCGCGGCGCACCGGATACGCGCCCGACGTCGAGCGCAAGGCCGGCGATGCGCCGCGCGTGCCGACGGGCGTATCGATCGCCGACGGCGTCAGCGAGGAGGAAGCCGTCGCAATCGCACTGTGGAATCACCCGCGCTTCCGCGTCGACCTCGCGCGGCTCGCGACCGCGCGGGCGAACCTCGCGGATGCGCGGCGCCCCTCGAATCCCACGCTGCGCTTCCTCTTCCCGGCGGGGCCGCAGCAGCTCGCCGCTTTGCTCACGTGGCCGCTCGAGAATCTCGTCGCGATGCGGCGGCGCATCGACATCGCGTCGACCGATCTCGATGCGGCGGCCGAGAGCGTCGTGCAGACTGCGCTCGACGTCACCCGCGACGCTCGCATCGCGCATGTCGAGTGGGTGCTGGCCGATGATCGATTGCGGGTGCGTCGACAGCTCGCGGCGCAGGCCGATGCGATCGCGGTGATCGCCGAGGCCCGCGGCAAGGCTGGTGACGTCGCGCTGCGCGAAAGGGATGCCGCGCGCGCGGACGCGTTGGTCGCGGCCGACGATGCCGCGCGCGCCGAGCACGACGTCGCGATCGCGGAGCGACGCCTGCGCGTGCTCTTGGGTGACGGCGAACATCCATTGCGTCCGAGCGCGGTCGACGTGGTGCTCGACGATCCCACCGCGCGCGACGATCTCCCGCAGCTCGCGATCGCGTCGAGGCCGGATCTGCGCGCCGCCCAGCTCGCGATCGAATCGGCGGGCGCTCGCATCGGGCTCGAGAAGCTCGCGGTGCTGCGCCTCGCCGGCGTCGCGAACGTGCAGGGTGCGTCGATCACCGGCGGCGTGCAGGCCGAGCTACCGATCGCCAACCAGAACCAAGGTGGCATCGGTCGCGCGCGCGCGGAGCTCGAGGCCGCGTCGTGGCGCTACCAGGATTTGCGGCTACGCATCGTCGGAGAGGTCGAAGACGCGCGGCTGCGATTGCGGCGCGCACTCGGTTCGCTCGCGACGTACCGCCAAACGATCGTCGCCGCGCGCCAAGGCGACATCGCGGTGGTGACCGCCGCGTACGAGCTCGGCGAGCAGGACTACGCCGGCGTGCTGATCGCGTCGCAACGGCTCGAGGAAGCGCGACTGCGCGAGGTGGAGCTGGTGGCCGAGGTTCGTCGTGCGCGCGCAGAGCTCGAGCGCGCCCTCGGTCGTCGACTCGCAACCGCACCGAAGGAGGGTCGACCATGAGACGAGTGTTATCGCTGCTCGCGATCGCTGCGTGCTGCGAAGCTCCCGATGCGCCCGCGCCTCCGAGTGCGCCAGTGCATCCCGACGAGGCCGAGCTCGGCGTCGTGCACCTCGACGCCGAGTCGATCGCACACCTCGGCATCACCACCGCGACGGTCACGACGGTCGACGGCCATCGCACGCGCACCGTCGGCGGCGTGATCACGGTGCCGCCAGGGCGGGCGCTGTCCGTCACTGCACCGGTCGCGGGCACGCTGCGTGCGGGCGAGCACGCGCTCGCGGCGGGCGTGGCGGTCGAGCGCGATGCGATGCTGTTGCGGCTCGTGCCCATCGCACCCGTCGATCGCGACACGCGCGCGCAGACGCGACGCCAACGTGATGCGAGCAAGGCGCGGCTCGAGGTCGCGCGCGCGCGCGTCGAACGCACGCGCACGTTGCTCGCGCAGCGCGGCACCAGCCAACGTGCGCTCGAAGAAGCCGAGGCCGAGCTCGCGACCGCCGAAGCGGAGGACGAGGCCGCGGCCGCGCGCGAGCGGATGCTGCGACGCGCTCCGCTCGCGGCCGATGCCGTGCTGCCGCTGTTCGCCCCTCATGACGGCGTGGTGCGCAGCATCGGCGCGGAGATCGGGCAGAGCGTCGCGGCCGGTGCGTTCCTCTTCGACATCGTCGCGACGCGCGAGCTGTGGATCCGCGTCGCGGTGAACCCCGCGGAGCTCGATCGCATCGCGCCCACCGCGGCCGCGCGTGTGCATCGGCTCGGCAGCGAGGTCGGCGCGGCCGAGCGTGCGGCGCCGGTCGTCGCACCACCGTCGGCCGATCCGCTCGCCGCGAGCGTCGATCTCTTCTTCGCGTTGCCCGCGAGCGCCCGCGACTTTCGACCCGGTGAGCGCGTCGCGGTCGAGCTGGACTATCGCCAAGAAGAGCAGCTCGCAGCGGTCCCCGCGGGCGCGATCGTGTTCGACTTCGACGGTGGCGCATGGGTGTACGCGTGCGATAGCGACGACGCCTTCCGACGCCGCCGCGTCGAGGTCGCGCAACAACACGACGGACAGGCGTGGCTGCGACGTGGGCCTGCACCGGGCACCTGCGTCGTGGCCGTCGGCGCGCTGGAGCTGTTCGGCACCGAGCTGGGAGTGGCACATTGATCCGCGCGCTGCTCACGTTGTGTCTGCGCCAGCGCGTCGTCGTGCTCGTGCTCGCAGTGCTCGCGATGATCGCCGGTATTCACAGCGCCGCGGATGCACCGCTCGATGCATTTCCCGAGCTCGCGCCTCCGCGCGTCGAGATACAGACCGAGGCGCCGGGTCTGTCGAGCCTCGAGGTCGAGGGGCTCGTGACGCGACCCATCGAAGATGCGCTCACCGCCGTCCCGCTCGCGAGCGCTCTGCGTTCGAAGTCGGTGCTCGGCCTCTCGTCGGTGACGGTGCTCTTCGAGCCCGGCACCGATCTGTTCCGTGCGCGTCAGCTCGTGCAGGAGCGCCTCGCGATCGCGGTGCCACGGCTCCCCCAGCTCGCAGAAGCGCCGGTGATCCTCTCGCCCACCAGCTCCACGAGCCGCGTGCTCAAGGTGGGGCTGTCGTCGGACACCCTGTCGATGATCGAGCTGTCCGATCTCGCCCGTTGGACGATCCGTCCGCGGCTGATGTCGATACCCGGCGTCGCCAACGTCGCGGTGTGGGGCGAGCGCTCGCGCGAGCTGCAGGTGCGCGTCGAGCCCGACGAGCTGCGCGCGCACGGTATCGTGCTCGACGACGTCGCGCGGGCGAGCCGCGAGGCCGTCACGGCGCAGTCGGGCGGCCTCCTCGACGGCCCCAACCAACGCCTCGCAGTGAGCCATCCCGCGGCGGTCGACGACGCCGAGGAGCTCGCCCGCGCCCCGGTGGCATTTCGCGGCGGCACCACGCTGCGCATCGGCGACGTCGCGGAGGTCGTCGAGGATCACGCGCCGCTCATCGGCGACGCGGTAATCGACGGCGGCTCCGGCATCCTGTTGATCGTTCACAAGCAGCCTTGGGGCAGCACCGTCGCGATCACGGCGGCGATCGACGTGGCGCTCGCCGAGCTCGCACCCGCGCTGCCCGACGTGAGCGTCGACGCCACCATCTTCCGCCCCGCTCGCTTCATCGAGCGTGCGATCGGTAACCTCGAGCTCGCGCTGGGACTCGGCTGCGTCATGGTGATCGTGGTGTTGATCGCCTTCCTATGGGACTGGCGCACCGCGATCATCAGCACGCTCGCGATCCCGGTCTCGCTGCTCGTCGCGGTGGTGGTTCTGCGCCTGACCGGCGCGACGCTCGACACCATGGTGCTGGCCGGCCTCGCAATCGCGCTCGGTGAGGTGGTCGACGACGCGATTATCGACGTCGAGAACATCCACCGCCGATTACGCGAACCGGGGCGCAGCCGCGACGACTTCAGCGTGGTGCTCGCCGCGTCGCTCGAGGTGCGCAGCGCCGTCGTCTACGCGAGCATGATCGTCGTCCTGGTCTTCGGCCCCGTGTACCTGCTCGACGGACTCGCCGGCGCACTCTTCCGTCCGCTTGCGTTCGCGTACGTCGTTGCGATCGGAGCTTCGCTCTTGGTCGCGCTCACGATCACTCCGGCGCTGTCGCTCGTGCTCTTGCCGCACGCGGCCACACGAGCGCGCAGCGCCCCACTGGCGCGCGCGCTCGCCCGCCCCTACACGCGTGTGCTACGGGCCGCGTTGCGCTGGCCGCGGGTCGTGATCGCGATCGCATTGCTCTCGGTCGCTGCCGGTGCGATCGGCTTCGCCCGGCTCGGCAGCGTCTTCCTGCCCGACTTCCGCGAGCAAGATTTCCTCATGCACTGGATCGCGAAGCCCGGTGCATCGGTCGAGGGCCTGCGCCGCACGACCGAGCTCGTGAGCCAAGAGCTGCTCGCGGTGCCGGGCGTGCGCAACGTCGGCGCGCACCTCGGGCGCGCACAGGTGGCCGACGAGGTGGTGGGCGCGAACTTCGGCGAGCTGTGGGTCAGCGTCGATCCCGAGCAGGATCACGACGAGACCATCGCGCGCATCGAAGCCACGCTCGCACCGTACTCGGGCCTCTACCACGACGTGCAGACCTACCTGCGCGAGATCGTCGACGAGGTGCTCACCGGTTCGCACGGCGCGATCGTGGTGCGCGTGAGCGGTTCGGATCTCGAAGTGATCGACGAGCGCGCGCACGCGATCGCCGATGCGATGCGCAGCGTCGCCGGCACCGCGCGCGTCGCCGTCGAGCCACTTGGCGCGGTCCCGCAGATCGAGGTGCGCCCGCGCGACGACGCCGCGGCGCTGTACGGCCTCACCAATGCAGAGATCCGCGGGCAGGTCACCACGCTCGTGCAGGGCACACGCGTCGGCGAGGTGTTCCGCGACCTTCGGCCGGTCGGCGTGGTGGTATGGGGTACGCCGGCATTGCGCACCGACGTCACCGCGCTCCGCGAGCTCCGCATCGCGACACGAGCCGGCGCCGACGTGCGGCTCGCGGACATCGCCGACGTGGTGATCGCACCGACGCCCGGCGCCGTGCGACACGAAGGCACGGCGCGAAGGCTCGACGTCACCTGCGAGGTGCGCGGTCGCTCGCTCGACGAAGTTGCCGCGGAGATCGGCGACGCGCTCACCGACATGGCGTTCCCGCCCGGTCATCACGCCGAGCTGCTGGGCGAGCACGTCGCACGAGAACGTGCGGCGCGGGACCTCGCGATCGGTGGCGCGTTCGCGTTGCTCGGCGTGTTGCTCGTGCTCTACATCGACTTCGGATCGTTGCGACTCACCGCGCTGGTGGCCGCGAGCCTGCCATTCGCGCTCGCCGGTGCTGTGGCCGCCGCACAGCTCGGCGGCGGTGTGTTGTCGCTCGGCTCGCTGGTAGGCTTCGTGACGGTGCTCGGCATCGCTGCGCGCAACGGCATCATGCTCGTCGATCACTATCGTCGACTCGAGCGTGACGAGGGCGTGGCGTTCGGCGTCGAGCTGGTGGTGCGCGGCTCGCTGGAACGCCTCGCGCCGATCCTCATGACCGCGCTGTGCACCGGCCTCGCGCTCGTGCCACTCGCGCTGTGGGGCGATCGACCCGGCCACGAGATCGAGCACCCCATGGCGATCGTCATCCTCGGCGGGTTGCTCACCAGCACGATGCTCAACCTGCTGGTC
>DASZPU010000592.1:0-6185 GCA_035550195.1 Nannocystaceae bacterium
GAGCGCGACGTCGCCGTGCGCGAGGTGGCTGAACAAGTTCGCGGTCGCGCCACCGGGCGAGGCTGCGAGCAACATCAGCCCGACGGCGAGCTCGGCCGGCAAACCGAAGCCGCTCGCGATCGCGAAGCACACCACCGGCAGCACCAGCATCTGGCACGCGAGGCCGACGATCACCGGCTTGGGGAAGGTGACGACGCGCTTGAAGTCCGCGATGGTGAGCGAGAGCCCGAGGCCCAGCATCACGATGCCGAGCGCGATCGGCAGGGCCACGGCTACGACGGGATTGGACTCCATCGCCGGCGAGGGTAGCAGACCGCGAAGAGGAGCAGCGCGGCACCCCACGCGGGCGATCCGGTGCTCCGGCAGCCGCAGCCCGACGAGTCGTCCTGCTCGCGCGCGGTGCTCTCGCTCGAGCCTTCGTCGTCGCTCGTCGTGGTGTCCGTGCTCGTCGTCGTCGTGGGATCTGCGGTTGTCGACGACGAGCCGTCGGCACCCGCGGGCACGAGCTCGGCGGAGATCGAGTAGTCGAAGGGCGTGTGCTCGATCGACTCCGGCGACAACGCGAGGAATGCATCGGCGGTGCCGTCGAAGCCCGGCAGCAGCAGCTCGCCGTGGCCCGCGTCGTCCCAGGTCGCGACCACGTAGTCGATCACCGCGCTGCCCGGCACCGTGCCGTCGGTGCGCGCGATGACGGCGTGCCACGGCACCGTCGGATCACCGTCGACCTGCACGCGCAGATCCACGTTCGGCATGCCGAGCTCCGCCGGGATGTGCACGACACCGAAGCCCAGCCCCTCGGGGCGGCTCGCCTCCGGGGGCGCGCCCGCACCGGGCAGCGCGTTGATGACGGTGTGCGTCGGGATCGTCGCGACGTTCTCGCCACCTTCGAGATCGAGCACCGTGATCCTCGCCAAGTAGTGCGGCCACACCTCGGCGAACGAGAGCCCGATGCCTTCGATCGCGTCGCGGAAGAGGATCTTCTCGCCGCTGTGCGACGCGCCCCATTCCCACGTCTGGCGCACCGTGTCGGGCCCGCCGTAGTACTGCTCGAGGAAGAACGCGAGCACCGCGGTGCCGTACATGTGATCGCCGCGCTCGCCGGCGAACAGATCGGCGAAGTCGTTCATCAACGTCCACTGCGGATTCGCGACGTAGTCGTCGACGCGATTCCACACGCGGGGATCGGGCTCGTAGAAGTGCTCGATCCACGTCGCGGTGCCTTCCATCCACCACGCCCACGACGTGAGGCTGTCGAGGTAGCTGCCCATCAACGCGTACTGGAACGCGTGGCCGATCTCGTGCGCGGTGGTCTGCGCCGCGTAGCCGCCTTGGAACGCGGGGCCGTACACGTGGCACAGCGGCACGTCGACGCCTTCGCACTCCATCGTCACGCACTGACCGGCGGCCATGTCGTTGGTGAGATCGGCACGCACCGCGATCGGCTGCGGTGGCTCGGTCCAGCCCAGATCGTCGGCGTAGATCGACCACGCGGTGTCGGCCGCGACGGTCACCGCCATCGCTTGGGTCATCGACACGCCCGCGGGGTACTCGACCCACACGTGCTCGCCCTCGATCTCCGAGGGGCCCGCGAGCCCGTAGCACGGCTCGGGGATCGCGAGCACCAACGCAGCGAACGGCAGCAGCATCGCGGCCGAGCTTCTCGCCATGTCGCCACGCGCCGCAAGGGCGTTCTCGCGCGCCGCACGAAGACTGCGGCGACCTCCGTCACAGCTTTCGGGCCGCGACTCTACCCCGCATCGCCATGCACCGACGCAGCCGATCCTTCGCGTTTTCGTTGCTCTGTGCCGCGCTCGCGGCCACCTCGACGCCGGCGATCGCCGCACCGGTTGCGCGGCCGAAGGCGGGCGCGAAGCCGGGGGTGAAGCCGCGGCGCATCGATCTCGGCACGGTGCCGCCCAACGTCCTGTTGCGCACTCGCCCGGTCGCGCCGAATCCCGCGCTGAGCGGACTGATGCTCGCGAGCCTGCGCGGCTTCGTGCAGGGCGTCGAGAATCCGACCGCGGTGGACCGCGCGATCGCGAAGGCGCTCGGGCGTGGTCGCAAGAATGCCGCGAAGAAATTGCTCGCGCGCATCGATGCGCGTCCGAAGGGCGAGCAGGACAAGGGCTTCGGCAAGAACCCACCGGGCGCGAGCCCGAGCGTCGCGCAGCTGTCCGACGCGGCTGCGCACGCGGGCATGCGCTTCGCCGGGGTCGGCAGCATGGGATCGGGAATGTTGCCGGACGAAGCCGTCGCGCCGCCGAGCAAGTTCGAGCTCACGATGTCGGGGTTGCGACCGGTCGAGCTCTCCGATGGCGATGCCGATGGCGACGAGCTGCTCGCACTCACGGCGATCGTGTCTGCGGACGGTCCCTACGTCGTGAGCACCGCGTCCGCGCCGGCCTCCGACGTGCTCGGCGGGGTCGCGAGCACGGCAGCGATTCCACTCGCCCTGCCGCTCTACGACGGCGCATCGAAGCCATCGTTGCTCGTGTCCGTCGTCGTCGAGGTCGACGGCGATGCCGAGACTGCACGCCAGGATTTCGGGGTCGTGCTCGCGCTCGCCCAGGCGCACGCGGAGCTGCTCGCTGCACCCGGCGAGAGCGCACTGCAGCGGCTGACGCGATTCGCGTTGACGCTCGACTACACGATCGCACTGTTGAACGTCGCGAATCCCGAGACCTGGCCGAGTGGTTCGTTGCAAAAGACGATGCTCGCGGGGGCTTCGTCGTTCGCCGATCTGTATGCCACGCCGGCGTCGAACGACGGCGCGGTGCCGTGGAAGATCGCCCACGATCACGATCTGCCCACCGGGCACTACAAGCTCTACTTCGACGTGCCTTCGCCCGAGCGTGCGCGTCCGCGGCTGAAGGTGAAGATCGCGAAGGTCGAGGCGCTCGACGGTGAAGCGGGCGGTGCGGACATGGGCGTGATCGTCGGCATCGACGACGCGACCGCCGAGAAGACGCTGCCCAACGACAAGAGCGTGGTCGCGCCGGCGTGGACGGTGCAGCGCAAGCTCGCGCCGGAGCGCACGACCGCGTACGTCGACATCGCGATCTTCGATCGTCATCGTGACGCGAGCAACAAGGATCTCTGGCTCGGTCTCCCGTGCGGTGACTGGGGCGCCGAAGGTCAGTACCCGCCGTGCCCGCTGCAGCGCAACGGCATCGATCTCTCTCCGGTCGGTGCGTGGGGGAATTCGTTCGGCGGCGACGATGGGCTCACTGCGAATCTCGTCGTCGATCTCGTCGCGGGCACGGTCGCGCCTTCGTACATGGGCGAGCCGACCGGCCCCACCGTGAAGCTCGGCGAGGCGCTGGCGGTCGAAGGCACCGACGCGGGCAATCGCGGACGCGTCACCGTGGTGGTCACGCTCGATCCCTAGTGGAAGTGGCGCACGCTGGTGCCTTCGGTGCGCAGGCGTAGATCGGGATCCCACAGCCGATCGGCCACCACGTGCACCACGCCTTCGGCGACCTGCAGGCGACCGCTGACACCGAGCAACAGCGCACTCTTGGCGAGCAGCGGATACTGCTCGAAGACGCGTTGCCACACCACGACGTTGACGAAGCCGGTCTCGTCTTCGAGCGTGTAGAAGGTGACGCCGCTCGCGGTGCCGGGGCGTTGCCGACAGATCACGAGGCCGACGTAGTCGACCGAACGACCGTCGCGCATGCGCACGACTTGCTCGGCCAGCGGTAGGCCGCGACGCTCGAGCTCGCTGCGGATGCAGATGAGCGGATGACCGCGCGTGCTGTGCATGCTCGTGCGGTAGTCCCACAGGATCGACTCGCCGGCGCCCACCGGCACGAAGCTCGGTTGCTCGTCGTCGGGTGCGGACTCGGGCGGCAACGCGAGGCGATCCTCGAGCGTCGACAGCACGCCGCGCAGCTGCCAGATCGCATCGCGACGCTCGATGCCGAGGCCTTCGAAGCCGCCGGCCTCGGCCAACGTGTGCAGCGCCTTGCGCGAGAGCCCCGTGCTGCGCACGAACGTCGCGAGATCGGCCCATGGCCCCTTCACGTTCACGAGCGCCTGTTGCTCGCGCAGGCCGAAGCCCTTCACGTAGCGCAGGCCCATGCGTACCGCGAGCTCGCCATCGTCGCGGCGCTCGAGCGTGCAATCCCAGCGACTCGTCTGCACGTCGATCGGTCGCACCTCCACGCCGTGACGCTTCGCGTCCTCGACGATGGTCGCGGGCGAGTAGAAGCCCATCGGTTGCGCGTTGAGCAGCGCGGCGGTGAACGCTGCGATGTGATGGCAGCGCAGCCACGCGGTGATGTAGGCGATGAGCGCGAACGAGGCCGCGTGGCTCTCGGGAAAGCCGTACTCGCCGAATCCGCGGATCTGCGAGAACACGCGCTCGGCGAACTCGAGCGGGATGCCGTTGGCGATCATGCGCGAGATGAGTCGCTCGCGGTGCTGCTCGATGCGCCCCGAGCTGCGCCACGCCGCCATGTCGCGGCGCAGCTTGTCGGCCTCGCCGGGCGTGTAGTCGGCGACGAGGATCGCGAGCTTCATCACCTGCTCTTGGAAGATCGGCACGCCCAGCGTCTTCGCGAGCGCGCGCTTGAGGCTCTTGTGCGGGAACTCGACCAGCTCCTTGCCGCTTCTACGCTGCAGATACGGGTGCACCATGTCGCCCTGGATCGGACCGGGGCGCACGATCGCGACCTCGATGACGAGATCGTAGAAGGTGCGCGGCTGCAAGCGCGGCAGCATCGACATCTGTGCGCGGCTCTCGATCTGGAACACGCCCACCGTGTCGGCGCGCGAGATCATCGCGTAGGTGGGCGGATCTTCGGGTGGCACGGTGGCCATCGTGAGATCGATGCCGTCGTGTTCCTTGATCAACGCGAAGGCCTTGCGCGTCATCGTGAGCGTGCCGAGCCCGAGTAGATCGACCTTGAAGAGGCCGAGGTCTTCGACGTCGTACTTGTCCCACTGGATGACGGTGCGGTCTTCCATCGTCGCGGGCTCGATGGGCACCAGCGTGTCGACCGGCTCGTGGCCGAGCAGGAAGCCGCCGGGATGGATCGAGAGGTGGCGCGGGAAGTCGGCGATCTCCTGCGTGAGTCGCAGTAGATGCGCATACGCAGGTGCATCGGGATCGAGGCCGGCGTGGCGCACGATCTCGGACGCGACCGTGAAGTCGTAGTGACCGAGCAGCTTCGCGAGGCGATCGAGCGCGGTCTGGGGGATCGCGAGCGCCTTGCCGACGTCGCGCACGGCCGAGCGCGCGCGATAGCGGATGACGTTGGCGACCATCGCCGCGTGGCGCCTTCCGTAGCGGCGATACACCCACTGGATGACCTCTTCGCGGCGCTCGTGCTCGATGTCGAGATCGATGTCGGGCGGCTCGGCGCGCTCGCGCGACAAGAAGCGCTCGAAGAGCAGGTCCATGCGCACCGGATCGATCGCGGTGATGCCGAGGCAGTAGCACACCGCGCTGTTGGCCGCGCTGCCGCGACCTTGGCAGAGGATCTGCTCGCGCCGGCAGAACTGCACGATCTCCCACATCGTCAGGAAGTAGCCGCCGTAGTCGAGCTCGTGGATGAGCGCGAGCTCGCGCTCGAGCTGGTGCTTCACATCGGAGGGGATGCCTTCGCGATGCGAGTCGCCGGCGGCGTAGCGAAGGGCCGCGCCTTCGAAGGTCTTCTCGCGCAGCCAGTCGATCTCGGTCTTGCCGTCGGGCAGGCGCTCGCCGGGGTAGCGATAGCGCAGCTCGTCGAGCGAGAAGCTGCAGCGCGACACGACCTCGAGCGAGCGCGCGAGCGCGGCCGGATCGTCGGCGAAGAGCTCGGCCATCGCGGGGATCGTGCGCAGCTCGTGCTCGGCGTTGCCGCGGATCACGGTGCCCGCCGCCGAGAGCGACGTGCCGGCGCGGATGCACGCGAGCACGTCCTGCAGCGGACGTCGTGCGGCGGTGTGATAGAGCACCTCGGCGGTGCCTACGATCGGAACGTTCGCGGAGCTCGCGGCCGCGCGCAGTCGCTGTTCGTGGGTGTGCTCGGCGGCGACGCGATGGCGAGCGACGAGCGCGTAGAGTCGATCGCCGAACACGTCGTGCAGCTCGTGCAACAGCGTGGGCTCGGGACAGAGCACCAGCACGCCGTCGCCGAGCGCACACAGCTCGTCGGTGAGCACGAGCGACTCGCCCTTGGGCCTGCGTGCGCGACCGA
>DASZPU010000593.1:0-1615 GCA_035550195.1 Nannocystaceae bacterium
CGACCGCGTGCGATGATGCGACAGTGACCACGCTGCGTCCGTCCCGTCGCGGGTTCTTGCTCGTCGCGCCGTCGCTGGCCGCGTGTCGGCCCGCACCGACGCGCGCGCCGACGCCGACGCAGGCGCCCGCACCGACGCCCGCGCCGACGAGCGACGACGGCTTCGATCTCGCGACGATCGTCGCGGCCGAGCGCGTCGCCGGCGTGCAGTACGAAGCGGCCGAGCGCGAGCTCGTGCGCCAGAGCCTCGCGCACCACGTCGAGCGCGCGCAGACGCGGCGCGCATTCGCGATCGAGCTCGAGCTCGCGCCCGCGAGCGTGTTCGAGCCGCGCATGCCCGGCATCCGCATGGGTCCGACGCGCGCGCGCATGAAGCCGGCCCGCTTCGCCGATGCGCCGCCGAGCGACGACGCCGCGATCGCCTACGCGCCGATCGGCAAGCTCGCGAGCTGGTTGCGTCGGCGCGCGATCACCAGCGAGAAGCTCACCGCGATCTACCTCGAGCGCATCGCTCGGCTCGGACCGCAGCTCGCCTGCATCGCGCGCACGACCGAGACGCTCGCGCTCGCACAAGCGCGCGCGGCCGATCGACTCTTCGCGAAGGGCGTCGTGAAGAGCCCGCTGCAAGGGATCCCCTGGGGTGCGAAGGACGTGCTCGACACCGCCGGCATCGCGACGACGTGGGGCGCGGAGCCGTTTCGTGATCGCGTGCCTTCGCGCGACGCCACCGTCGTCGCGCGCCTGCACGCCGCCGGTGCGGTGCTGGTCGCGAAGCTGACCACCGGCGCGCTCGCGTACGGCGACATCTTCGACGGCGGCATCACGAAGAGCCCGTGGAATCCGATCGAGGGCGCGAGTGGATCGAGCGCCGGTCCGGCCTCGGCGACCGCAGCGGGGCTCGTCGCGTTCGCGCTCGGCACCGAGACGCTGGGCTCGATCGTCTCGCCCGCGATGCGCTGTGGCACCGCGGGTCTGCGCCCGACGTTCGGTCGAGTGCCGCGCACCGGGTGCATGCCGCTGTGTTGGTCGCTCGACAAGATCGGTCCGCTCGCACGCACGGTCGAGGACACGATGTTGGTGCTCGCGGCGATCCACGGCGCCGACGACCAGGACGTCGCCGCGCGCACGATGCCGCTCGCCTACGACGCGCACGCCGACGTGCGCGGATTGAAGGTCGGCTTCGTGCCGGCGTGGCTCGACGACGCAGACCCGCTCGATCGCAAGGCGCTCGACGTGTTGCGCGAGCGCGGCGCGACGATGGTCGAGCTCGCGCTGCCGAAGCTGCCCTTCGACGCGCTGCTCACCACGCTCTTCGCCGAAGCCGCCGCCGCGTTCGAGCCGATCACGCTCGACGGCCGCGACGACGCGCTGCGTTGGCAGGGCCCCGACGCGTGGCCGAACACGTTCCGCACCGCGCGGTTCATCGGCGCGATCGATCTCGTCAACGCCGAGCGCGTGCGCCGACTCGCGATGATCGCGATGGCGAAGTGGCTCGAACAGTGCGACGCGATCGTGGGGCCGAGCTTCGCGGATCCGATGCTCTTGTGGACCAACGCGACCGGTCATCCGTGTCTGGTCGTGCGCACCGGTTTCATCGAGCGCGCGCCGAATGCCGG
>DASZPU010000594.1:0-3434 GCA_035550195.1 Nannocystaceae bacterium
GTGTAGTAGTTCTTGCCCTCGCGATCGCGATCGACGATGCCGCGCACCTTCACACCGCGCGCCTTCGCAGCGGCGAGCGCGTCGAGGATCTTGGTCTGGTTGCGCATGCCGTAGATCGCGAAGTCGATGCTCTGCTGCGCGCCCTCGATGAGCGTCAACAACGATGCGCACAGCGAGACGTCGCAGTCGTCGGTGGGCGCGGGGCGAGCACCGGGTTCGTAGAGCAGCAGCTCGAGCTTGCCGTCGTCGTTGCTCGGCGCGGTGGTTCCGCCGGTGTCCGGCCGACATCCGGCGAGCACGAGCGTGAAGGCGAGCGCGCGCATCAGAACTCCCGCTCGACCAGCTGCGGGTGCTTGCGGATGTGCTCGACCGCTGCGCGCCGCGACATGCCCCCGGCGTGCAGCAGCTCGACCGCGAGCGCACCCGATTGCGTGTAGGGCAGGTACGCGGTGACGAAGTCGCTCTTGTTGCTGCGCATCCATCGGACGCTCTCCTCGATCTCGTCGGCCACCGCTTCGAGGTTGCGATCGAAGGCCTTGCGGACCTTCGCATCGTCGTTGTTGCACCAACGCTCGGCGTCGAACTTCTGCACGATGCGCACGTTCGCGGGCTGGAACGTGCGCAGCGGATTGTCGTCGACGAGGATCACCTTGGTGAGCGACTCGTCGAAGATGCGCAGGTCCTTCGACGGCTCGAGCACGGGGCGTCCCTGCTTGGGATCCTTCGCGCCCGCGCCTTCGTGGGTGCTCTGCAGCACGAGGTGGCTGTTGGTGAGCACGCCCGAGATCGCCGCATGCTCGGGCAGCGGCTTGCCGCCGAACGACCATGCACGCAGGTTCTCGAGCGTGCGCTCGTCGGTGTTCGCACTGAAGATCACGACCGCGCCGCCGAGCGCCGAGACCCGATCGAGGATCTCGTCGGCACCCGGTGCGAGCTTGATGCGGCGCGGCTTGTCGCCCTTCACCTCGAGGTCGTGGCACTTCGCCGCGACCTCGGCGGGGTACGATTGGTCGTAGAGGGTCTCGTCCAGATCGAAGACGACGATGAACGGTGCGTCGCGTAGCTTCGCGACGTCGCGGCGGTCCTCGAACTCGGCTTTCTTCGCGCGCGCGAGCGCGTGGTCGAACCAGGCCTGCGGACCGGCGTTGGGCTCGGTGCGCGAGCGATCGCGGTAGTGGTTCTGCAGCTCGACCGTGGCCGCACGATCGAGCTGGTGACGCGACATCACGGCCGACATGTCGAAGAAGCGCATGTCGCCCTTGTTCGAGCTCGCGTAGCGATCCATCCACTCCGGTCGCGCAGGGATCGTGAGCTCTTCGAGCGGATCCTTCGGCGACGATGGGCACTCCGGCTTCGGCTCGTCGACCGTGACGGTGGGCGAGGGCGGAACCGGAGTCGTCGTGCCGATCTCGAAGCGCCGCTCGCACGCGAGCAGCAGGAAGGTGGCGAGCAGAGGAAGCGTCCGTGTCACCGCGGGCAACCATATCAGGCGTCGCGTGCCGCGGTGCGCAGGCGCGCGAAGATCAAGACATGCGTCGCGATGACCAGCGGCACCACGAACCACGGCAGCAGCATGAAGGGGAATCCGAGCGCGAGGAGCTGCGGCGAGTGGTCGATCACCAGCAGCTTCTGCGCCGTGAGCACGACCATCGCGATGTCGACGAGACCGAACGCGTTCCAGGCCCACACGAGCCTGCGATCGCGTCGCGTCGCGAGCCCGAGCGGCAGCACGGCGAGCGCGAGCACTCCGGTGGCGATGTCGCCCCAGCCGGCCCGCAGCGCGAGCTCGCCCGGCAGCGCGCCGGAGGCGTACTCGGCGAGGAACCACACGCCGATCGGTGCGCGCAGCACGTGGTAGGCGATCGCGATGCGGAGATCGATCGCGCCGATCCACGCGCGCAGCGACGCGTTGCGGCGCGCGGCGAGGATCACCGCCGCAGTCGCAGCCGCGAGGCCGAGCGGTACGAGCGGTGGGAACGGGCGCTCGAGCAGGCCGGCGACGCCGAGGCCGAACAGGACGGAGAACCACAGCACGAGCGCGACGAAGACGCGTGTGCCGGTGGCGGGGGAGGGGAGCACGAGCGTTGCGGTGGTCATGACGCGCCGCATGTGCACGGGCCGTGCCGCGCTGCGAGCCGTTGCGCGTCGGTGCGCCCCTGTCGATCCGTGCGCGTGGGGTGTCGGAGAATCGACAGGCGAGCCGCGCGGGCGAGCTTGCTAAGGTTGCCGCGTGGCCGCCGTGCTTCCGATGCGCTCGCTGCAGCGCGCGCAGATCAAGAGCGTGGGCACCGTGTTCCTGCGCCTGCGTCCGCTGCTGGTCGCGCCGCCGGTGCTCGTCGCGTGGACGCTCTTGTGGCCGACGGCTCCGCACACGCAAAGTGTGCTCGTCACGATCCTCTCGGGATCGCTGCTCGCGTTCTTCACCGCCGAGGCCGTGATCGCGCGGCGCCGCGAGGTCGGCGAGCGCTGGTTGTTCCGCTCGCTGCTCGTGACGCTGATCGGTCTGCTCGGTGCGAGCTTCGCGACCGGAGCGCTCGCGAGCCCGTTCGTGCCGCTGCTCTTCGCGCCCGCCGTCACCGCGTTCGCGGCGTTCGGCCGCAGTCGCGCGAGCGCGACGATGCTCGCGTTGCTCGTCGTCGGCGTGCTCGCGCTCGCGAGCGTGCCGACGGGCTTTCCGTTTCCCCCGATCGCGCTCGACGTGCGCAACGCGATGATCGCCGTGACGGTGGTGCTCGCCGCCGCGCTGTTGTGGGTCGGCGTCACCGGCCTCTCGGATGCGCACGAGCAGGCCGGCAACGCGCTCGATCGCCTGCGCGCCGAGCTGCTCGCGGGCGCAGGCGAGCGCGCGATGGCGGTGGAGAGCATCGGCGCGAAGGTGGCCCACGAGATCCGCAATCCGCTCACCGCGATCCGTGGGCTCGTCGATCTGCTCGCGCCCACGGCCGCTGACGATCGTGCGAAGCGGCGCTTCGAGGTCGTCGCGAGCGAGGTCGCACGCATCGAAGGCATCCTGCGTGACTACCTCGGCTTCGCGCGGCCGCTGGCCGAGCTGCGCTTGCAGTCGGTGCGGCTCGATCGCATCGTGGCCGACGTGCTCGACATCCTCGACGCGCGTGCGCATGCCGCCGGGGTCGCGTTCGTGCCCGCGCTCGCCCCCGTCGAGCTGCGTGCCGATCCGCAGCGGCTCACCGAGGCGCTGCTCAACCTGGTCGGCAACGCGATCGAAGCCTGCGATCGCGGCGGCACCGTGCGCGTCGACGTCGAAGCCGGTGCACGCATCGTCGTGCGCGACGACGGCCGCGGCATGGGACCCGAGCAGCTCGCGCGACTGGGCACACCGTACGCGAGCTCACGCCCCGGTGGCACCGGGCTCGGGGTGGTGCTCGCCCGGCAAGCGATCGCGCAGCACGGCGGTACGGTCGTGCACGAGAGCG
>DASZPU010000595.1:0-21886 GCA_035550195.1 Nannocystaceae bacterium
AGAGCATCGCGCGCGAGTTGCAGAACTCCTGTCGCAGGTCAGACCGTCGTCGTGATGCGTCCCGCGGCGGTTGCGAGCGCCCTGCTGCTCGTCGGCTGCGTCGGCACGAACCCGGAATGGAATCGTCCCGACGGCAGCGTCGTCACCGACGCGGCGGACGATGTCCCGCAGCCGGAGGGGCGCGACGGCGAGTCCTCGAGCACGACGAGCAGCTCGCCCCCCGACGACGCGTCGAGCAGCGGAGACGAATCGAGCGAAACGTCGTCGACCAGCAGCAGCGGAGCTCCCGACGCGCCGTCGGACGGCGGCGCACCGCCGCCGTGTCTGCCGAACCAGCAGATCTGCAACGGCGTCTGCACCGAGATCGATCACGACAAGCACGGTTGCGGTGTGGACTGTATCGACTGCACCGCGCGCTTCGGCAACAACGCGATGTGCAACGACGGCACGTGCGAGCCACACGACGGTGGCCCTCACGACGACGACGACGACGACTGATCGGCGCGCGGCAGCGCGAACGAAACCGTGGCGCCCGGCCCCGGCCGCGGCTCGATCCAGATCCGGCCGCCGTGCGCCTCGACGATGCCGCGGCTGATGAACAGTCCCAGCCCTACGCCTTCCTTCTTCTCGTGCTTCGCCGACCAGTAGGGATCGAATACGTGGTGGACATACTCGGCCGGAATGCCCGGGCCGGTGTCCGCGACGGAACAGACCACCTCGCCGTCCGACGCCTGCGCTCGCACGGTGATGGTCGAGCCCGCGGGCGAGAACTTCTTCGCGTTGCCCAGCAGATTCGCGAAGAGCTGCAAGACGCGATCGCGATCGAGGTTGCAGTGCACGCCGTCGACCGCGACGTCGCTGGCCAACGTCTGCCGATTCGCCACGGCCAGCGGCTGCGCGAGCTCGATCGCTTCCGCGACGATCGGCGCGAGCTCCTGGGGCTTGCGTTCGACCGCGAGCCGCCCGGCCTGGATGCTCGCGACATCGAGCAGGTCGCCGATGAGCCGCTCCATTCGCCGTGTCGCGCGCAGGATCACGTCGAGCTGCTTCTTCGCGCGCGGATCGGGCTCACGCGCGGTGAGCAGCGCCGCGCTCATGCTGATGGACGCCAGCGGGCTGCGCAGGTCGTGCGACACCACCGCGAGCAGATCTTCGCGCCAGCGGATCGCCGTCTCGGCTGCCTGGAAGAGCCGCGCGTTCTCCATCGCCATCGCCGCACGATCCGCGAGGCCCATCGCGATCTCCAAGTCGCCGCGATCGAAGCGGCGCCCCGAGCCGTCGGCCACGAAGGAGATCGCACCCACAATCGCACCGCGCACGCGCAGTGGCGCGATCATCATCGAGCGCATGCCCAGCGCACGCAGCATGCTCAGGTGATCCGCGTCGCGGGCGTACGCGACCAGCAGCTCGTCCGTGATGTCCTCGTACAGCTCGGGCTCGCCGTCGCGCAGCACCTTCGGCACGCCGCCGGGCTCCTGCGGGTCGGGTGGGTACCGCTCGCGATACTCCTGCGCCAGCTTCGTCTTCTCGGCGTCCGCGTGCGCGACCAACAACGCCGTGATCCGACCGTCGCGCACGATGTCGACGGCGAACCAATCCGCGATGCCCGGGACCGCGAGCCGAGCGATCTTCGCGAGCGTGGGTTCGTACTCGAGCGACTCGGCGAGCTGGCGACTGGCCTCGGACAAGAAGCGCAGCATGTTCTCGTAGCGCTTCTGGGCCGACACGTCGTCGAAGGCGACCACGGCGCTCTTGATGTGACCGGTCTCGTCGCGCAAAGGTGCCGCGTGGGCGCGCGCGATCACTCGCGTGCCGTCGGGTCGATGGATCGCGAACTCGTCGAGCACCTGCTCGCCGCGCAGCGCACGACGGCGTGGGGTCTCGTCGGGGGCGTACGGCCGCCCATCGAAGTGGAAGAGCTGCCAGCCGCGGTACTGCGAGACCGGCACGTCGGGGTCGAGCCAATGGCCGGCGATCTCCTGGCAGCGTCGGTTGACGAACGAGATCTCCGCGTCGGGTGCTTCGGCGATCAACACACCGGTCGGGAGCTGGTGGAGGATCTGTGCGAGTCGACTGCGTTCCTCGGCGAGCTGCCAGACCAGCCGATCGCGATCCGCGAGCGTGTTCTCGAGATCCATCACGAGCTCCGTCTGCACGATCACCGAGGTCGCGCGGCTCGCCATCGTGCGAAAGAGCAGCTGGTCTTCTTCGGAGAACTCGTACGCGGTGCGCGAACCCATGCACGCGACCCCGATCACCTCGTGGGCATGGCGGAGCGGTATGCCGTAGAGCGCACGCAATCCCTGCGCCCGGATGCTGGGGTGCGCGATCAGTGGATCCGTCGCGGCGTGGCGCAACGCGATCGGCTGACCTTCGGTCGCGATCTTGCCGGCGAATCCCTCGCCCATCCGGAGCACGATCTCGTCCTCGATCCCCACCGACGCGCGCATGCGCAACACTTCGTCTTCGCGCAGGAAGATCGCGACCGTGTCCACGGCCTCCGAGGTCTCGAGCGTCGCGCGCAGGATGCGTTGCAGGAACACCTCGAGGTTCGCGGTGCCCAACGCGGCTTCGGCGATCTGGTTCACGGCGCGGAGCATCCGCTCGCGCGCGTGCGCGAAGCTCACCGTCGATTCGGTGATCGAATCGTCGAGCGCAGCATCGAGGCGGCGGAGCTCCGAGACGGCGATCGCATCGCCGACCTCGCGCTCCCACATCCCGAGGATGCACTGACGCAGCGTCGTGTACTCCCTGATCACCTGCTCGAGGTCGAAGCCGCGGGCCAGGCGATCGAGCGCGTGCTGCTTCGGCGCTTCGTCGAGCGCCCGCCGAGCACCCACGGCGACGCTCGCCACGGCCTCGGCGATCCGTTCGAGGATCTCCGGCATGTGATCGACGAGCACCGGCCGCGAGAGCTCCTGCGCCGCGGACAGCGTGCGAATCTCCGCGGTCCACTCTGCGACGAGTCGGTCGCGACGCGTGCGGATCAGCTCGGCCAGTGCGACGTCGGAGCCGCCTTTTCGCTCTCGCTGCTCGGGCATCGCGTTGCTGCGCTCGGCGGGCGCTGACCGTACCTTCGACATCCACGCAGCGCTGCAATGCGCCGCGTCGTGCTTCGCTCCTGCACTGCGATCGAACGACGCTCCATCGCAACGTGTCGGCCACCATCGGCGGCGCGCTCGTCGTCGGTTGCGGTGTCCGAGCCACTCGGCAAACTGGCCGACGGGCGGCCATGGATCGATGAGCAAGGAAGACGTCTTCGAAGCGCTCGGTGCATGCGGCCGCGCGGCGGCAGCGCTGGCGGCCGCCGGGCCGAACCCCGACCCGAGCCTGCGCAGCAGGCTGGCGGCCGCGCGTCTGCGCTACGAGAACTGCTACGAGGCGTACATGCTCGGCCTCGACATTGCGATGCATCGCGCGCGCGGCTCGCTCGCGTGAACCTCGATCACTCACGCGGTGTTGGAAGACGCGCCGTTCGTGCGGTCGAAGGCGCGTGTTCGGAGACGGAGAAGCTGCGTGGCCGCCGCGAGCTGCGCTCGACTTGTCCCGCCTGCTGATGTGCGCGCTGAGCGAGGCGCTCGCGCCCGACGAGGACGGCGAGCTGCGCGTCATCACCAGTCGCTCCGTGCCCGCGTACTTCTTCGTCGTCGATCCGTCGCGACCCGGTCGCTGTGCCGGCGGCTTCCTCGACGACGGATCGGAGTGGCGGTTTTTCCACGGTCGCTACGACTGCGCGATCGAAGAGCTCGACGTGCTCGAGCAGGTGCGGCTCGAGTCGATCACGCCGGCGGCGATCGTCGCCTTCGCGGAGTTCCTCGCGCCGGCCGACGCGCCGCCACCCTGAGCGATCGAGCGCGGGACCGCGCCGACGAGCGGGCCGCGACCCGTTTGCGGACGCATTTGCTGCGTGCGTGGATCGCCGCCACCCGAACGAGCGGATCAAACCACTTCCGAACGCGTGTTTACCCGAGGCCGCGAGCGGGCAACGGCATTACGATCGTCTCGTGGATGCGCCACCGCTGGCTCGACTGTTGGCCTTCGCGCGCGAGCTGCAGCGCGCCGAGACCTTCGTCGATCTGCTCGCGGTCACGCAGCGCGAGCTCGCCGAAGCGCTCGGCTATCAACACGCGTGGCTGATGGTCGCGGACGACGACGAGGCCACACAGTTTCGTCTGCTCGACGCCGCCGGTGCGATCCGCGACGCCGCGTGGGAGCACGCGCCGCTCTTGCAGGTGCGCGGCGACGCGATGATCGAAGAGATCGTCGCGAGCGACGCACCGGTCGTCGTCGCCGACGCGCGCACCGATCCCCGCACCAACAAGGCCATCGTCGCGCAGCTCGGCAACCGCACCATCATCAACGTGCCGTTGCGCATGCTCGACAAGCCGCTCGGTGCGTTCGGCACCGGTACGTTCGGCGACGAAGGCTGTCGCGAGCCCAGCCCCGCGCAGCTCGACTACTTGGTCGGCATGGGTAGCCAGCTGTCGGTCGCGGCCGGACGCATCCGCTTCCGCGAAGAGCGTCGACGCGCCGAAGCAGCGGTGCACGCCGTCGAAGAACAGCTTCGTCACGCGCAGAAGATGGAAGCGGTGGGCCGGCTCGCCGGCGGCATCGCGCACGACTTCAACAACATGCTCTCGGTGATCATGAGCTACGCCGGGCTGTTGCTGCTCGACCTCGATCCGAAGTCGCAGGTGAAAGAGGATGTCGAGCAGATCGAGAAGGCCGCCCAGCGTGCGGCCGAGCTCACCCGCAAGCTGCTCGCGTTCAGTCGCCAGCAACCGCTGGCTCCGCGCGCACTCGATCTCGGCGAGATCATCGCGGGCTTCGAGCCGATGCTGCGCCGGCTCATCGGCGAGGACATCGAGCTCGAAACGCTCATCCCGCGCCAGCTCGCGCGTCTGGTCGGAGATCCCGGGCTCATCGAGCAGGTCGTCATGAACCTGGTCGTGAACGCCCGCGATGCGATGCCCGACGGCGGCAAGCTGCTGCTCGAGGCCGCCGAGGTCGTGCTCGACGACGCCTACGCGCGCGAGCACGTCGGCGCGCGCATGGGTCGGCACGTGATGCTCGCGATCAGCGACACCGGCCACGGCATGGACGCGGCCACGCAGAAGCGGATGTTCGAGCCGTTCTTCACCACGAAGGAACCGGGCAAGGGCACCGGGCTCGGGCTGTCGACGGTGTATGGGCTCGTGAAACAGAGCGGCGGCAACATCCGCGTGTACAGCGAGCCGGGCAAGGGCACGGTCGTGCGCATCTATCTGCCGGCGGACGAAGCGGGCGTCGAGGCCGAGCGACCGGTGCACGCACCCGCGACGCTGCACGGCGACGAGGTCGTGCTGATCGTCGAGGACGACGAGCAGCTGCGACGCGTCGCGTGCGAGGTGCTCGAGCGCTTCGGCTACACGGTGTGCTCGGCCGGCGACGCCGACGAAGCGCTGCGCTTCGCCGAAGACTCGGCGCAGCGCATCGATCTGTTGATGAGCGACGTCGTGCTCCCGCGCATGAGCGGACGCGAGCTCGTGCAACACTTCACGCGACTGCGATCGCACACGCCGGTGCTGCTCATGTCGGGCTACACCGAAGCTGCGGCGGTGCGGCACCACGGCATCGGCGAAGAGATCCCGCTCTTGCCCAAGCCGATCACGCCCGACTCGTTGCTCGCGAAGGTCCGCGAGGTGCTCGACCACGATCGAGCGCGGCGCCCCGGCGTCGCGAACGGCTGAGCCCGCCGCCGCGGTGGCCGAATTGCCAACGGCCGCCTGGGCGCGCCCGCGAACGGCGTATGCTGTCGGCTCGCGGGGATCCCCCCATGTCCTCCAGCCCGCCCGGCAGCACGCTCAACGACACCGCGATGTTTCCGTTCGGTCTGCCCGTGCGACCGCCGGACGTCGCCGTCGCGAACGACGACCGCCGTGCGACGCCGGCACCTGCACCGGCGCCGTGGATCGCGGAAGCACTCGGTGGCGCGGCCGAGCCCGAGGTCACCGTCATCGAGCTGCGCCCCGGCGATCAAGTGCCGACGACGCGCTACGTGATCGAGCGTTGGATCGGCGACGGTGGCATGGGCGTCGTCTATGAAGCGCGCCACGTCGACATCGAGCGACGGGTCGCGCTCAAGGTGCTGCGCCACGAGTTCTGCCGCAAGCCGACCGTGACGAAGCACTTCCGCGAGGAGGCGCGCCTCGTCTCGCTCATCGGCTCGGATCACATCGCCGACGTCAGTGACTTCGCCGAGCTGCCCGACGGCCGCTTGCTGTTCGTGATGGAGCTGCTGCAGGGCGGCACCGTCGCGCGCGAGCTGCATCAAGGGCCAATGGAGCCTGCGCGCGTCATCGCGATCATGCGTCAGGTGTGCAAGGCGCTGGCCGCCGCGCATGCGAAGCACGTCGTGCACCGCGACCTCAAGCCCGACAACATCGCGCTCGTCGAGCACAAGGGGCGGCGCGACTTCGTGAAGGTGCTGGACTTCGGCATCGCGATCGTGATGTCCGAGGCCGACGTCGCCACGCACGCGGCTGCCGGCACGCCCTCGTATCTCGCGCCCGAAGTGATCATCGGGCAGAAGGTCGACGCGCGCATCGACATCTACGCGGCCGGTTGCACGGCCTACGAGATGTTGTGCGGACAGCCGCCGTTCACCGGCGACGGCATCGAGGCGGTGCTGCGCGCCCACCTCGATCAGAAGCCGGTGCCCCCGCATCAGCGTCGTCCGGAGATCCATCCCGCGCTCTCCAAGGTCGTGATGCGCTGTCTCGCGAAGCACAAAGACGATCGCTATCCCAGCATGATCGAGCTGGAGGCGGCGCTGTGCGAGGCGCAGATCGAGGCCAAGCTGCAGACCACCTGGGACGATCTGCCGATCCCGGATGTCGATCCCGCGCGCAGAGTCGAGCTCTTGCGGCAGATGCCCGACATGCAGGGGCGGCCGCGCCCAGGCACGAGCCGACGGTGGTTGTACGCGGCCGCGGCCGCGATCGTGCTCTTGGCCGCCGTCGCGATCTGGGCGGTCATGAACCGCGACCGTGGGCTCGCGACCAACCGCGGTCCCATCGAAGCGCTCGCGCTCGCGGCCTACGAAGCCGCGGCGCACAGCTACTTTGTGTATCCGCCACCCGACGCGCCCGACGAGCCCACCGCATTCTCGAAGGTGGTCGAGCTCGAATCGAAGAGCGTCGAGCTCGGTGCCGCCGCGTACGAGCAAGCCCAGCGTCTGCGTCACGAGTTCGCGGACACGCTCGTGCGACTCGGTGACGAGTACTGGGAGCGCGAAGGCGGGCAACCGTTCGCGATCGACTACTACGCCGAAGCGCTGGTGTTCACGCCCGACAACTCCCACGCGGCGAGCCGAGCGATCCTCACTCCGGGGCAGCTCGCGCTGTTGCGGCAGAAGGCCGAGACGAGCTCGTTCTCGCAGGCCGAGCTGGTCGCGGCCGAGCCCCTCATCGCGCTCGCCGAGAGCGATCCTGCGAAGCGCGAGGAGAAGGTCGCGAAGCTGCGCTCGGCTCCGCGTGCGCGCGCTTCGACCACGGAGGAGAGCCTCGCGAAGCTCGCGTCGGCGCCCACGCGTGCGCGCGCGAAGAAGCCGAGCGCACCGACGGTCGTGGCCGCGGAGCCTTCACCGAGCCCGAGCGTCGCAGCACCGCCGGCGGACATCGTCCCGACCGAAGCGGTCGCGACGCCGACCGATGCACCCACCCTGCCCACGGGTCGCGATCGCGATCCCGCGGCTGCGTCGGCGCTGGTCGCCGAAGGCAATCGTGCGCGCGACAGCGGTCGCCTTTCCGAGGCGCGCAAGGCGTTCGAGCGCGCGCTCGCCCTCGACGGCAAGAGTCACGCTGCGATGATCGGCTTGTCCGACGTCGCGTTCCACTCCGGTGACTACGCGCGCGCGTCCACCTACGCGAAGAAGGCCGTGCGCATGGCGCCCAAGAGCGCGGAGTATCGCATTCGGCTCGGCGACGCGTACTTCAAGCTCTACCGCTACGAGGACGCGAAGCACGAGTACGTCGAGGCCCAGAAGCTCGGCAGTGCCGCGGCGACGGCTCGCATCGCGAAGGTCGACGCGAAGCTGCAGCCCTGATCGGCTCAGAAACGGATCGCGATCCCGTATGCGCTCGGGCGCACCGCGACTCTTCGCGCGCGATCGCGTTTGCGGTCGACGATCAACAGCGCGATGCCGGTGGCCAGCGCAGCGCCGCCGACCACTGCGATCGCGATGCCGGCACCGAGCGAGTCGTAGCGGTACTTGCAGTTGCCTTCGATGTCCTTGTTGTCGCCGCCGCAGCGCGACTTGATGGGATTCTCGTCGAGCACCGCGAGGCCGATGCCGACGCCGAGACCCGCGAGGCCGATCGCGGTCGCGACCGCACCACCGATGCGCATGCCCGAGCGACCGCGCGCACGCTCTTCATCGGGCGCGATCGCCAGCGTCGCTTCGACGTCTTGGCGGACGCCCTCGACCATCACCACGCGCTCGAGCTTCGCGACGTAGCCGAGCTTGCTGACGCGCACGTCGTGGGCCCCGGGTGCGACGTCGATCTGCAGCGGCGTGGTGCCGACGCGCTCGCCATCGACCGTGACCAGTGCGCCGGGCGGCGTGCTCTTCACCGCGAGCACCGGCAACGTGGCGGATGCCGCACCGAGCTTGCGGCGCAACAAGCCCGCGACGTCGTCGACGGTCTCGGCGACCTCGTCGTAGCCACAGATCTCGCAGCGTCGCGCCGCGCTGGCGAGCACCTTGCCGCTCGTGCCGTCGATCAGCTCGGCCTGCACGTCGTAGTCGCGATCGGCGACGGTGAGCTTCGCGACGACGAAGTGCGACGCGCCCAGCTCGCCCGCACGCGACTGCCAACACGCCGCGTCGGTGCACGTCGCCGCGTTGGCGTCCGCGGGATCGGCATCACCGCCGAGCCCCTTCACGAAGCGCGCGCCCAGATCCTTGCGCACGTTCTCGGGCAGCGTGCCCTCGACGACGAGCGGCATCGCGACGATGTGGCGCTCGGGCGCGCGCGCATCTGCGTGCACGGGCGCGAGCGCCACCGCGAGCGCGAGCGGCAGGGCGGAGAGCAGCTCAGATGCAGTTGCCATTCATGCACGTCCCGGCGCACGGCATGTCACAGCCGCCGCAGTGTTCTTCGCTCGTGTTCGTGTTCACGCACATGTCGCCGCAGAGCTCGTTCTGACCATTGCAATCGCACACGCCCATCGTGCACGAAGAGGAGGCCGGACACGGATCGTTGCAGGCACCGCAGTGCTGCTCGCTCGTGTTCGTGTCGACGCACATGTTGTTGCACACGCTGTCGTCGGGATCCGTGCAATCGGCGGTACACTCGCTCGCGACGCAGGTCTGGTCGTTGTCACAACCGTTCATGCAGTCGCCGCAGTGCTGCGAATCGGAGGTGAGATCGACGCACTTGTTGCCGCACAGCGTGGTGCCGTCGGGGCACGTGCACTCGCCGGCGACGCAGATCTCCGACGCGAAACAGTGCTGGTTGCAGCCGCCGCAGTTCTTCCGCTCGCTCTGCGTGTCGGCACAGTCGTCCGAACACTCGACCAGGCCCTGCGGGCACGCACCGAGGCACATGCCACCTTCGCAGTACTGGCCCGCACCGCAGGCGTGATCGCAGCTGCCGCAGTGCGCCTCGTCCTCCATCGTGTCGACGCAGGTGTCGCCACAGACGCTGAGCCCGTCGGGACAGCCGGTGACGCAGGTACCCGCGTCGCAGAGCTCGGTGTCGCTGCACGGCTGATCGCAACCGCCGCAGTGTTGGTGGCTCGACATGATGTCAGCACAACGAGTGCCGCATGGCATCGTGTCGACCGGGCACTCGTTTGCGCACGCGCTGTCGACACAGAACTGACCCGGGTCGCACGCGATCTCGCAGAGCCCGCAGTGCATCACGTCCTTCGTGAGGTCGACGCACTCGAGCCCGCACGCGTTCGGTGCACGCACCGGGCAGTTCAGCACGCAGTCGCCCTCGAAGCAGACCTGCGTCATCGCGCACGGCTGATCACAGCCGCCGCAGTCGAGGATGTTCTTGAGGGGATCCACGCATGCGTCGTCGCAGAGGATCTCCGGGTCCGTGCACATCGGCGCGGCCGTGGTCTCGTCGGTGCCGCCGTCGGTCGACGACGTGGTGGCGCTCGTGCCGAGCGTGGTGCTCGTGGCACCGCCGCTCGCGTCGCTGCTCGACTCGCTCGCGGTCTCGACGTGGCTCGGTGGTCCGAGGTAGTCGGGATTCAGCTCGGCGCAGGCCGCGAGCAGCCCGACGACCCACACGGCCGCCCCGGTCCGCGCACCCCTCGAGCGCCGTTCCATCATCGTTCCGCCGAGAGCGTGCCCCAGTCATCGCCCGCTCGGAAAGGGCCTTGTCCGATCGGCCACGTCACACGCGCCCGCAGGTTCCGTTCGGGGCCGATCAGAACTGCTGGCAGCAACCCGTGAGGCAGAACTCCCCCTCGGGGCACGGGTCCTGGCCGGGCTGACCGCACGCCTGCTGGTCGTCCGGACAGATCTGCTCGCCGCCGCACTCGGGCGGCAACGGTCCGGGGTCGCCGAAGCACACCTCGCACGCATCGCAGGTGTTGATGCACGCCGGCACCTGCGTGCACGGATGGCAGAGCTCGGGATCGTCGAGCACCTCGGTCGTGCACGTCGACTCGCCGTTGCCGTCCTCCTTGCTGCCCAGATAGACGGTGACGGTCTCGTTGCCGAGGTCCACTTGGCAGCAGCCGAAGCAGTCGCAGCCGTTGGGTGTGAGCGGCTCGCAGAACGATTCGCACCCGGCGGACTGGCTCATCGCCGCGTTCGTGCAGTCGTCGTTGCCGCCGTAGCCGGGGATGTTGGCGTCGGGATCGTACTCGCACGTCGTCGCCGACGGCTCGAGCGGATCGCATTCGTGACTCCAATAGCAGTCGTCGTTGCCGGAGCCGGAGTTGCCGTCGAAGTAGCAGTCGTGCTTGCACGGCGCGTTGTCCTGTCCAGGGATCAAGCCATCGAGGCCCGACTCGTTGTCCGAGCACGGACCGAAACAGTTGGAGTCGTGGTCGTCGACGTCGCAGTCGCTGTCGTTGTCGGTGCAGTCACCGCACGCGTAGAGATGCCCGTCGCACATCGCGAGATCGCAATCGTTGCCGCAGCCACCGATCGCGACGCTGCACTCCTGACCGCACGGGCACAGGTCGTTGTTCGGGCTGTGCACGCAACCGTTGAGCTGCTCGTTGCACACGTCGTCGGTGCACGCGATGCCGTCGCTGCCGCACACGACCGGCGCGCCGTCCTGACAGCCCGAGAAGAGATCGCAGGTCTCGGCGCCGTTGCAGAACGTACCGTCGTCACAGGCGATGTTGTTGGGGATCTGGTTGCAGCCGAAGTTCGTGACACACAGGTCGATCGTGCAGTCGACACCGTCGTCGCACACGAGGTCCTGGCCGTCGACGCAGCCGGTCCCGACCACGCAGCTCTCGACGCCGTCGCAGGGATTGCCGTCGTTGCACAGGCCGTCGATCGGCGTGTACTCGCAGGTACCGGGCTCGGCGCACGCGTCGGCCGTGCATGCGATGCCGTCGTCGCAGTCGATCGGCGTGCCCGGGGCACACACACCGCCACCGGGCCCGGGCGCGCAGACCTCGTCGCCGTTGCACGCGATCCCGTCCTGACAGGTCGACGCGTCTTCGCAGGGATCGCCGAGGATGCAGCCGACGTCCGAGCAGAACTCGCCGTCTTCGCACGCATCGTTGTCGAGTGTGGTCTCGCAGAAGCCGGTGAGCTCGTTGCACGCGTCGACCGTGCATGCGATGCCGTCGTCGCCGCAGTCGACCGCATCGCCCGGCCCGCAGCCCGCGACCTCGTCGCAGACCTCTTCACCGTCGCAGATCACCGAGTTGTCGCAGACGCTGTCGTCGGGCGCGTGCACGCAGGTGTCCGCGTCTTCGTCGCAGCTGTCGATCGTGCACAGCACGAAGTCTTCGCAGCCGAAGTCGGCCTCGGGCACGCAGCCGAGCACGGCATCGCAGGTCTCGACGCCGTTGCAGAACGTGCCGTCGTCGCACTGCATCGCGTCGGTGACGAAGGCGCACGCGTCGGCGACCTCGTCGCAGCTGTCGTTGGTGCAGTCGACGCCGTCGTCGCAGGTGATCGCGACGCCGGGCTGACAGTCGCTCACCGGATCGCAGATCTCGGCGCCGTTGCAGAAGCTGCCGTCGTCGCAGTTGCTGTCGAGCGCGATCGCGATGCACCCCGCGGTCTGCTCGTCGCACGCATCGGCGGTACACGGCACGCCGTCGTCGCACACCACCGGATCACCAGCGGCGCAGAATCCTCCTTCGCAGGTCTCGACGCCGTTGCACGGCAAGAGGTCGTCGCACTCGCGGTTGTCGGAGCACGGCAGCTGCCCGGTGTCGCTGCTGCCGCTGTCGCTGCTGCCCGTATCGCTCGTGCCGCTGTCGGTGTCGCTGCTCGTGCCGCTCGTCGTGGGCTCGTCGGTCGTGCCGCTGTCCGTGCTGTCGGCGCTCGACATCGAGCCCATCGTCGGACCGCTCGTATCGAGCGTCGTCGCCGACGTCGCGGTGATCGTGGCCTCGGTCGGCGAGCTTCCGCTGCTCTCCGATCCGCTCGCGGACAGATTCGACTCGCTGATGTCGTCGACGCACGCGGCCCCGAACAGCAGGAGCGCCAGCACCGAGCGGGACGAGATCGATCGCGGCACGGACACTTGGACCGGGCCGCCGGCGGTCATTCCAGCGACAGACGTGACGCACGATACTTTTATTACGGTCAATATCGCTCCGCTTGCCGCTATGCCTACCGAGTGGTAGAGAACTGCCTACCCACCGGGCAGGCGAATGCCGAACGAGCGGACAGGGCGACCCGACGTCGCGCAACGGATCCTCGACCAGGCCACGCGCCTGTTCGCGCGCCACGGCTTCGTCGGCGCATCGCTGCGCGACATCGCCAAAGCGGTCGGCATCCGCAAGCCGTCGCTGCTCTACCACTTCCCGAGCAAGGACGAGCTGCGCCGCGGCGTGCTCGATCAAATGCTCGCGCACTGGAACGAAGCGGTGCCGCGGATCCTCCGCGCGGCGACCTCGGGGCCCGAACAGTTCGACGCGATCGCGAGCGAGATCCTGACCTTCTTCGAAGACGATCACGATCGTGCGCGCCTGTTGTTGCGCGAGCTGCTCGATCGCCCCGAAGAGATCGCACCGCTGGTCGCGCTGCGCGTGCAGCCGTGGGCGAAGATCGTCTGCGACTACATCCGCAAGGGTCAGGAACAAGGTCGCGTGCACAAGGACGTCGATCCCGAGGCGTACGTCGCCCAGGTGATCAACCTCGTGCTCTGCGGCTTCGCCACGCACGCGAGCATCCGCGCGCTGCTGAACGATGCGCCCGCCGACGATCTCGAGACCGCACGACGCCTGCTCAAAGAGATGCTGCGCGTCGCCAAGTCCAGCCTCTTCATCGCCCCATCCGAGCGCAGCGCGCTCACGAGCCGAGCCTCCAACGCCTGAGGACGAACATGGCCAACTTCTTCACCGACAACGACGATCTCCTCTACTACTTCGAGAAGGGCCTCGACTGGGGTCCGCTCGTGGAAGCCACCGAGCGCGGGCTGAAGGGCGACGAAGGCGGCCCCGCCAGCGTCGCGGATGCGGTCGCGAGCTACCGTGACATGGCCGAGATGGTCGGACGCTTCGTCGCCGACGAGGTCGCGCCCGCCGGCGTCGAG
Organism: Nannocystaceae bacterium; assembly: GCA_035550195.1. GTDB lineage: Bacteria > Myxococcota_A > Polyangia > Nannocystales > Nannocystaceae > Xiheibacterium. The sequence continues at coordinate 13,734 of DASZPU010000595.1, forward strand.
ATCGACAAGCAGCCGATCACGATGAAGGACGGCGAGGCGATCCTGCCCGCGCGCATGAACGAGATCTTCCGGCAGATCAAAGAGCTCGATCTGCACTGGCTCTGCGTGCCGCGCGAGCTCGGCGGCATGAACAGCCCGCTGCTCTGCTACTTCGTGAACACCGAGGTGTTCGCACGCGGCGACGTGTCCGTGATGGCCCACCACGGCTTCCACGGCGGCATCGCGCTCGCGCTGCTGATCTTCTCGATCCGCGAGGGCAGCACCAAGTTCGACGGCGCGAAGATCACCGAGACGCGTTTCCAGTCGTGGATCGAGGAGGTCGCGCGAGGCGATGCGTGGGGCACGATGTGCATCACCGAGCCCGACGCCGGCAGCGACATGGCGTCGATGCGCACCGTCGGCGAGCAAGACGAGCACGGCAACTGGTTCGTCACCGGCCAGAAGATCTTCATCACCTCGGGCCACGGCAAGTATCACTTCGTCATCGCGCGCACCGAGAAGGCGAAGCCCGGCACTGAGGAGGATCCGCTCGCGGGTCTCGGCGGGCTGTCGTTCTTCCTCGTGCCCGCGTGGGAAGACGATGCGCAGGGTCGCCGCAAGCGCTTCGTCACCATCGATCGCGTCGAGGAGAAGCTCGGTCACCACGGCTCGTGTACCGCGGCGCTCGGCTTCGATCGCGCGCCGGCGATCCTGCTCGGCGAGCGCGGCGAGGGCTTCAAGTACATGCTGACGCTGATGAACAACGCGCGACTCGGCGTCGGCTTCGAGTCGATCGGGTTGTGCGAGGCCGCCTACCGCATGGCGAAGGACTACGCGTCCCAGCGGCCGTCGATGGGCAAGACCATCGATCGCCACGAGATGATCGCCGACATGCTCGACGAGATGAAGACCGACATCCAGGGCATGCGCGCGCTCGCGATGTACGGCGCGTACCACGAGGAGCTCGCCACGAAGTACGAGCTGTTCGCGACGCGCATGAACGAGGACGGCGTCGGCGATCACCGCGCGAAGCAGATCGAGCGCAGATCCAAGCAGCACAAGCGCAACGCTCGCAAGGTCACGCCGCTGCTCAAGTACATCGCCGCCGAGAAGGCGGTCGAGATGGCCCGCCGCAACATGCAGATCCACGGCGGCAACGGCTACATGAAGGAGTACGGCGCGGAGAAGCTGCTGCGCGATGCGCTGGTGATGCCGATCTACGAAGGTACCAGCCAGATCCAGTCGCTCATGGCGATGAAGGATGCGCTGGGCGCCGTGATGAAGGCACCGCAGGAGTTCGTGAAGAGCATGGCCCAGGCGCGCTGGCGGAGCCTCTCCGCCCGCGATCCGCTCGAGCGGCGCGTGGCGAAGCTGCAGTCGCTCGTGCTCGACGCGCAGCAGTTCCTCGTGCGCAAGACCGCGACCGACAAGTTCCGCTCGCTCACCGACAAGCCGCTCGGCGAGTGGCCGAAGCGTCTACGTCAGGACTGGAATCCCAAGCGCGACTTCGCCTACGCGATGCTGCACGCGGAACGACTCACGCGCATGATGACCGACGCCGCGATCGCCGAGATCCTGCTCGAGCAGAGCAAGCAGCACGCCGAGCGTGCGGACGTGCTCAAGCGCCACCTCGTGCGCGCCGAGCCGCGCTGCCGTCACCTGCTCGACGAGATCCAGACCACCGGCGCCGAGCTGCTCGCGAAGCTGCAGCAGGACGAGAAGCAGACCGCGCAAGCGGCCGAGTAGAGGAATCATGGCCGTCTCGAACAAGCACGTGCTCCAACAGGGCCCGGTGCTCGCCACGCTCGGACGCGCGGCGCTCACCGCCTTTCGCCAGCAGCTCGACGCGCGGCTCGGTCGACCCGCACCGAGCGGCATGCCGCCGATTCCGTCGCAGGAGATCCACGAGACGATTCCGCCGCGACCCGCCGCGCTCGTCCGCGACTACGTGCGCAACGTCGGCGGTGACGCCGGTGCATATAAAGGAATCGTTCCGGCCCACCTGTTCCCGCAGTGGGGCTTCCCGCTCACGGCGCGCACGCTCGACGGCCTGCCCTACCCGCTCGTGCGCGTGCTCAACGGCGGCTGCCGACTGCAGATGAACGCGCCCTTGCCCGGCGATCAGCCGCTCGAGGTGCGCGCGCGGCTCGAGGACATCGACGAGAACGAGCGCCGCGCGGTCATCCACCAGCGCATCGTCACCGGCACGATCGAGGTGCCCGACGCCGTGATCGCGGATCTCTACGCGATCGTTCCGCTCGGCGATCCGAAGGCGAAGAACGGCAACGGCGCGCCAGCGCCGAAGCGCGACACCGTGCGCGTGCCCGAGCACGCCGAAGAGCTGCAGCGCTGGCGCATCGGCATGCAGGCCGGGCTCGACTTCGCGAAGCTCACCGGCGACTTCAACCCGGTGCACTGGGTGCGCCCGTACGCGCGCGCGTTCGGCTTCCGCTCCACCATCTTGCACGGCTTCGCCACGATGGCGCGCGCGATCGAAGGCCTGCAGCGCACGATGTTCAGCGGCAGCGTGCACGCGCTGAAGGTCGTCGACGTGAAGTTCACCAAGCCGCTCGTGCTGCCCGCGAAGGTGGGGCTCTACGTGGACGGCGATCAACTCTTCGTCGGCGACGCGCCCGGTGGTCCGGCGTATCTTGCCGGCACCTTCACCCGCACCGAGTCCCAAGTGTCATGAGCGATTTTCTCCTCGAGAACCAAGCTGCCCGAAAGTTGATCCAGACCCTCGGTCTGCCGGTGCCGGTGCCGACGCGATTGCGTCGCGCCGATGGTCCGGTCGACGAGCGTCCGCTGCACGACGACGACGTGGTCGTCGGTCAGTTCACCGACAACGACGCGATCGCCGACGTCCTCGCGCGCACGCTCACCAGCGCCGGCGCGTCGCCGCAGGTCACCACGCCCGCGTTGCAGCGGGCCTTCGCAGCGCCGGGTGAAGCGTTCGGCCGTCCCGCGAAGCTCGTCGATCCTGCCGCCGAAGGTGCGGGGCGCGTGCGCTCGTTGGTGTTCGACGCCACCGGGCTCTCCGATCCCGGCCAGCTGCGCGCGCTCTACGACTTCTTCCATCCGCTCGTCGTGCGCGTGAAGAACTGCGGGCGCGCGTTGGTCATCGGTCGTCCGCCGGGCTCGTTCGAGTCGGCGAACGCGGCCGCCGCACACGCGGCGCTCGAGGGCTTCGTGCGCAGCCTCGCGAAGGAGCTGGGCAAGCGCGGCTCCACGGCGCAGCTCTTGTACGTCGACAAGGGCGCGGAGGATCGCCTCGAAGGTCCGCTGCGCTTCCTGTTGTCGGATCGCTCCGCGTTCGTGTCGGGGCAACCGCTCACGGTCACCGCCGACACCAAGGCGCCGTCGCATCCGAAGTGGGTGCGCGCGCTGCAAGGCAAGATCGCGCTCGTCACCGGCGCTGCGCGTGGCATCGGCGAAGCGACCGCGGAGCTGCTCGCAGCCGAGGGCGCACACGTCGTGTGCCTCGATCGCCCGCAAGACGATGCGCTGCTCAGTCAGGTCGCGCGCAAGGTCGGCGGCTCGCTCTTGCTCGCGGATCTCGGCACGCCCGACGTGGCGAGCACCGTCGTCTCCGAGCTGAAGACCAAGCACGGTGGCGTCGACATCGTCGTGCACAACGCCGGCATCACGCGCGACAAGACGCTCGCGAAGATGAAGCCCGAAGCCTGGGATCAGGCCATCGACGTCAACCTGCAAGCGGTCACCAAGATCACCGCGGCGCTGCTCGAAGGCACGCTGAAGAACGAAGGTCGCGTGATCTGTCTGTCGTCGGTCGCGGGCATCGCCGGCAACATGGGCCAGACCAACTACGCGGCCAGCAAGGCCGGGCTCATCGGCTGGGTGTCGCGCATGGCGAAGCACACTGCCGCGCGCGGCATCACCGTCAACGCGATCGCGCCCGGCTTCATCGAGACGCGGCTGACCGCCGCGATCCCGGTGATGATCCGCGAAGCGGGGCGACGCTTGTCCAACCTCGGACAAGGCGGCCTGCCGCAGGACGTCGGCGAAGCGATCGCATTCCTCGCGAGCCCGGGTGCCGTCGGCATCACGGGTCAAGTGTTGCGCGTGTGTGGTGGAGCCCTGATCGGGCGCTAGCCCGCCAAAGGAATCATGTCGAAGAAGATCTACACCCCTCCCAAGGATCGCCGCGCCGTCGTCGTCGCGGGTCTGCGCACCCCCTTCGTGAAGGCGTTCGCGGAATTCCTCAAGCTCGACACCATCGCGCTCGGTGATGCGGTCGTCTCCGCGCTGCTCGACAAGACGCAGGTCGATCGCGAAGCGCTCGATGCGATCGTGTGGGGCGGCGTGATCCTGCCCGGGCTCGCGCCCAACGTCGCCCGCGAGATCGCGCTCGATTTGCGCCTGCCCGCGCGCGTCGAAGGCCACACCGTCACGCGCGCGTGCGCCTCGGGTCTGCAGGCGGTCACGACGGCCGCCGCGGCGATCGAGCGCGGCGAGTACGACGTCGCGATCGCCGGCGGCTCGGATTCCACCAGCAACGCCGAGCTCAAGCTGCCGCAGAAGGTCGTGCACGCGCTCGCTCCGCTCGCGTTCGGCAAGGCCACACCGAAGGACTATCTCGGCGTGCTGAGCCAGCTCGTGCCGCTGTCCGAGGTGCTGCCGAAGATGCCGAAGATCGCCGAGCGCACGACCGGTCAGGTGATGGGCGAGTCGGCGGAAGAGATGGCGAAGCGCAACGAGATCTCGCGCGAGGCGCAGGACGAGTTCGCGATGCGCTCGCACCATCGCGCCGCGGCTGCGATCGCGAGCGGGCGCCTCCGCAAGGAGATCTGCAAGGTCGAGACCGAAGGCGGCAAGGTCGTCACCGCCGACACGATCGTCCGCGCCGATACCAGCATGGACAAGCTCGCGAAGCTGCGTCCGGTGTTTGCGAAGGACGGCACGCTCACCGCGGGCAACTCCAGCGCGCTCACCGACGGCGCGTCGGCGGTGCTCTTGATGAGCGAAGAGAAGGCGCGCGCGCTGGGGATGAAGCCGCTCGCGTACTTCCGTTCCTGGGCGTACACGGGCGTCGACCCGGCCGATCAGCTGCTCATGGGCCCCGCGCTCGCGATGCCGATGGCGCTCGATCGCGCCGGCCTCACCCTGGCCGACATGGATCTCGTCGACATGCACGAGGCCTTCGCGGCGCAAGTGCTGTCGGTGCTGAAGATGCTCGGCAGCGACGCGTTCGCGCGTGCGCGGCTCGGTCGTGATCGCGCAGTGGGCGAAGTCGATCCCGCGAAGCTCAACGTGCACGGCGGTTCCGTCGCGCTGGGGCATCCGTTCGGAGCCACGGGCGCACGCATGGTCACGACGATGGCGAACGAGCTCCACGAGACCGGCAAGCGCTACGCGCTGCTCGGCATCTGCGCCGCGGGTGGCCTCGGTGCCGGCGCGGTGCTCGAGCGCGCCGAATGAGACGCCCGGAGCGCCGCAGGGCGGGCCTGCTCACACCGCCGCGCCACAGCTGGGCGCGGCGGCACGGCCATTCGCCGGATCAGGCCCGTTCATCGCTGGCGCGGTCCTTGCTGACTGCATGGCGGCACCTCCTCACCGAGGGGTCGTCGCTTGTCCGAGCTCACGTACCATATTCCTCCTCTCGTCGATGACGTTGCACGCGGCGCAGAAGCGGTCACTGCGATCGTCGAGCCGTCGTTCTCGCAACCGATCGAGCGTCGCAGTCGACGGCCACGCGGGCGCAAGCTCGAGGGCACGGAGCTGCTGGCGCGCTACGAAGTCGAAGCCGAGATCGGGCACGGCGGCATGGCCACCGTGTATCGCGGTCGCCACAAGACGATCGACAAGCCGGTCGCGATCAAGGTTCTCGACGGCGCGATCGAAGGTTTGCCCGATGCGGTCGAGCGCTTCCTCCAAGAAGCCCGCGTCACGTCGCGGGTGATCCACGAGAACGTCGTCGAGGTGAACGACTTCGGCGTCACCGCCGACGGCGTGGTGTTCTCGGTGATGGAGCTGCTGCAGGGCGAGACGCTCGGCGATCTCGTCGATGCGGAGGGCCCACTTCCGCCCGCACGCGCGTGCGCGATCATGTTGCAGATCTGCAGCGCGCTGCAGGCCGCACACACGCACGGCATCATTCATCGCGATCTCAAGCCCGACAACTGCTTCCGCACGCCGCGAACGAGCAACCCCGACTTCATCAAGGTGCTCGACTTCGGCATCGCGCGCATCACCCCCGAGGCGTCGCATACGGTGCGCGCGGCTGCACGCGCGCGCACCGAGGTGGGCTGCATCGTCGGCACGCCCGACTACATGGCGCCCGAGCAGGCGCGCGCCGAACCGTTCGATCATCGCGTCGACGTGTACGCCGCGGGCGGGCTCTTCTTCGAGCTGCTCACCGGACGCAAGCCCTACGAAGGCTCGTGCGCGGCGGAGCAACTCGCCGCGCACCTGCACTCGCCGGTGCCCGATCCCGGCGCGCTCGTACCGGCGCTCTGCCCGGCGTTGCGCGACGTCGTGCGCAAGGCGATGGCGAAGGATGCCGACGATCGTCACCCGTCGATGGCCGCGCTCGCGCAAGACATCGTCCATGCGCAGCGACAGCAGACGAAGTGGGGCGGCCCGCTGGGGCGCGTGCTCGAGCGCGTCGCCGCCGTCGCGACCGCGAGCGCGCTCGTGCTCGGCTACTGGTCGTTGCGCGAGGAGCCGCCCGCGCTCGCGTCGGTGAGCCTCACCGAGCTCGCGTCGCCGCGCGTCGCGTTGGCGATGCAGCCGAGCGAGCGCGCACCGATCGTGCGCGTGCCGGTCGAGCCGGTGCCCGCCGAGATCGCACCGTCGCCGGAGGAACCTTCGATCCTCGCCGAGGTGGTGTCGACGCGTCTGCGCGACACGCCCGACGCGACGCCGCACAAGCCCCACGCCCGTGCGCGCCGAGCAGCGATCGCCGAGGCGCCGCGCGAGGTCGAGCTGCCCACCGCGGACGGTGGCGATGCCGCGCTCGACGATCCGCCGCCGGCGATCGACGACGAGCCCGTCGAGGAAGCACCGCGCGAGCCGGCCGACGAGCACGTCGCTGCGCCGGCGGAAGCGCCCGCGGACCCGGCCCCGCCGACGCGTCCGCGCGACAAGGGCACCGATCTCAAGGATCCGTTCGCGGATTGATCAGCGCGGCGCGGTGACGCGGAACGAGCCGCGACGCACCTGCAGATCGCTCGCTTCGGCGACATCGCAGCTGCGCTCGGCCTGCGGCACGGCTCGGCTCGCGACCATGGTGACGAGCTCCCACGCGCCCGGCGTCAGATCGGCAGGGATCGCGACGGCGGCACTGATGGTCTCGCCCGGCACGACGCGATCGGTCGCGATCGTGATCGGGCGCGACTGACCGTCGTGCGCGAGACAAGCCCACACGATCGGCGTGAAGTTGTAGCGCGTGGCCGGGCGCAGCGCGACGCGCAGCGAGCCACCGGCGGGCACGGAGACGTTGCTGTCGCCGCTACCACGCACGTCGGCGACGCCGGTGAGCATGAGCTCGTGCGACGGGATCGCCGGACCAGCCATCGCGATCTTTGCTTCGGTGCGCGGCGTCTCGCTCGGACGCATCCACACGATCGCGATCGCAGCGGCGGCGAGCGCCGCGACTGCGGTGCCGAGCACGACCGGGCGCCGCCAAAAGGCCGGGTCGCGCTCGATCCCGATCGCGTCGCGATGGCTGGTCGGCACGGTTGCGGTCGGGATCAAGCGCTCGACGAGCGCCGCTTCGAAGTCCGTCGACAACGGCTCGAAGAGCTCGCGTGCGCGGGAGATCTCCTCCTCGCTGCAGACCCCACGCGCGCGGACCCGCTGCGCGACGTCGTCGGCCGAAGCTCGACCTGCGGCGACGTCTTCCCAATCGGGGGCGAGGCGGGCTCGCTCGAGCTCGATCAGTGCGTCCAATGGGTCCTCGTGCTCCACGTGCTCGTCATCCCCTACGGGCGTGCAGGCTCCGGCTTGACAATGTTCCCCGCGGGCGCCGCATTGGGCCGCTCCGGCGGCCCTTCGTCGATGAGGCGCAGCAAACGCGGCATCATTTGCCTGCGAAATCGCGAGCTCCACTGATAGACGGCGCCCGCCGTCATTCCGATGTCACTCGCGACGTCGGCCGGGGGTCGCTCCTCGACGAAGAGCGCGACGAAGAGGTTGAAGTCGCGCGTGCTGAG
>DASZPU010000596.1:0-4282 GCA_035550195.1 Nannocystaceae bacterium
GCGGGCATCGTGAAGCTCGACGATCTCGGGATGTCGCTGTCGAAGCGCAAGCGCACCGAAGGCCTCGGCCGCGCGATCCTCCGCAGCGCGCCGTGGCTCATGAAGGGCCTGTCGGTCGCGGGCACGGTCGCGATGTTCCTCGTCGGTGGCGGGATTCTCGTGCACGGCATCCCACCGCTGCATCACCTCGTCGAGCCCCTCGGTGGTGCGCTCGCGATGCTGATCGATCTCCTCACGGGCCTCGTCGCGGGCGGCATCGTGGTCGCGGTGGTCACGCTCGTGCAGCGACTCCGCAAGCGCTCGGGCTAGCCGCGCGAAAATCCGCATCGCGGCGCCAGCACCCCCTGAGGCTGCGAATTCAGCACGGATCGAAAAGTCCGCTGGGCCCACTCCAGGACCGGTGGCACCCACTCCGATCGCTCTCGCGTTGAGCTTCGCGCTCGCCGGCCCGCCCACACCCGACTGGTCGCAAGACGGCACCGCCGAAGCGGCGGCGTTGCGTCGTCGCGTCGAAGCGCACGACGATGCCGCGGCCGAGAAGGAGCTCGGCACGCGCGGGCTCGTGTTCATCGCGAACCCCGACGCGCCCGGCGGCACCACGCCCGGCACGCCCACGTTGCCCGGCGAGCGGACGGACGACACGCCCCACGTCGCGCTCGACGATCTGCAACGTCAAGCCGATCTCGAGCGCATCGTTCGCAAGGGTCGGCGCCTCTTCATCCCCGGCATCGTGCTCGCCACGCTCGGCACCATCCTCACGATCGGTGGCATCGCCGGTGTCGCGAAGCAACCGAACGCCGCGAGCGGTGGGTTCTTCGGTGCGTCCGCAGCGATCGCGGCGATCGGTTGGCCGCTCGCGGTCGCGGGCATCCGTCGTCGTCGCCATCCCGAGAAATTCCTCCACACCAGCGTCGCCATCGCACCCGGCGGCATCGTGCTGCGCTTCTGAGGATCGATCCGATGCGTCTCCCGCTCATGTTGTTGTCGCTGCTGCTCGTGTTCGGCTCGGGCGGTTGTTGGCGCATGATCACGAAGGAAGCGAAGCGCGAGCATCGCTGGAAGAAGCGCATGGCGCGGGGGCCCGACGGCGCCGACAGTGCGCTGCGATCGGCGCGCTCGCTCATCAACACGCCGCTCACCAAGAAGACCGGCGACCTCGTCCGCTATCGCATGATGGCGATGCGCGCGATCTCGCTGCTGATGGAGTCGCGCGGCTACGACAAGGAGCTCGACGAGGAGGCGCACCGCTACTACGAGGAGATCGTCGAGTACGGCGATCACGAGCGTGCGAACGCCGAGCTCGCGCGGCTGTACGAGCACACCGGTCGCGCCGGCAAGATCGCCGCGCTGCTCGGGCAGCAGGATGGCGCGGCGCCGGTCGACTACGAGTCCGCGATCCGACTGTGGCGCAGCCAGCTCGCGAAGGGCGACCTCGCGGCGTCGGAGCTCACCTGGAAGCTGGCCGAGAGCCTCGCGGGCAGCCGCTTCTCCGCGGTGCAGTCGGGTGGCAGCGTCGACGCGACCGCGGGCCTCGGCGGCCGCTACTCGATCGACGGCACCGACTGGCGCTCGCGCTACGAGGTGCTGCGCCAGCGCATGAACGTCCTCGCGTCGTCGACGGACAGCCCCACCGGTCGCATCGAGATCGCCGAGATCATCGGGCTGTGGAAGCAGGCCGAGCTCATCGGCACGCGCAGCGCCGACGACATCATGGGCCGCTCGTACGGTGACGTGTATCCGGTGTACCTCGATGGCGCGCGGGTGTTCGCGATCGCGGGCGAGCACGACGCGGCGAAGAAGCTGTTCGCGATCGGTCGCAAGGCGGCGCGCGGCGAGACCTCGGAGTTCCGCCGTGCCGACTTCGCGTGCACGGACGCGTTCCTCGCCTCCCGTGCGCGCGCGAACGATGCGGTCGCGAAGGCGCGCGAGTGTGTCGAGCTCGCGGGCCGATCGAATCGCGAGCTCGACATCCGCGAGCTCATCGTGCTCGGCGAAGCGATGGAGCGTGGCGACGAGCTCGACGCCGCCGAGAAGATCTACCGCGACGCCATCGCCCGCTCCGAGCGGCAGCGCGACAGCTTCCCGGTCGACGAGCGCACGGTCTACTTCCGCACCTCCGTGCGCCGCGGCTACTGGGGGCTCGCGCGTACGCTCGCGCGCAAGAGTCGGAAGCACCGCGGTGCGGCGGGCGAGCAAGCATTCGTCGGCGCGCTCGCGGCGATCGAGCAGGTGCGTGCCCGTCAGCTCGGCGAGCTGTTGGCCGAGAGCGGCAAGCAGCTCGGCGTGGTCGACAGCCTCGCCAAGCTGCGGCTCGCACTCGGCCACGACGCCGCGCTGCTCGACTACGTCGTGATGGACGACGAGGTGTTGTTGCTCGCGGTCACCGACAAAGAGTACGCGGTGCACTTCATCGGCCTCGATGCGCAGACGATCGGCCACGTCTCCTCGACGATCGCGACGGGGCTCGCAACACCGTCGAGCCCGATGGCCGAGCTCGACGACACGCTGACCTTGCTCGGTCGTGCGTTGCTGCTGCCTGCGCGCGCGATGATCGAAGGCAAGCGCAGGCTCGTGGTGCTCCCCGACGGCGCGCTCAATGCCGTGCCGTTCGATCTACTCGACCTCGATCGCGAGCGCTACGCACCGCTGGTCGAACGCACCGACGTCGAAGTCACGCCTTCGCTCGCGCTCATGCTGGCGCCGTCGCGCAACATCACTGCGACCACGCTGCTCGGCGTCGGCGATCCGGTGTACGGGCCGATCCCGGAGGTCGCGCTCGCGAACACCGAGCTGCAGGCGACCGCACGTGCGGCCAGCGAGGGCTACTTCGTCGCGCTGCCGGAGACGCGGCGCGAGCTCGAGTCGATCGCACGCACGCTCGGCGGCAACGCGAAGCTGCTCTTCGGCACCGACGCGCGCGAGTCGACGATCACGCACATGCCGCTCGGCGACTTCGGCATCGTGCACTTCGCGACGCACGGGATCCTCGGGCGCGACGTGCCGGGCATCGACGAGCCCGCGCTCGTGCTCGCGGCGGAGCCCGACGGCGACGGCTTCCTCACCGCGAGCGAGGCGGCCGAGCTCGAGCTCTCCGCACGGCTCACCGTGCTGTCGGCGTGCAAGACCGGCGCGGGTGATTCGGCCAGTGGTGAAGGTGTGCTCGGCATGAGCCGCGCGTTCATGCTCGCGGGCAGCGAGTCGGTGGTGGTGTCGCTGTGGAGCGTCGACTCGCTCGCGACCGAAGCGCTCATGATCGAGTTCTACCGTCGCTTGCAAGCGGGCGAGTCCGGTGGCGCAGCGCTGCGCAACGCGAAGCTCGCGGTGCGCGACGGCACGCTGCCGGCTGCGCCGATCGAAGCGCCCACGGCACCGACGACGACGAAGCCGTCGCGGAAGAGCAAGGCCAAGGCCCCGATCGCACCGCCGCCGCCGCCGTATTCGCAGCCGCGTCGCGATCATCCCTACTACTGGGGCGCATTCATCATCGTCGGCAGCTGAGGCGAGTCGTGAGCGATCCGAACACACTCGCATCCGCCGCGCCGTCGATCGCGGGCGACGAGACCGAGCCGGCGCGCCGAGGGCTGCACGCGGAGTCGGATTCGTTCCTGGTCGGCGACTCGTTCGAGGTCGAGCTCATCGCACGCGCGGCCCGCGAGCGACTGTTCGGCGTGGCCGGCGAGGCCAAGCGCGCCGGCCGTTACGTGCTCGTCGACCGCCTCGGCGCCGGCGGCATGGGGGTCGTGTACTCCGCCTACGACGCGATGCTCGATCGCAAGGTCGCGATCAAGTTCATCCACGGTCACCTCGCGGATCAGGACACCACGCGCGCGCGATTCCTCCGCGAGGCGCGGGCGATGGCGCGGCTGTCCCATCCCAACGTCGTGCAGATCTTCGAGGCCGACGAAGCCGACGGGCGGCTCTTCATCGCGCTCGAGTTCGTGGTGGGCTCGAGCTTGCGCACGTACCTCGCGGAGCAACGCAGCGCGCTGCACTGGCGCGAGCTGGTCGCGATCTTCCGCGCCGCCGGTGAAGGGCTCGCGGCCGCGCACGCCGCAGGCATCGTGCATCGCGACTTCAAGCCCGACAACGTGTTGCGCACCGCGAGCGGGACGATCAAGGTCGCGGACTTCGGGCTCGCGGGCATCGCGAGCGAGCGCGAGCCGGGCCGAGCGAGCAACGGCGCAGCGATCGACGTCACCAGCGTCACGAGCACCGGTGCGGTGCTCGGCACGCTCGGCTACATGGCGCCCGAGCAACATCGCGGCGAGCCCTGCGATGCGCG
>DASZPU010000597.1:0-2995 GCA_035550195.1 Nannocystaceae bacterium
TGATCTGCGCTCGCGTCGACGGGTCGCTCGCGACGCTCGTGCGCGCGATCGTCGGGCCTGCGATCGAGCTCGCGAGCGTGTCCGATCGTTGGTGCATGCCGCGGTTGCTCGATCCTTCGGCGCGCGGGTGGATGCCGCTGCGCGAGTCGTTGCAGGCGCTCTTGCGCATCGCCGGCGCGAAGCTGGCCGATGTGGTGCTCGGCGAGTGCAGCTACCCCGGTTCGCCCATCGCGGATCGTCTCGCGATCACGCAGGAGACCCCCGGAGCGCTCACCGATCTCGCCACGCTCGACACGCTGCGTGTCGGCCTGCTCGCGCGCCGCCACACGTTGGTCGTGCACCACGGCCACCCGATGACGCAGGAGGCACTGGGTCTCGCCGCGACCGAGCCCGAGCTGGCGGCGTATCTGTTGATCAAGGCCTTCCGACTCGGACGCGGTCTCGATGCCGCGCTGGACACGAAGCTCATCGAGCACGTCGTGGGAGCACGATGGGTGACGAAAGCGGGCTGATCGAGTCCCTGCGCGCGCAGGGCAAGGTGGCCGCGCGCGGTCACTTCACGCTCGACGCCGAGAAGGCGCGCGAGAAGATGCGGATGTTCCAGCTCGCGGATCCGCATCGTTGGGTGTTGCTGGTCGTGCAGTCGTTGGTCGCACGTGGTGCGCAGAGGCTCGCGATCGCGGTCGACACCGACGACCTCGTCATCGTCTGCGACGCGCGTCCGTTCGAGCACAACGAGCTCGCCGACATCCACGGCGTGATCCTCGGCGAGACTGCGCCGGGCCCGGGCCTGCGCGAGCTGGCGTTGGGTCTGAACGCAGCGCTCGCGCTCAATCCCCGCTGGCTGCGGCTCGACTCGTCGGAGAAGGGCGGCGCAGGCGTGCGGCTCGAGCAGCGCCCCGAGCAGCCCGATCGCGTCGAAGCGATCGCCGAGTGCGAGCCCGGCGTGCGGCTGCACGTCAAGGAACGCTTCCGTCCGGGCTTGCTCGCACGGTTCTTCCGCGTCGGTAGTGATGCGTTGCGCGAGCAGGTGTTGCTGCGACTGCATTGTCGGCTCGCCGCGATCGAGATCACGATGAACGGGCAGCGTTTGCAGGATCTGCAGCGCGATCCCACCGTGCCGCGATGGGAGCGCGTCGAGCTCGCGGGCCGCTGGGTCGGGCGCGTCGGGCTGTCGACGGACGGCAGCCAAGGTCGCGTCGACGTGCTGCGCCACGAGGTCTGGCTGTCGACGCACACCTTCCTGCAGCCGGAGCTGAGCGGCCTGCGTGCGGTGATCGATGCCTCCGATCTGCGCACCGACGTGTCGATGGCCGAGGTCGTGCGCGACGAGGCCTACGAGACGCTGCTGTCCGCGGTCCAGCGCGCGCTCGACCCGATCGTCACCGATGCGGTCGCGGCATTCGCTCACGGTCAGCTGCCGCCGTGGCTCGCGGTGCACCTCGCCGCGCGCATCGCCGTGCGCGGGCTCGCGTATCCGCTGTCGCCCGCGATGACTGCATGGCTCGGTGTGAAGCTGTGGACCACACTCGATGGACGTGCGCTCAGCACGTTCGATCTGCTCGGTCGCACGCTCGTCGGCTTCACCACCGAGTACCCCGACGAAGTGCCGCAGGAAGTCGGCAGCGTCGTCGACGGGCGGCACGGTGCGGCCGAGCGTCTGCAGGCGATCCTCGGCGATCGCTGCCGTGATCGCACCGACGCGGTGCGGCTCTCGATGCAACGCATGCTCGCGAAGCGACAGTTCGAGTCGCGCAAGCATCCCGCCGGCCTGCCCGACGACCCGGGCTACTACGATCACGTGGAGATCGTCGGCGAGCAGGGGCGCTGCGGCGAGCTGGCCTTCCACGCACTCGCGCCCGAGCGCGGCTGGCTGCGCGTCGTCGTCGACGGCTGTCTGCTCAGCGAGCTCCCGCTCGATCTGCCGATGCACCGCGCGCATGCCGTCATCACGGGGCGCTTCACGCCCACCGAGCTGTACGACGACGTGCAGCGCACGCCGGTGCTCGTCGATGCGTTGTACGCGACGCTCGTCGCCTACGATCGTGCAGTGCAGGCACTCGCGCGCGAGCACGCGACGCGCCTCGACACGCAAGGGCGCGAGGAGCTGTGCCGCTACGTCACCGCGATGCAGTCCGACGACGCCGCGCTCGCGTGGCTCGCGAGCGTCGGGGTGGCGGCCCCGCTCGCACAGAAGCTGTTGCGCGAGCGCGGTCGTCCATGGCGACTCTCGGCCGGTGAGATCGTGGCGGAGAGCGACAACCCGATCGTGCGCGTGCCGATGTTCGAGGACGCCGGCGCGGTGCCCCTCGATCTGCTCGCGATCGCGGAGCACGTGCGCAAGGCCAGTCGCGTGCGCGTCGTCGCGAAAGGCCGGCCGTTGCTCGTCAACGCACCCGAGCTGGTCGTGCGCACCGACGAGAAGCGGCTGAAGCTGCTCACTGCGATCTTCGGCGCGCGCGCGGTCGAGCGCGCGGGCAAGGACTTCGATCGTTGGGTCGCGCGCGACGAGTTCCTCGGCAAGCACCAGGTCGCTGCACTCGCGCTGCAGCTGCCCGCCCGCATCGGTCCGTTCACGCTGCAGGTCCACGGCAACGAGGTCGTGGTCGGCATCGCCGACGAGACCAGGTCGTTCGCGCTGGGACGCAGCGCGTACATCTCGGTGTTCGCCGAGCAGCGACCGCTCTGCGTCGTGCGTACGCCGTGCGGTTTGTCGAACGTGCAGCTCGCGATCGCAGCCGATCCACGGTGGGTGAATCCGAAGTACGACGGGCTCGTCGGCGGGCTCGCGAATCCCGGAATCGAGTCCGCGCTGGTCGCGGGCTTGTGCACGCTGATCGACGGCATCGTGCGCAGTGCCGAGTCGTCGGACCCGAGTGCGTTCGTGCTCGAGCTCGCCGCGATGGCGTGGCCGGGCCCGACCTGGCTCGAGGCGTGGCACGCGATCGGTCGCGGCCGCGACGCAGACGAGCGCGATCGTTGCTTCGCGGAGCTG
>DASZPU010000598.1:0-7174 GCA_035550195.1 Nannocystaceae bacterium
GTCCGAGCTTCACGAAGGCCTCGCGATCGCCGACCTTCACGCGCAGCGCATCGTGGCTGTCGCCGCCGGCGATCGCCGTGCACGCGACCAACGGACCTCCGAGCGCGCGCGCGATCGCAGCGCGCAGCTCAGCGTCCACGCGCGGCCTCGTGCGCGCGCGCGAGCTCGGCGAGCAGGCCTGCGCACGCGCGCTCGCACAGATCGAGCACGATCTCGAAGCCGTCGTCGCCGCCGTACCACGGGTCGGGCACGTCGTGCAGGCCGGGCTGATGGCTGTCGAACTCGCGCAGCAAGCGAATCTTCGCGCGCGTGATGTCGTCTTGCGCGAGCGCGCGGAGGCGTCGCGCGTTGTCGTGATCGAGCGCGACCACGAGATCGAAGCGCCCGAAGTCGCGGGCCTCGAAGCGACGGGCGCGGCTGTCGAGATCGTAGCCCCGCAGGCGCGCGGCCTTCCGGCTGCGTGGGTCGGCGCGCTCACCCTCGTGCTCGGCGGAGACGCCCGCGCTCTCGATCGCGATCGCGTCGACGAGGCCGGCCTTCGCGACGAGGCTACGCATCACGCCTTCGGCGGTCGGCGAGCGGCAGATGTTGCCGTGACACACGAAGCAGATCGCGACCATCTCGCCTCGTCTACGGCGGCACGAGCGGACCGTTGCCGAAGCCGGGCACCGGCGGCGGCGGCTTGGTCTTGCCCTTGGGCTTGTCCTTGCCCTTGGGCTTGTCCTTGCCCTTGGGCTTCGGCTTGGTGGGCTCGGGCTTGGTGGGCTCGGGCTTGGTCGGCTCGGGATCCGTGGTGGGCTCGGGCTTGGTGGGCTCGGGCTTGGTGGGCTCGGGCGTCGTCGGCTCGGGATCCGTGGTGGGCTCGGGCTTCGTCGGCTCGGGCTTGGTCGGCTCCGGATCCGCGGTGGGCTCGGGCGTCGTCGGATCCGCGGTGGGCTCGGGCGTCGTCGGATCCGTCGTCGCTTTCGCATCCGTCGTCGGCTCCGGCGTCGCCGCTTTCGCGTCGCCGTCGTCGGCCGCATCGTCCGCCTTCGCGTCGCCGTCCGCGGCCGCGTCGTCCGCCTTCGCTTCGGCATCCGCAGCATCCGCGTTCGCAGCGTCGGCTTGCGCGGGATCCTGCGTGGCCTCGCTCTGCTCCGCGAGCGCAGCCGCAGCTCGGCTCGCCACGATGCGCGGGTACACGACGAAGATCCCCAGCGCCGCGATCCCGAGCGCAGCGATCACGCCGATCGCGATGAACAAACCCTTGCCGCGCCGCGGTGCAGTCTCGATCGACGTGCCGGTGCGATCGACCGCGTCTTCGATCGGCAGCGGCTGCGTCGTGCCGCTGCGCGCCGGCGTGGCATCGATCGGCCCGAAGCTCTGCACGGACGGCAGCTCCGCGCTGTCGGGCACACCCGGCGGCGCGAAGCGAGGCGCCGGCGTGCGCATGTCGGGCGGCAGATTCGTGGTGCGCTCGAGCGTCGAGATCATCGTGCGATCGACACCCGAAGGCGGCAGGTCGCTCCGCGGCATCGCACGCGCGCTCTCCGACGGAGCAAGCCGCGTGGTGTCGGCCTCGTCGATCGGCGGCACCGCGATCATCGTGCGATCGGACGGCGGCGGCGGGCGTACGCCGTCACCGAGGAACACGGTGGGCTCGCTGCGCGGCGCGGCCGGAGGCGCACCGGTCGGCAACAACGTGGGGCGAGCGCTGGGCGGCGTGCCGACGGGCTGCGCAGCGCCGGCGCTCGGCGGCGGCATCGTGCGACCCGGCGGTGTGAACACCATCGGTGCACCGCTCGGCGCGGCGACGACGGTGAGCTCGCTCGAGTGCACCGCGGGCATCGGCGCGAGCATCGTGTGATCGACCGACGACATCGGCGGTGCGATCATCGTCGCGCTCGTCGTCGGCACGACCGCGAGCACGGTGTGCTCGCTCGCGGGCGCCGGTGCGATCACGGTCTGACCGCCCGCAGCAGCGATCTGCGGGGCAGGGCTGAGCGCCGTCGCACCCGAGCGTGGATCCACCGCGCCCGCGCTGAACTCCGCACCCGGCGGAGGCTCACCGCGCAAGAACGCGGCCTGATCGGCAGGCATCGGCGGACGCGATGCGCCGGGCGGCATCGTCATACCCGGCTTCGGCACGACCGCGACCGGACCACTCGCGGGACGCGGCGGCGCAGTGGTGCTCGGGCTCGCAGCGCGCGTCGTCGACGACGGCGGTCGGGGGCTCGGCGGTGGCGTGGGGACCGGGCGGCTCGCGGCCGTCGGTGCGCTCGGACGTTGCGGCGACGAAGAGGGTCGCGGCGGATCCGGTGCGCGTGGCGTCGTCGCGGGGCGCGACGGCGGCGGTGTGCTCGCACGCGATGCAGCCGCAGGCGCGGCCGTGCTCGGCATCCGCGGCGAGCTCGGTGGCGTCGGCACGTCGTTGCCACGCGCAGCGGTCGGTCGCGCCGGCGCGCTCGCGCTCGCAGCGGTGGGCGAGGGACCGGTCTTGCGCGCGACGACACCCGGCGTGCTCGCACGCGGCTGCGCGGCCGGACGCACGCCCTGTGTCGTGGGCCGAACACCGGCAGGCGCCGCAGCGGGACGCGCGGGCTGTGCAGGTGGTCGCGACGGCGGCGTACCGCTCGCAGGTTGATACGCCGACGATGCATCTTCGGGACGACGCACCGGCACGTCGGTCCACGGATACGGCTTGTTGCCGAAGCGCTCGACGAGGTAGCGCGAGAGCCCGCGCTGCGTCGGCATCACGCCGACCGATTGCGCCCACGCTTCGAGATCGGCCTGCATCGCGGCCGCGGTCGCGTAGCGCTGCGCCGGCTCGACCTGCAGCGAGCGCATCAGGATCGCTTCGAGCTCCGGCGGATAGCCCGGCACGAGCGTCGACGGTGGCGGCATGTGGCCGGTGAGGATCTGATGCAGGATCGCGAGCTCGTTCTCGCCGCGGAAGAGTCGCTGCAACGTGGTGAGCTCGTAGAGCAGGATGCCGATCGCGAACACGTCGCTGCGGCGATCGACCGGATCGGCGCGGCACTGCTCGGGCGACATGTACGAGGCCTTGCCCTTCAGCATGCCCGCCTGCGTGACGTGCGTGCCCGCGGCCGCCTTCGCGATGCCGAAGTCGACGATCTTCACGTGCCCGTCCTGGCTCACCAACACGTTCGTCGGCGAGACGTCGCGGTGCACGATCATGAGCGGCTTGCCGTCCGGGCCCGCGCGCTCGTGGGCGTAGTGCAGCGATGCACACACGCCGATCGCGATGCCGAGCACGACGTCGATCGGGATCGCTTCGTTGCGCGCCTGCGCGCCGCGGAGGATCGTGCGCAGGTTTTCGCCGTGCACGTACTCCATCGTGAAGAACGGCTCGTCGCCCTCGAGCCCGATGTCGAACACGCGCACGATGTTGGGATGCTGCAGCGTCGACGCGAGCATCGCTTCGTCGCGGAACATGCGGACGAACTCGGGATCCTCCGCGAGCTGCGGCAGGATGCGCTTCACGACGACGACGCCGGGATCCATGCGCGGATCCTTGGGGCGCGCGAGGAACAGCTCCGCCATGCCACCGACCGCGAGGCGGCCGATGATGTCGTAGCGGGCGCTCAGATCCTGCCCGCCGGCCGCCGCGGGGGCATGGCGATCGCGATCCACGAGTGGGTCCATGCTAGACGCCAATGCCGGCGCATCGCAACGAGCGCGCGCGGGCGGTGGGGGCGGCGGCGATCGTGCGCTCACGCGCCGAGCTGTGGGCCGAACGGGCCGTTGGAGCCAGCCGCGCTGGGCCCCACGGACGGGCGCGGACCGGATTCCGCCCCGACGTCGCGCGCGAAGACACGCTGGGCGATCGCCCCGGTTGCGTCCCAACGCACGGTGATGCGATGGCACGACGTGCCGTCGCTCGCGAGCACCACCGCGGTGTCGTGCTCGGCCGCCGCGTCGACCACCCGCATACGTGCGAGCTCGGGGAGATCGATCGATCGCGCGCCCGCACCGGTACGTACGTGCAGATGAACGGCGCCGAGCAGCGTCTGCGTGGCGCAGCCGGGCCACAGCGCGCTGGCCCACGGTGCGATGCGGGCGAGCATGCGCAGGCTGGCCCACGGCGCGTCGGGCTGCCCGTGCAACACGACCTCGACCCAACGATCGCCGCAGCGCGCGAGCACGCGCTCGTCGTCGACCCGCACGTCGCCGACCGCGACGCCGAGCGGGCGCATCGCGTTCGTCGCGGGGTCGAACAGCGCGAGCGCACCGTCGTCGGCGTGCACGAGCACCCGCGGGGCTCCGCCCGGAATCGTCACGCATCCGCACGCGCCCGCCGGTAGCTCGGCCGCGCGCGCGCGTGTGCGCCGAGCGACGCTCGCGACGGGCGGTGACTCGCGCACGCCGTGCTCGAGCACCGCGCGATACCAGTCCTGCCACGCACGCGGCAGTCGACTCGCCGACGTGCACGCGGGCGGCACCGTCACGTCGGGGGAGAGCACGGAGATCCGCGCACGCATGCGATCGGCGAGGCCGTGCACCCGAGGGTGATTTCCGCGATACGGATGGATGCCGCACAGCAACTCGAAGGTGGTGATCGCGAACGCGAACCAATCGGTCGCGGGGCCGAAGACGCCGGCGGGCGCCTGGGGATCGGCGATGTGCGGCGCGATCGCGGTGGCCGCGAAGCTCGGCGTCTGTGCGCCGTCGAGATCGACGAGCCACGGCTCGCGCGTGCGCACGTCGACCAACACGTTGAACGAGTGCAGATCGACCATCGCGATGCCGAGCCTGTGCAGCCCCGCGACGCGCTCGCGCAGGCGCTCGACCAACGCGAGCGCGCGCGCGTCGTCGAGGCCGTGCCGCGCGCGGCTCGATCGCGTGACCAGCTGGGCCCACGGCACCGCGTGCTCGACGAGCCGCATCGCGTGGCCGATCACCGCGCGACGATCCTCGCGCTCGATCTGCGCGAGCGGTCGCACGATGCAAGCGTCGGTGATGCGCGCGAGCTCGGCGAGCTTGCCCGCGGGCACCACCATCGCCGGATCGTCGTGCACCTTGTAGGCCCGTTGGCCGCGCGCCCATACGCGGCCCTGGCCGCCGTGCGCGACGAACGAACGATCGTCGAGCACGACCCAACCTTCGTCGGCGATCCACACGCGCATGATCGTGGTCTCCGTCAGAAGCCCACGGTGCGGCCCGCTGCGCCCGAGCCGAGCGCGCGCGACTGCACCGCGATGCTGCGCGACACGAACGCGGCGAGCCCCGCGAGCGTGCGCGCATCGGCGTGGGCGAGCGCGACCAGCTGCGAGAAGCCAGCGTCGCGTTGCATCGCCTGCAGGGCGTCGGCGATCGCACCCTCGCCGACGCCCACGCCCACGAGCACCGCGTTGAGCGACTCGAGCGCGCCGCGACGTGCGGCCGCGAGCGCGTCGCCGACGCTCTTGCACGTGCTCTGCGAGGCGTTGTCGGCCCCGTCCGTGATCACGAAGACGATCGCGTTGACCGTGAAGCCCTGCGCCACGAGCTCCTGCGCGTAGGCGTCGACCGACGCGATCGCGTTCTTGGCCGCGTCGTACAGCGCCGTGCTGCCACCGTCGGTGATCGTGCCCTGGTAGTCGCGCGCGGTGCAGTCGGGCAGGGGCAGGAAGCCGTGCACTTCGGTGAGGACGTCGTCGAACGTGCACACGCGGAGCATCAGGTTGTCGGCGCGCGGGCTCTGCCGGCACGACGACACCACGGCCCCGATGCAGCGCTCGATGTCGGATGCGAAGCCCGCGACGCTGCCGCTCTTGTCCGCAGCGATCGCCACGAGCGTGTACTCGGTCGCGCCGAGATCGCGGATGCGTGCGCCGGAGAAGCCGTAGTGCGAGCCGACGAGGTTGCGTTTCTCGATGATGGTCATGATGGTGTTCCCTTCGCGCTACGCGAGCAGCTGGGTGGTGGTGGTGAGGTGCATGCCGCGCGCGGTCATGTCGCGCACGAACGCGTCGCCGAGCGCCTCGAAGCCGGGCACGCTGCTGCTCGCATCGGCGAGCAGGTGCAGCTTCGCGACGTACTGCGGCGCGGCGAAGCGATCGGCGATGTCGCGCACGGTGTTGGCGAGGCAGTGCGAGAGCGCTTGGCCGGCGAGCAACACCATGTCGGCTTGCTCGAGCGTCTCGATGAAGTCGGTGTTCGGCTGTGTGCCGGGATCCTCGGGATCCGGCACCTCCGCCTGCACCGCGGAGAAGTGCTCCGTCCACGGGTTGCTGCCCTTGGTGATGAAGTCGACGGTGGCGAAGCGCTGCTCCCACTCGTGCAACGCGGCCGCGAGCGTGGGCGCGACGCAGTGCCCACCGTCACCGATGAGGCAGTGGTAGGGCCAGATCGTGTGCGGGTAGCGGCCCGAGCCCTCGAGCGCGCGCAGGTACGCGAGCGAGCGCTGGCGCAGCTCGGGGCGCGCGACGTCGATGCGGCGCTGCTCGAGATCGTCGGCGGTGACGCGCGTGAACGGAGCGGGCTCGCGACCCTTCGCATCGCGCCACCACATCGGGTGGCTGATGTCGACGCGCCGGTGCGAGTCGAGCGTGACGTGGATGTCGGTGAGCCGCCCGCGCAAGCGCTCCACCATGCGCGCGAGCCGGACGATGTCTGCGTCCGCGCCGGGCACGAACAGCGAGCCCGCGGGGTCGCAGAAGTCGTTCTGGGGATCGATGACGACGAGTTGGATGTTCACGAAGAGAAGCGTGGATCTCAATGATGGTATGACAACCACTAATAAACTGGTAATAGTAGTGAGTTCACCCAAAATAGAGCAGTGGCGCGGCGTCGCCCCGTCGGCGGCGCTGCGGCTCAGCCGCCCTGCGCGTCGGCGAGCAGCTTGTCGACGATGCCGCGGTACTCGGCTTCGGACAGGCCGAGCGCGGCCGCGAGCGTCGCGAGCACGCGATCTTCCTCTTCGAGCACGAAGCCGTCGGCGACCGCGACTCCGAACGCCGCGCCGATCACCTGCTGCTTGCCGTGATCGTCGAGCCGCTTGCCGAGCTCGCGGGCCGCATCGAGCCACGCACCGCCGCCCTTCGCCGCCTCGCGCTCGGCGACGACCTGCGCCTCGTCGAGCTCGCGTCCGGCCAGCTTCGAGTAGGTCGCGCGCAGGCTCGCGATGCCTTCGTCGCCGTCGAGCTCGTCGGCGGCGGTGACACCGATCAGCACGCGCAGCAAGGCTCCGTCG
>DASZPU010000599.1:0-8982 GCA_035550195.1 Nannocystaceae bacterium
CGTCACCACCTTCGCCCTCGCGGACGATCCCGAGGCGCCGGCCGAAGGCACCAAGAAGGAGACCGCCCACGAGTACTTCGTTCGCATCGACACCGACGCGAGCCAATCGCTGTCGCTCGAAGAGTTCGTCGCCGGTCACAAGACCGAGAAGGCCGACCTCGCTGCGAAGCGATTCGCGAAGATGGACACCGACGCCGACGGATCGGTCAGCGTCGAAGAGTTCAAGGCCGCACTGAAGGCCCGCCGCGACAAGAGGAAGAAGTAGCGCGATCGTTCTCGTCGCTCGTCCCCGCGCGCTTGAAACGATCGGGGCGCCGTGCTCCGATACCGGATGCTTCGCTTCTCCGGTGTCATCGCGGCGTCTCTCTTGGTTGCGTGCGGCAACGACGACAACCTCACTGCGAGCGACAGCTCTGCGTCGGAGCCGACGGGGACGTCGCCGACGAGCGCGGTCGCGGAGACCGGTACGTTCACCACCGCCGCGGAAGCGACCCACGCGACGACCGACGCGACGAGCAACGACGGCAGCAGCACGACCAGCGGCGAGTCCGACTCGAGCACGTCGAGCGGCGATTCGGACTCCAGCACCACCACCGGCGATCCCGACTCCAGCACGAGCACCAGCGACGCGACGACGACGGGGGCGTGAAAGTGGCGCCCATGGGGTCCGACCGCGCGCGCACGAACCGCCTTCTCGCCGGCGCGGCGCTTGGGCTATCGTCCGCCCCGTGGCGACCTTGAAGGATCGAACCCTCTTCATCACCGGTGCGAGCCGGGGCATCGGCCTCGCGATCGGCCTGCGCGCTGCGAGAGACGGCGCGAACGTGGTCATCGCGGCGAAGACCGCGGAGCCGCACGCGAAGCTGCCCGGCACCATCTACACCGCGGCGGAGGAGATCGAGGCCGCCGGTGGCAAGGCGCTGCCGATCGTCTGCGACGTGCGTGAAGAAGAGCAGGTGCTGGCCGCGGTGAATGCCGCGGTCGATCGCTTCGGTGGCATCGACATCCTGGTCAACAACGCGAGCGCGATCAGCCTCACCGGCACGTTGTCGACGCCGATGAAGCGCTACGATCTGATGCACCAGATCAACACGCGCGGCACATATCTGTGCTCGCAGGCCTGCATCCCGCACCTCAAGAAGGCCGCGAACCCGCACGTGCTCAACCTCGCGCCGCCGCTCTCGATGAAGTCGAAGTGGTTCAGCGGCCACGTCGCCTACACGATGGCGAAGTACGGCATGAGCATGTGCGTGCTGGGCATGGCCGAAGAATTCGCGAAGGACGGCATCGCCTTCAACGCGCTGTGGCCCAAGACCGCGATCGCGACCGCCGCGATCAAGCTGATCGGCGGCGATCCGATGATGCGCCACTCTCGCAAGGTCGAGATCATGGGCGAGGCCGCCTACGTGATCTTCAACAAGCCCGCACGCGAGCACACCGGCAACTTCTACATCGACGAAGACGTGCTGCGTGCAGAGGGTGTCACCGACTTCCGGCACTACGCGGTCGATCCCGAGGTCGATCCCATGCCGGACTTCTTCCTCGACTAGGAGATCGTCGTGATCGAAGTACAGGGATTGACCCGCTACTACGGCAGCTTCCCCGCCGTACGCGACGCGACGTTCAAGATCCAGGACCGCGAGATCGTCGGCTTCCTCGGCTTGAACGGCGCAGGCAAGAGCACGATGTTGCGCGTGCTCGCCGGCCTGCAGATGCCGAGCGCCGGCACCGTGATGGTCGACGGCGTCGACGCGACGCTCGCACCCGACGCGATGCGCAAGCGCATCGGCTTCCTCCCGGAGGATCCGCCGCTCTATCGCGAGATGCGAGTGGCCGAGTTCCTGCGCTGGGTGGGGCAGGTGAAGGGTTGCAGCAAGGCCGAGGTCGACGCGGAGCTGCCGAAGGTCGTCGAGACCTGTCAGCTCGGCGAGGTCACCGAGAAGGTGATCGGCGAGCTGTCGCACGGCTTCCGCAAGCGCGTCGGCATCGCGCAGGCGATCATCCATCGCCCGAGCGTCGTCATCCTCGACGAGCCGATCAGCGGTCTCGACCCTCGGCAGATCGTCGAGATGCGCTCGGTGGTGCGCGCGCTGAAGAAGAGCGCGACGGTGCTCATCAGCTCGCACATCCTCTCCGAGATCGCGCAGAGCGTCGATCGCATCCTGGTCATCCACAAAGGCAAGATCGTCGCGGAAGGCACCGAGCAACAGCTCTCCGGCTCGCTCGGCACCGGCACGCGGCTGTCGCTGGTCGTGCGCGGCAAGGCCTCGCTCGTCGAGGAGCTGCTGGGCAAGAGCGAGCTCGTCGACGGCTACGAGCTCGCGGCGCAAAACGATGGCGAGCTGCTCGGGCTCGAGGTGACGCTCAAGGGCGACAAGCGCGAGGAGCTGGTGCGCGAGCTCGTCACCGGCGGCATCGGCGTGCGATCGGTGCAGGACGCGATGGGCGAGCTCGAGCAGATCTTCCTGCAGCTCACGCGCGCGGCCGGTGCACCCGCGGCGCTCGAGAGCAAGCAGCTCGCGAACCACGACACTTCCGGAGAGACGGAGGCATCTCGATGAGACAGATGTTGTTGGTGGCCCGGCGCGACCTCGCCGGCTACCTGAACTCGCTGTGGGGCTACGCGGTGATCGCCGCGCTGTTGCTCGTCGAGGGGCTGTTCTTCAACGGCTTCGCGCTCGGCAACCAGCCCAAGTATAGCAGCAAGGTCATCGAAGACTTCTTCTATCTGACGTTCGGCATCACGACTGCGGCGTCGATCCTGTTGACGATGCGGCTGGTCGCCGAAGAGCGGCAGACCGGCACCATCGTGCTCATCGACTCGTCGCCGGTCAGCTCGTGGCAGCTGATCGGCGGCAAGTACCTGTCGGCGATGGTCGTGCTGGTCGCGATGGTCGCCGCCACGGCGTACATGCCGGCGCTCGTCTTCGTGAACGGCAAGGTGTCGTACGGGCACATCTTCGCCGGCTACCTCGGCGTGGTCCTGGTGGTGTCCGCGGTCGCGGCGGTCGGCACGTTCGCGAGCGCGGTGTCGCGATCGCAGCTCGTCGCCGGCTTCGCGTCGGTGGCGATCACGGTGAGCCTCATCGTGATGTGGCTGCTCGCGAAGGTGGCCGACCCACCGCTCGCGGACATCTTCTCGTACCTCAGCCTCTTCGAGCGTCACTTCCGCTCGTTCATGCGCGGGCAGATCAACAGCGAAGACGTCGTCTTCTACCTGTCGATCGCGTTCGTCTTCCTCATGTTGGCCAGCCGCTTCATGGCGGCGAGGAGGTGGCGATGAGCCTCTCCAGTCTGCTCTACCTGATCGGCATGATCGGGCTCTTCATCGGGCAGCGCTTGCTCGATGGCTACGATGGTCTGCAGTGGTTCGCGACGCTCGGTGGGCTCGCGGCCATCGGCATCGCGGCGGCGCTGCGTCTCCGCGGCCTGCGCGGTGCGAAGGACGAAGGCCTGCGCTTCGGTCATCGCGTCGCGATGATCTGCCTCGTCACCGGGCTCGCATCGCTCGTCATGTACGCGGCCACCACCGAGACGGCGGTGCGCGCACTGACGCTCGACAGCGAGGCCGAGGAGCGCTGGCTCGGCGTGTGGAAGTCGCTGTGGCCCATCGTGTGGCTGCTCGGCACCATTCCGCTCTTCGTCGTCGACTGGGCGATCGAGAGCTCGCCGGTGATGATGCCGGTGCGACGCGTCCGCGATCTCGTCGGGCACGGCATCGTTGCCGCGCTCGGCATCGCGCTCGTTTTCCCCATCAACTACATCGCCAGCAAGAAGAACGAGCGCTGGGACCTGGCGTACTTCAAGACGCCGCAACCCGGCACCGCGACGCTCGCGGTGGTCGCTTCGCTCGAGCAGCCGGTGCACGTGCGCATCTTCATGCCGCCGTCGTCGGACGTCGCGGTCGAGCTGCGCAGCTACTTCGGTGCGCTCGAGGGGCCCAACGTCACCGTCGAGATCATCGACCAGGCCGCGGAGCCGAAGCTCGCGAAGGCGCTCAGCGTTCGCGACAACGGCACCGTCACGATCACGCAGGGCGAGATTGATCTTGATGCGCCCGAAGACACGAAGGCGGACGCGAAGACCGCCGAAGGCGGTGCCCAAGACAATGAGCCCGACAAGCCCAAGCCGATCACGCGCACCTTGAAGGTCGCGACCGATCTCGAGAAGGCCAAGCGCACGCTCAAGAAGCTCGACGGCGAGGTGCAGGCGATTCTGCGCGAGCTCGGCCACGGCGAGCGCGTCGCGTACTTCACCACCGGCCACGGCGAGCTCACCTGGGAAGGTGGCTCGGGCGAGGCGCTCGATCGCCAGATCACCGCGATGAAGGCCCGGCTCAAGCAGCTCGGCTTCAAGGTGAAGCAGCTCGGCATCTCCGAGGGGCTCGCCGAGAAGGTGCCCGACGACGCGGACCTCGTGATCGTGCTCGGGCCCAGCAAGCAGCTGCAGCAGGCCGAGGCCGAAGCGCTGCGCGCCTACGTCGACGTCGGTGGCTCGCTGCTGGTCGCGATGGAGCCCGCGGTGGGGCGCGAGCAGCTGGTCGGCGACGATCCGCTCTACGGCCTCATCGAGTACCTCGGCGTGAAGATGGGCGACGGCGTGCTCGCGTCCGAGCAAGGCATCGTCCCGCTCGCGCACAACAAGCTCGATCGCTTGAACCTCGTCACCAACGGGTTCACGCAGCACGCGTCCACCACGACGTTGGCCGAGCGCTCCGAGAAGAACGTGCTCTTCACGCCCGCGGCCGGCTTCCTCGAGGAAGTCGACGGCACCAGCAACAAGGTCACGTTCACGGTGCGCTCGCTCGCGGTGGTGTGGGCCGACCTCGATCTCGACGGCGAGTACGAGGCCGATCAGGGCGAGACCAAGAGCGCACGCAATCTCGTCGCCGCGATCGAAGGCGGCAGCGAAGCGGCGGCGTGGCGAGCGATCGTCACCTCCGATGCCTCGATCTTCTCGGATCTCGGCATCGGCAACCTCGGCAACCAGCGCTTCGTGGACGACGGCGTCAACTGGCTCATCGGTGCCGAAGCGCTGTCGGGCACGACCGAGAGCGAAGAAGACGTGAAGATCGAGCACACCAAGGAAGGCCAGACCACCTGGTTCTACCTGACGGTGCTGGGCGTGCCGCTGCTCGTGCTCGCGATCGGAGCGCTGCGGATGCGCATGCGGATGCGAGGTGGTCGATGAGACGCACGGTCATCATCTACGGGTTGGCGCTGCTGGCCTCGTTGTTCGGCGCGTATCGGGTGTGGACTGCACCCGGCGAGACCGACACCGGCGAGAGCGTCGTCGTGCTCGCCGGCACTGCCGACGAGCTCGAGCGCGTGCACTACAAGTCGACCAAGCTCGATCTCAGCATCGAGATGCGCAAGGACGATCTCGGTCGCTACGGTTGGGTGCGCGCGGAGCCGCTCGGTGAAGCCGAGGCGCCGCCCGAGCCCGATCCCGCGAACCCGCACGCTCCGCCGCCGCCGAAGGACGACGGCACCGTGCAGGAGTTCAAGGCCGGCAAGTCGGGCACCGCAGCGCTCGACGGCTTGATGCCGTTCAAGGCCAAGCGCGTGCTCGAAGGTGTCACCGACGAGAAGCTCGCCGAGCTCGGGCTCGCGGAGGCGGAGGCGACGCTCGAGATCGTGCGAGCGGGGCGCGAGCCTGCGGTCTACGAGATCGGCGGTAACGTGTACGGAGGGGCCAACGTCTACGTTCGAGACCCCGCGAGCGGCAAGGTGTACGTCGTCGACGCCAAGGTGATCCGACCGCTGCAGAGCGGCAAGCAGAGCTTGCCGGATCGCGAGCTCGTCGGTGTCGAGACGAAGTCGATCGCTACGCTCACCGTACAAGGTGGCGACGCGAGCGCGACGTTCGAGCAGCACAACCCCGACGATCAAGAGGCGGTGTTCTGGAGCACCGCGGGGTCGAGCGAGAAGAACGAGACGGCCGCGGGTTGGATCGACAAGGCGCTGCGCATGCGCAGCTCGGGCTACGTGCAGAGCACCGACGATCCCGGCCAGCTCGAGCCCGTGCTCGCGTTCAGCGTGGGCACGACGGATCGCAAGACGGTCAAGGTCGAGGTGCTGCGCGGCTACGACGAGAACGGCGAGGAGCTGTGGTTCGCGAAGAGCGAGCACACGCGCGGCCTCGTCAAGCTGCAGAAGGCGCTCGCCGCCGAGGTCGCGGCCGATCTCGCGAGCGTGCTCGACAGCGGCGCCGGCTGAAGGAGTCGCGTCACGATCATGCGGATGTACCTCTTCATGATCGTGGCGCCGATCCTCTGGATCGGGCTGCACTGGTACGCCGACTACCGCTTGGTGCGGCAATCGGCGTGGTCGCCGAACGCGAAGCGATGGCTGCGGCTCGTCATCGTGCTGTGCGCGCTGCTACCGGTCGTCGCGATGCTGTCGGGGCGTGCGCTCGGCATGGACAGCGAGTGGGCGCGCGCGCTGCAGCTCGCCGGCTTCACGCTGATGGGCTTCTCGTCGGTCACCGTCACGCTGTTGTTGATGATCGATCTGATCCGCGCAGCGACGGCGTTGTTCGAGATGTTCCACGCGCGATGGATGCGGGGCGCTCCGGCAGCGCCGGTCGATCCGTCACGGCGCGGCTTCTTCGGACAGCTCGCGAACCTCGGCGTGGTCGGCACGGCCACCGGCGTCGCGGGCTTCGGCTTCGCACAGGTGCGCAGCACACCGTCGGTGGTCGAGGTCGAGGTGCCGATCACGAATCTGCCACATGCGTTCGAGGGCTTTCGCATCGCGCAGATGACCGACATCCACGTGGGCCCGACGATCCGCGGCGAGTACCTGCGCCGCTGCGTCGACGTGTGCAACGGGCTCGCCGCGGACATGATCGCGGTCACCGGCGATCTGATCGACGGCTTCGTCGATCGGCTGGCGGCCGACGTCGCGCCGCTGGGTGATCTGTCGGCGCCCGAAGGCGTCTACTTCGTCACCGGCAACCACGAGTACTACTGGGACGGCCCGGCGTGGTGCGCCGAGGTGACGCGCTTGGGATTGCGTGTGCTGAACAACGAGCACGTCGTGATCGAGCGGGGTGATGCGAAGCTGCTGCTGGCGGGCTGCACCGACATCTCGGCCGGACAGATGGTGCCGGGGCATCGCAGCGATCCCGCGGGGGCGCGCGCGGGGGCGCCGGCGTGCGACGTGAGCGTGTTGCTCGCGCATCAGCCCCGCAGCATCGATGCGGCGGCGAAGGCCGGCTACCACCTGCAGATCTCCGGACACACGCACGGCGGGCAGTACTTCCCGATGAACCTGCTGGTCTACCTCGCGCAGCCGTACGTGAAGGGGCTCGCGAAGCACGACGACACGACGTGGATCTACGTGAGCCGCGGCACCGGATATTGGGGACCACCGACGCGCGTGGGGGCGCCCGCCGAGATCACGCTGCTGAAGCTCGTCCGCGCGGTGTAGCGGGGCCTTTGCCGTTTGCTATCCTCGCTGCGACGATGGCGAAGGCAGCGAAGAAGAAGGCGGTCGCGAAGAAGAAGCCAGCCGCGAAGAAGAAGGCGGCTGCGAAGAAGAAGCCGGCCGCGAAGAAGAAGGCGGTCGCGAAGAAGAAGCCGGCTGCGAAGAAGAAGCCGGCTGCGAAGAAGAAGGCGGCCGCGAAGAAGAAGCCGGCCGCGAAGAAGAAGCCGGTCGCGAAGAAGAAGCCGGCCGCGAAGAAGCCGCCCGCCGCGAAGACGCTGCCCGCTGCGACGAAGCCGCCCGCCGCGAAGAAGCGCGTCGCGAAGCAGCGCGTCGCGAAGGCCGAGCCCGTCGCCGCGCAGCCGCCCGCACCCACGACCTCCGCGCCCGCGCCCGAGCTCGAGGAGCTCACGCAGAAGCCCCGTCGCGCGAAGCAGGCGGTGCTGAAGACGGGCGCGACGAGTGGCTCGGTCACCGCGTTCATCCACTCGCTGTCCGACCCGCGCCGCGAAGAGTGCAACGAGGTCACCGCGATCATGACGAAGGCGACCGGCGTGCTGCCCAAGATGTGGGGCAGCAACATCGTCGGCTTCGGCGACTGGCACTACAAGTACGACAGCGGCCGCGAGGGCGACTTCTTCGAGGTCGGCTTCTCGCCGCGCAAGGCCGCGCTCACGATCTACGTCAACGGCGGCTACGAGAAGCACGCCGATCTCATGCAGCGGCTCGGCAAGTACACGACCGGGAAGTCGTGCCTCTACCTGAAGCGGCTCAACGACGTGGACCGCGGCGTGCTCGCCGAGCTGATCGAGCAAGCGGTCGCGGACTTGCGTCGACCTTCGTGACGCGGGGCGCTACCATCGTCGCGGATGGAGCGCAGCGATCTCGAGCTGCTCGACGCGTGGCGCGGCGGTGATGCGACCGCGGGCAGCGAGCTCTTCGCGCGCCACTTCGACGCGGTGTGTCGGTTCTTCCGCAACAAGGTCAGCGAAGGCACCGACGATCTGATCCAGCGCACGTTCCTCGCGATGGTCGAGAGTCGCGATCGCTTCCGCGGCGACTCCAGCTTCCGCACGTATCTGTTCACCGTCGCGCGCAACGAGCTCTTCGCGCATCTGCGCAAGAGCGGACGCGAGCAGGCGCGCTTCGATCCGCTCGAGCAGTCGGTCTACGATCTCGGCCCCACGCCGACCACGATGGTCGCGCAGCGCAAGGAGCAGCGCCTGTTGCTCGAGGCGCTGCGCCGCGTGCCGCTCGATCTGCAGGTCGCGCTCGAGCTGTTCTACTGGGAAGACATGTCCGCGTCGGAGCTCGCGCGCATGCTCGAGCTGCCCGAAGGCACGGTGCGCACGCGGATCCGTCGCGCACGCCAGCTGCTCGAGCAAGCGCTGCAAGAGCTCGCCGAGGGCGATGCCGATCTGCACTCCACGCTCGCCGGCCTCGACGACTGGGCGAAGTCGCTACGCGAGCACGTGCGCAAAGACGAATGAAAAAACGCGCCGGTCGGGGTCATGGCCCGACCGACGCGCACACGAGGCGGACGTCTCGATGGATG
>DASZPU010000600.1:0-3321 GCA_035550195.1 Nannocystaceae bacterium
GGAGATCGCCGCGCGCAAGGACATCGCGCATGCGCAGGCCACCGTCATGGCGGAGGCGATGGGCAGCGCGAAGATCCAGATCGTCGGCGGCGACGGACAGTTCTTCGATCGCTTCGTGCACGCGGTCTCGCTCGGCCAAGCGCTCGATGGTGCGGTCGGCAACAGCGACACCGCGCAGCGGCTGCTCGGTGGCTACCTCGACGGTCGCCAGAGCATCGCGGACGACGTGCGTCAGGTGCTCGCTCGCCCCGCGACCGGCGGGAACATCAGCGTGTCGAGCTTGCTCGGTCAGCTGATCGGTCGCGTCGACGGCGATGCCGGCAAGCTCGAGAGCCTGATCGCACGCGCGAAGGAGCTCGGTCTCTAGCGTTCACGCCGGGTGAAACGGCGCAATGGCCGACGGTACGCAGACCGAAGAGCCGCAGGCGAGCGCGGCAGAGCTCGAAGGCGGCAGCTACGAGGTCATCCGCACGCGCTTGCTCGAGCAGAGCAAGACGCTGGGCGAGCGCGCGGATCAGCTGAACGCGGCGCGCATGGCCGCGTTCGGCGGCACCGAGCTGGCGGTGGTCGGCCAGTGTCGCGTGCGCACCGAGAACAACTGTGTGCCGCGCGACATCGTGCAGGTCGGTGGCCGCTTGTTGTTCGGCTACAACGTGTTCATCGGCCTGCGCACCGAGACCGCGGTCGAAGACGTGTTCAGCCTGCAGCGCTGGAGCACCGGCGAAGAGGGGCTCGAGCTCTCCGCGGTGCCGCTCGCCGACGGCGGCCCGACGTTCCTCGCTGCCGATCAGTTCCAGCACGACTTCCGCGAGCTCTATCGCTTCTACAAGCAAGCCAAGCTGCTGCAGTTCACCCGCAGCGAGACCAACTTGCTCGCGGTCTTCCAGGTCGGCAACGACATCGCGGACATCCGCGTCTTTCGCTGGTTGCTCGACCCGCAGGGTGGCGCGAGCTACGTCGACAATCGTGGCGAGCGCGACTTCACCTTCCCACCATCGCACGATTTCGAGTGGCGCCTGACCACGCGCGACGATCGTCGCGAAGGCAAGCATCCCCACGTCAGCATCCGCGACAAGGTGTTCGTGGAGACCGTCGGTGGCGATCTCACCGTCAAGATCGAGAACAACACCGAGAGCGGCGAGGGCATCTACGCCGAGCCGGTCGACGAGGCCCAACAGACGCTCGACGACGCCAGCATCGAGTACGCCGAGGTCGGGCCGCTCGTGCTGATGAAGATCAAGCCGTACCGCGAGGACAAGCACCGCTTCTTGGTGTTCTCGACGCGCACGCAGAAGGTCGTGCGCATCGACGCGATCGGGCGCGCGTGCGTGAGCCTGCCCGAGGACCACGGCATCATCTTTCCCGGTGGCTTCTTCCTGCAGGACGGCCAGCACAAGGTCTTCGACGGCGACTACGCGGGCTTCGAGTTCTTCAAGATGCTGCGCTCGCCCAACGGCGAGGACGTGCTCTACGTCTTCCTCGATCGTCCGGGTGGGCACTACGCGCTCCTGCCCTACAACTTGATCCGTCGCGAGGTGCAGACGCCGATCCGTTGCAACGGCTTCTCGCTGTTCGACGACGGCAAGCTCGTGGTGTTCCGCTCGAGCGGCGACGAGCCCACGCGCGTGCACCCGATGCAGATCTGGCAGACGCCGTTCGTGTCGGCCGAGTTCGCCGCGCGCACGCCCACCGGCACGGGCTTCCTGCAGAAGCTCGGCAACGCCGATCTCGTGCGCGGGATCTCCGATTGCCTGAGCGTGCGTCGCTTCGTCGCGGAGCAGATTCCGTCGCGTCAGGTCTACGAGGATCTGATCGCCAGCGTCACGCGCATCCTCGATGCGTACCACTGGCTCGGCCACGCCGAAGCATTCGCGCTGCAGCCGGTGTTGCAGGAGATCCGCAAGACCTCCGAGCTCATCGTCGACGAGTTCGAGAAGGTGCTCGCGCTGCGCAAGTCCGCGAGCAAGGCGCTCGACGCCGCGAAGAAGAATCAGCACGAGATCATCACCGCGATCCGCCCCGAGAGCTGGACGCAGGTCGACGAGTACATGGGCGCGCTCGCGAAGCTGCGCACGCAGCGGGGCGCGCTCATCACCCTCCGCGAGACGCGTTACATCGACACCGCCGAGCTCGCGAGTCTCGAGGCGCAGGTGGTGAAGGCGTTCGACGAGCTGTCGGGCACGACAGTTCGGTTCCTCGCGCGCGACGATGCGCTCGCGCCGGTCACGAAGCAGCTCGACGACATCCTAGGACGCGTCGGATCGATCGAGAAGACCAACGAGCTCGTGCCGCACACCGAAGCGCTGGGTCGCGCATCCGACGGGCTCGCGGTGCTCTCCGAGGTCGCGGCCAACCTACAGGTCGACGATCCCACGCTGCGCACGCGCATCCTCGAAGGCGTCTCCGAGTCCTTCGCGCACTGCAATCGCGTGCGCGCCGTGCTCGAGACGCGGCGCAAGGAGCTGCTGTCGCGCGAAGGCAAGGCCGAGTTCGGCGCGCAGTTCAAGCTCTACGGCCAGGCGGTGCAGTCCGCGATCGCGCTCTGTGACACGCCCGAGAAGTGCGACGAGCAGCTCTCGCGCCTGATGGTGCAGCTCGAGGAGCTCGAGGCGCGCTTCTCCGAGTTCGACGAGTTCATCGGCGAGCTCACGCGCAAGCGCGAAGAGGTCTACGAGGCGTTCGGGCAGAAGAAGCAGCTGTTGCTCGACGAGCGGCAGCGTCGCGTCGCCAACCTGTGGCAGGCGGCCGAGCGCATCATCACCGGCTTGTCGCGGCGCGCGGCCAGCTTCGCGAGCGCCGACGAGCTCAACGCGTACTTCGCCTCCGACGCGATGGTGCTGAAGCTGCGCGAGCTCGGCGAGCGCATCTCCGACCTCGGCGACACCGTGAAGTCGGAGGAGGTCGCGTCGCGGCTGAAGAGCGCGCGACAAGACGCGCTGCGAGCACTGCGCGACCGCCTCGATCTCTTCGAAGGTGGCGCCGATCTCATCAGGCTCGGCAAGCATCGCTTCGCCGTGAACACCCAGCCGCTCGAGATCACGGCGGTGCCGCGCGGCGACGAGATCGCGCTCGGCATCACCGGCACCGACTTCATCGCGGCGATCACCGACGCCGAGTTCGCGAGCACGAAACCGTTCTGGTCGCAGCAGCTCGTGTCGGAGACCACCGAGGTGTATCGCGGCGAGTACCTCGCGGCCTGCATGCTGTTCGATGCCGAGGCCGAGCAGGGTGGGCTGTCGATCGCGCAGCTCGTCGGAGCGGCGCGCGAGGGTGGTGGCTTGCTCGAGCTGGTGCGGCGCTACGCCGCCGATCGCTACCAAG
>DASZPU010000601.1:0-10058 GCA_035550195.1 Nannocystaceae bacterium
GCGAACGCGGGGTCGCTGCCGTCTTCGGCGGGTGTGTAGTGACCGTCGACCAGCACCGCGACGGTGAGTCGCTTCGTCGACGCCTTGGGGCCGACGGTGTGCACGACGGTCTTGTTGATCTCGTAGCTGCGCGCGCGCACGAGTCGGCTCGAGTCGTCGGCACCACCGGCGCTGCCCGCCGATGGACCGCCGGGCTGGTTCGCCTCGGCACCGGCGACGCCGAGCGGACGCGCTGCGCCTGCGCCTTCGTGCGACTCCTGCAGCGACTCGGTGCGGATCGCCGACTGCTCGGGATCGAAGCTCTCTTCGGTGCTCTCGGTGTGCGAGAAGTCGACCTCGGCCGCGACGGTGACCTCCACGCCGCCGACGCCCACGGTGCGCTCGAGCAGACGGGTGACGCGCTTCTCGAGATCGCGCTCGAGATCCACTTCGTAGTCGAGCGCGGCGGCGCTGGCTTCGTCACCACCGGCGCGGCTGAGCAGCGCACCATCGGTGGTCACTACCGTGACGTCGCCGGGCTCGAGCCCTTCGACCGCGGCCGCGACGAGGTGACGGATCGAACCGACCTGACGATCGGCGAGCTCGCGACCGGGGCGCATGTCGACGGTGACCGATGCGGTCGGCGGCACGCGCTCGTCGGCGAACACCGCACGATCGGGCTGGGTGATGTGCACGCGCACCGACGCGATCGGATCGAGCGCGCCGATGGTGCGCTCGAGCTCGCCCTGCAGTGCGCGCCGGTAGTTCACCTTCTGCGCGAACTCGGTGAGCCCGAAGCTCTGCTCGGCGAACATCTCGAAGCCGACGTTGCCGGTCTTCGGCAGGTCCTGCTCCGCGAGCATGAGCCGCGCGCGATCGACATCGGTGCTCGGCACCTGGATCACCGTGCCGCCGCCGTCGAGCGCGTAGGGGATCTTCGCAGCGTCGAGCGCCGCGACCACGGCCGCCGCGTCGCGCGGATCG
Organism: Nannocystaceae bacterium; assembly: GCA_035550195.1. GTDB lineage: Bacteria > Myxococcota_A > Polyangia > Nannocystales > Nannocystaceae > Xiheibacterium. Next base: position 964 of record DASZPU010000601.1, read on the forward strand.
AGCCCGCTGAACAGCACGCGCTTGGGCGCGCCGCCGAACGCTGCGATGCCGATCGCGGCCAGGAGGCCGAGCGTGCCGACCGCGATGATCGCGAAGCGGAACTTCGCACCGAGCTTGGCCCACACCGCCTTCAGCTGTGCGAGTGATTTCGCGAGACCGCCCACGTTCGCTTAGCCCCCTGCCGCCTGCATCAGCTGCTGATAGGCGTCGATGACTTTGTTGCGAACGGTACCGGCCACGCGCAAGGTCAGGTCGGCCTTCTCCATCGCGACCATCGCTTCGTGGATGTCGACCTCGCCGGTGACCAGGCCTTCGGCGGTGGCGTCGGCTTGCGCAGTGCTGTGCTCGAGATCGCGGAGCGCGTCCTGGAGGTGCACACCGAAGCCGCTGCCGGACTCTTCGTCGCCGGCGACCGGAGCGATCTGCTCCGCGCCCGCGCGCTGGATCGTCGATACGTCGCGGAGACCGAGGATGCTCATTTGCCGATCCTCAGCGCTTGCTCGGCCATCGATCGCACGGTGGACAGCACCGTGGTGCCCGCTTCGTACGCACGCGCGGCGCCCATCAAGTCGACCATCTCGGCGATGCCGTCGACCGCCGGCATCGCGACGTAACCGTTCGCGTCGGCGTCGGGGTGACCGGGGTCGTAGACGAGCGTGGGGTCGTCCTTGCTCTCGACGATCTCCTTCACGCGCACACCGAGCGCGGGGTCTTCGTTCATCGCGGAGCGGAGCTGCTGACCGAAGCCACCCTCGGGCTCGATCGCCTCGAGCACCACATCGCGGCGCTTGTAGGGGCCGCCTTCTTCGGTGCGCGTCGTGCTGCGGTTCGCCAGGTTCATCGCCGCGACGTTCATGCGCGTGCGCTGGGCGGTCATGCCGGTGGCGGTGAGATCCATGGTGCGGAGCAGCGTCATGATTCGTTCCTTCAGCCGCGGCCGTCGCCGGCGGCGTAGCGCAACATGCCGATGCGCCGCGAGAGCAGCTCGGCCAGCGATCGGTAGCGCAGCGTGGTCTCGTCCATGCGCGCGATCTGGGTCTCGAGCGAGACGGTGTTGCCGTCTTGATCTGGCACCTCGTCGTCGCGCGTCGTCTCTTCGGTCTCGTAGCGCAGCGTGCCCTTGTCGTGGCCCGCGGCGCGCTCCAGCTCCTCGGTGAACGCGAGGTCCTTCGCGCGGTAGCCGGGCGTGTCGATGTTCGCGAGGTTGCCGGCGAGCACGCGCTGGCGCTCGCCGAGGTAGTGCAGGTGTTGCGAAAGGCGATCGAGCCCGGGCAGCGCCGTGCGATCGAGCGCGATGCTGCTGCGCTCGCTCATTGCGTCGGCTCCTCGCGGCTCGTCGACAGGAGCGCGACGGCGTCGGCGAGGCGACGCTCGTGCAGACGTGCGCGTGCGACCAGACCCCAGCGCGTGCCGTCACCGGCGATGCGCTCGAGGATCCGCACCGCGTCGGCTTCGTGGCCGAGCTCGAGCTCGGCGACCGCGAGGTGGTAGGCCAGGCGATCGCGCTCTTGCGGATCGGCCGTGCGATCGACGAGCCCACGCAGTGGCCCGACTGCGTCCGCATGGCGACCGGCGCGGACCAGTGCGACCGCGAGCTCGTGCCGATCACGACGACCGATGGGATCGAGCGTCGGATCGCTGGCGGCTTCGGGCGCGGCGGGCATGCTCGACAGGCACTGCACGATCTGCGCCGGCGTGCCCCAGCCGAGCGCGAGCTCGATCTCGCTGCGATGCAGCGCGCGGATCAACGGCTCGTTCTTGGTCTTGCCGCGCAGCTCCACGAGCCGCGCTCGCGCCGCGGGAAATCCGTCGCTCGCCGCGGTGGTGATCGCGAGCGCGTGGATCTCGTCGACGAGCCCAGGTGCGTCGGGGTGCGCGGCCACCTGGAAGTCGATCGCTTCGTTGGCGCGTGCGAGGTCGCCCTGCATGCGATACGCGTGTGCGAGGCGTCCGACGACATCGGCTTCGTCGACCGCGCTCGGCCCGGAGCGGAGCCGCTCCTGCAAGAGCGGCAGCGCGACGTCGAACAGCGCGAGCTGCTCGTGCGCGGCGGCGACCGTATCGACGATCGCGGCCCGCTCCGCGTGCGCGCCGAGCCGTTCGGACCACGCTTCCCAGTGGATCACGCTCTGCCGCGGATCACCGCGCAACGCCGGAGCCGCGAGCGCGAGCGCGAGCAGGTCTTCACGCAGCGCGGTGGCGGGCACGTGCCACGGTGTGGGCAGCTCTTCGTTCTCGGGCATGCGCTGCAGCGCGAGCGCGGGCGCGTCGAGATCGCGCAGCACCGCGGCCGCACGCAGCCGCGCGTAGGCAGCAAAGCGCGGGCGCTCGATCGCATCGACCGCGATGTCGACCTGCTCGGGTGCGGCGATGCCGAGCCCGGTGATCGCCTCGAGCTGCAGCACGTCGAGCCGCGCGAGCGCGGCGCCGGAGGAGCGCGGATAGCCGCGCGAGACGCCACGCAGGCGCGCGAGCGCTTCGTTCACATGGCCGCTCGCGACGTACAGCTCGGCGATGCGCACGGTCGCGAGATCGGCGAAGCGCGGCACGTCGACCAGTCGCTCCCAGCGACGGCGCGCCTCCGGGAGATCGCCGGCCATCGTGACGCGCTCGGCCTCCTGCCACACCTCGAGCTCGGCGCTGAGCTCCTCGGGCTCGGCCATCGGACGCATGATGTCGTCGGCGAGCACGTGCAGGCGGAACTGTTCGTCGTCGGATCCGAACGCGACGACCACGCCTTCGCGATCACGACCGGCGGCGATCGACACGCCGCGCAGCGGATGCACGATGACGACGCGCGTGCCTCCGACGATCGGTCGCGTCGCGACGCGCCACGGCGCTTCGAGGCTGCCGAGCGCATCGTCGAGCACGTCCTCGTCGAGCTGCACGTCGATCTGCACGCCGGTGCGACCCACGAGCCCGACCACGCGGGGGTGGGCCTTCGCGGGCAGCGGGAGCCGGAGATCGACCTGGCGCTCGACGCCGTGCAGCTGCGGTCGCGCGTTCGCGATCGCGATCGATCCATCGATCGGTGCGGGCGTCGGCGCCTGTGTGCGCGTGGCCGCGTGGGCGTCGACGCCGAGCGCGATCGCGGTGGCGATCGTGGCGGCAGCGAGTGCGAAGCGGCGCATCACCGCCCATGACGCAACATTCGTGCCGCCCAGAAACGCGGTCAGCCCGTCGGTTCGTTGGCGGCCCCGCCGTCGCCACGACGCTGGCGCTTGCGCAGCTTCTCGACGAGCGTGGTCCGATTCAGGCCGAGCAGCATCGAGGCCTGGTTGCGATTGCCACCGGTGCGCTCGAGCGCCTGATCGATGAGGCTGTTCTCGAACGCCTCGACCGCGCGTCGCAGATCGATGCCTTCCTCGGGCAGCACGAAGTCTTCGGGATTGACCGGGACCGCGGTGGGCGCGGTCGGACGCGGCGCGCTCGCGGGCGTGGGCTCGACGGTCGCGACCGGAGGCGGCGCCGCGGGGGCTGCAGGGATGGGCGCGATACCGATCGGTGCAGCGACCTGCGGCGCGTGCGGCCGCTGATCGCGGACGATCGGCAGCGCGCTGCTGCTCTGGGTCAGATCGATCGCACGGCCTTCGCCGGTGGAGGCCCCGGGATCGGGATCCATCGCGGTCGACGAGATCAGCTCGCGTCGCGCTTCGCGTTGGATCTTCGCGGGCAGATCCGCGACGCCGAGCATGCCGCTGCCGGAGTGCAACAGCGTCATGCGCTCGATCGAGTTCTCGAGCTCGCGCACGTTGCCGGGCCAGTTGTAGCGCATCATCACTTCCATCGCGTCCTCGGCGACGCCGATGACACGGCTGCCGCGACGCTTGGAGTGCACCTCGAGGAAGTGGCGCACGAGCAGCGGGATGTCCTGCACGCGCTCGCGCAGCGCCGGAAGATGCAGCGGGATGAGGTTGAGCCGGTAGAAGAGATCCTCGCGGAAGGTGCCTTTCTCGGCCATTTCCTCGAGGTTGCGGTGCGTGGCCGCGATGATGCGGACGTCGCACTTGCGCGGGCGCGTCTCGCCGACCGGCACGTACTCCTGCTCTTGCAGGACGCGCAGGAACTTCGGCTGCACCGACAGCGACATCTCGCCGATCTCGTCGAGGAAGAGCGAGCCGCCGTCGGCGACCGCGAAGCGACCTTCGCGTTGGCCGGTGGCGCCGGTGAACGAGCCCTTCGCGTGGCCGAACAGCTCGCTCTCGATGAGCGTCTCGGGGATCGCACCGCAGTTCACCGGCACGAACGCCTTGTTGCCGCGCTGCGACGAGTCGTGCAGCGCGCGTGCGACCAGCTCCTTGCCGGTGCCGCTCTCGCCGAGGATGAGCACGGTGCAGTCGGTGTGGGCGATGCGCTCGAGCACGAGGAAGACCTCGCGCAGGGCAGGGGCTTCACCGATGAGGTTGGGCGCGAAGCGATCGCGCCACACGAGCCGCGGATCGGGCTCGTTGCTGCCGCCGCGGCCCCGCGTGGTGAGCACGCGACGCACGAGCTCGTGCAGCTCGTCGAGCTCGAACGGCTTCACCAGGAAGTCGGTCGCGCCGAGGCGGATGGCCTCGACCGCGTGCGAGATGGTGCCCTCGGCGGACATCATGATGCAGTCGTGCTTGTGGCCCGCCTCGCGTGCGCGCTTGAGCACCTCCATGCCGTCGAGGTCGTCCATGCGGAGGTCGAGCAGCACGAGATCGAAGGCCTTGTGGGCCATCTTCTCGAGCGCTTCGTTGCCGCCGCCGGCGGTGGAGCACGCGCATCCGAGCGCTCCGAGGTAATTGGCGAGCAGAGTGCGGTGCGGCTCGTGATCGTCGACGATCAACACCGACGCTCCACGCAGCACGTTGTCGGCGACGAGCCCCATCCCGACTTACTATTGGATGCTGGCGCCGTGGGGTCAACGGTCTGACGCCGCAGAGATGCGTCCCGATTGGGGTCGGATGGTGCGGCGCGGTCTCACCCGCCGGTGCTAAGGGAACGGATCGTCCGTCGTGCTCGAGCCGGTGTCACTGCTCGTTACGCCGTCGATCGTCGTTCCGCTGTCGGTGGCCGAAGGATCGCTGGTCGCATCGCTGCTCGACGCGCTCTCGCTGCCGTCGCTTCCGCTCTCGTCGCTTCCGCTGCCGCTCTCGCTCTCGCTTCCGCTGCTCGCGGTTGCGCTCGCCGTCGCGGTCGTCGGATCGTCGCCGGCCCCGCCGCTCGCGTCGACGCGCCCCGGCCCATCGTCGCTCGTGCCCGTCGACGTGCTCGTCTCGCTCGAGTCTTCGCTCGACGTCGTCGTGGTGCTGCCGTCGGAGACCGGCGCGGTGGTACCGATGCTCGTTCCGCTGCTGCTCGCATCGGTATCGAACGGCCGCGCCGCACATACGGCCGCCACGCACTGGTACTCGCTCTCGCAGTCGGAGTTGCGCAGACACTCGGCGGGTCGACACCCGAGCACCAGCCCGAAGAACGCGACGATTCCCACAGTGCGCATCAGAACGTCACCTTGATCCCGAGCTGGGCGTCGAGCTTGCCGAGCGCCGACTTCTTCATCAGATCGCTGCCCCACACGTAGGCGGTCGCAGTGCCTTCGGCGACCAGCGCGATGCGCTTGTGGAGCGCGACCGAGATCCCGAAACCGGCTTGGATGCCGAGCATGCTGTACGGCGCGACGAAGATCGGGATCCCGCCGAGCGCGTAGAGCCGCGCACGCTTGCCGGGAAGGCGCGCGCGGATCTTCGGCAGCAGCGCGAAGCCGACGCGGCCTTCCACCTCGAGCATCACCGATGGTGCGAGCTCCAGCCACTCGACGTCGGGATGGACGATGCCGACCTCCGCGACGATGAACGCCGGCGAACGATCGCCGTAGGTCTGCTTGCCGACGCCAGCGAGGCTGAGCCCGGTGCCGCCCATCACCGTCGCGCTGACCTGCAGCTTGTCGGTCGGGGCGACGTTGGGAAACAGCCCACCGCACAACACGGTCGCGAGGAGAAGCGTGCTCATGCCGATTTCCGCAGGACGTCGATGCGACCGCCCCGCAGCGCGCGGACGATCGCAACGTGGTGGAAGCGCACACGATCGCCCGGTGCGACCGCGAGCCGTGCGAAGAATGCGTCGACGTAGGGCGTGCGGCGCGTGAAGAGCACGCTGCCGTCGCCGTAGAACACCTGCGTGCGCACGGCTCCTTGCCCGCCGCCGAGATCCTCGGTCTGCACGTGCAGGCGCATGCCTTCGTAGTCGATCTCTTCGTTGAGGCCGGCGCCGGTCGCCGCCGTCGTCGTGCCGCCCTGCCAGAGCTCGCGCGCGAGCGCAGCGAAGTCGGCGGTCGCCTCCGCGTTCGGATCGAGCAGCGTGACCGGACGTCGCGCGCGAATCGAACGGCCGACCGCCGGATCGTCGTGCACGGTGCCGCGCAGGCACACCTGCCCGCGGAAGAACCGACCCGCGAGATCGTGCAAGAGATTGCCGACCCGTCGTGCTTCGGCCGGCGCGGCACGATTCACGACGAGCGAAGTGGTGCGACGCGCCTGCTGTCCGCGCTCTTGATCGCGCAGCGTCGCGGTCTTGATGAACGCGAAGCAGTTCTGCAGGGCGGTCGGCTCGCCGGTCGTGACGACGATCCCGAGATCGGCCGCCAGATATAGATCGAGCGTGTTGAAGCTGGTGCCCGCGCCGAGGTCGACGATCACGAGATCGCACGGCAGCGAGCGCAGGTGCCGGATCAACTTCAGCTTCTGCGCGTGGGCCGGGTTCGCACCGCCGAGCGCTTCGCCGTCGCCGGCGACCAGCGACAGATTCGGCAGCTCGGTGGGGGACGCGACGTCCGCCAATCGCTCGACGCTGCGATCGAAGAACTGCGACAACGTCTTCGTGGGGCGATCGCAGCCGAGCAGCGTGTCGAGGTTGGCGCCGCCGAGATCGCCATCGACGATGACGACGCGTTGACCCTGCAGCGCCATCTTCACCGCCAAGTTCGTGGCGACGACGCTCTTGCCGACGCCTCCTTTGCCGCCGCCGATTGCCCACAACCGCGGGCGATTCGCGGCCGTCTGCGCAGACGACCCGACGAGCGACTCGGTGACGCGACTCATGCGAACCCGAGAATGAGCAAGAGCGGTGCCAGCCCCGGCGCGACCGCGGCTCCCTTTCGGGACGCACGGCGCGGCTCAACCGTCGCGCATCGTGGTCGATGGCCTTGCGAAGAGATGGACGCCCCCATGAGCCACGCCATGAAGATCCTCGTCGTCGATGCCGAAGCGGCCCACTGCGCGCGCTTGATTGCAGAGGCGGCCGCACACGTCGAGCCGGTCGAGATCGTGATCGCGAGCGCAGCCGATGTCGCAGACGTGCTCGGTCGCGTCACGATCGACGGTGTCGTGCTCGACCTCGACGTCGGCGACGACGCGGCCGCGTCGGTGGTCGGTGAGGTGGAGAGTCGCTTCGCCGGCGTGCCGCTCGTCGCGATCGCCTCGCGCATCGACGACGCGCGCGTCGCAGCGGCGTGTCACCTCGGCGCAACGGCGATCCTCGCGAAGCCCTTCGGTATCGCCGCGCTCATGCAGATGATGCGCGCACCCGCGGGCGATGCCGGCTTCATGGGCTCCTGCGGTGGCATCCCCACGGCGCAGCTGCTCACGCTGCACTGTGCGGCGGGACGCGATGGCGTGCTGCATCTACGCGTCGGCGCGACGGCGACGCGACCGGAGCGCACCGGCAGCTTGTTCCTCGAGGCCGGTCAGCCGGTGCACGCCGTGTGCGGTGCGCTGGTCGGCGCCGATGCGGTGCACGCGATGCTCGGCTGGCGCGATGCGGAAGCGACCTGGGTCACCGGCGTCACCCGCTGCGCGCGGACGATCGTCGGGCGCTGGGAAGGATTGCTCGCCGGTGCGGTGCGCCGCGGCGGCGACCCGCAGGATCTCGATCGCCTCGTCGCGGTCGCACATCCCGAGGTGGTGGAGAAGCTCGCTCGGCTCGCGCAGACGCCCGACGTGCTCGGTGCGTTCTTGCTGCGTCACGCCGAGGTGATCACCGGACGCTGCGTGCCTTCGCTCGACGAGCAGCTGGCCGCGCGCGCGCTGTGCCGCCTCGCGCACGTCTTCTTCGATGTCGAGGCGCAGCCCAACGCGGGTGCGAATGGCGAGATCCAGGCGATCATCGGCGACGTGCGGCTCGTGCTCGATCGCATCGGTCCGCCCGGTGCCGGCTTCCAGGTCGGGGTGGTCGTGCGCCAGGCCGCGCCGGTGTGCAAGAGCCTGCGTCGCTTGCTGCGTCAGATCGACTCCGCGTTCGGACGCATCCTGCCGCGCGATCGCTCGCGTGGCGACGAGCGTCCGATGCCGACGACGGATCGCGATCGCGTGCCCGCGGTCGCCTAAGGCGTGCACAGCTTCCGCTCGCGCTCCGCGATCGCTGCATCGCTCGCCAGCGCGGCGAGATCGCAGTGCACGGTGGGCACGAACGGATTGTTGCGGATGACGCGGTTCGCGGCCTCGGTCGCACCCGAGCGATCGCCGGTGCGCAGCAACGCACGCGTCTGTGAGGCCGCGAGGTTGGCGTCGTCGGGCGCATCGGCGGCGGCGATCGCCAAGAGCGGCACGGCATCCGCGAAGCGCTCGAGCTCGACGTAGAGCTTGCCGAGTCGGCGCGACAACGTGGGATCCTTGCGTGCGCGCGCATCGGCCTTGCGCGCCTTCTCGTACTCGAGCGCAGCGGCCTCGAAGTGTTGCCGGCCCTGCAGCAGCCCACCGAGGCGCGCGTGCTGGCGCGCCTTGCCGCCGCCGAGCTCCGAGAACACGTCGCCGAGCTCTGCAGGGTTGGGCTCGTCGCCTTCCTTGAAGGTGGGGATGTCGAGCTCGTCCTTGTGGCTGCGCGCGGTACGGCTCTTCATCACGCGCTTCCACTCGGTGTCGAAGTCTTCGAAGTCCTTGCCCCACGCGGTGGCGAGCGCCGTCTTGGCGTCGTCGCCGGCCTCGACGCGATCGAGCAGCGACGCGATCGCGGCGGTGCCACGACGCTCGCGCAAGAGCCCGAGCATGGTCTCGACCTCGGCGTACGCGAGCGCGGCCCGTTCGGCGCTCGGCAACATCGCGACCGACGGATACATCTCTTCGAACGTGACGAGA
>DASZPU010000602.1:0-14098 GCA_035550195.1 Nannocystaceae bacterium
AGCGTTGCGCGTGCGCGTCCGCGGCCAGCCCGAGCATCGCGTGCAAGAGCTCGAACGCCGGCGAGTCGGCCCGCTGCAGCGCCGCGAGCACGTCGGCACGCGTCACGTCGGAGGGCTTCAGGTCCGCGAGCGGACGACGACGCGTCGCCATGAACGCGCCGAACTCGTCGTGCAGCTCGGGCAACAGATGCACCGTGTCGCGCGCGCGATCACCGACGAGCGCCTGCGCGATGATGCGTCCGTCGGCGATCGCCATCGCCCGTTGATCGGGCGGCTCGGCCTCGTCGACCCACGCGAGATAGCGACGGTCGAACAGCGAGCCGGCACCCGCCATCGGCACGTGCGCGAGCACGTGGAAGCACAGCTCGCGGTACGGTGAAGTCCCCGCGAACGGCACGGCGATCTACTTCGGCGGCGCCTTGACGTTGAGACACGGACGCGGCGGCGCTTCGTCGTCGTCCTTCGGCTTCGCGATCTTCAAGCACGGCCGCGGCGGCGCCTCTTCGGGCACCGCGACGTCGAGACACGGCTGCGGTGCGACCTCGAGGCACGGCTGCGGTGGTTGCTGCGGCGGTGGATCCTGCGGCGGCGCGACCTTCAAGCAGGCCTGCGGCGGAGTGCCGCCTTCGTCGGATGCCGGCGGAGCACCGCCTTCGTCACCGGGCGGCGCGACCTTCAAGCACGCCTGCGGCGGCGTGCCACCTTCGTCGGCCTTGCCGCCGTCGGCCTTGCCGTCGTCGTTGTTCGCCGGTGACACGTCGAGACACGGCTGCGGCTTGCAGGCCGCGGCGCTCGCGAGGCTCGACAGCGCGATCGCGATGAAGCGCTGACGTCGGGCCAAGATGGCGGCGCGATCGGGATCCTCGGTGTCGTCGGCCATCGCTGCCGAGCGTATCACGACCGCTCATTCGCCGTCGCTCTCGGGCTCCGCGGTTTCGGCCGCGGGCAGGGCGGGCGTCTCGGTGACGAGCGGAACGCCGGCCGCGTAGCGGGCCAGCACCTCGGCGATGCGGTTCTGGGCCGCGCGCGCGTTGCCGGCATCGGCCTTCGCCACGCCGTTGAACAGGATCGCGAACGCGATCGGAGCGCGACCCGGCGCACCCGCGTAGCCGGTCAAGCAGTACACGCCGTCGAGCGTGCCCGTCTTCGCGCGCACGAAGCCGCGTCGATCGCTGTGCTCGAGTCGGCTGCGCGTGGTGCCGTCGACGCCCATGATCGCGAGCGACGCGAGATAGTCCGACGACACGCGGAAGTCGGCGAACACCGCCGCGAGCATCTTCACGAACTGCGCCGCGCTGATGCGGTTGGTGTCGTAGAGGCCCGAGCCGTTGCCGAGCTGCAGACCTTCGGCGGGCACGCCGAGCTCGCCGAGATGATCGCGCACGCGCTGCAGCGCGCCAGCGAACGTCGCTGGGCTGCCCGCGGGCGCGAGCCCTTTGAGGATCTGCTCGGCCATGAAGTTGTTGGAGTGCTTGTTGACCGCGCGGATGAGCACCGACAAAGGTGCGCTGTAGTGCACCGCGACGAGCCCCGCGTCGCGCGGCACCTCGCCGGTCTTGATGCGGCTGCGTCCGAGCTTGATGCCGCGGTGCTTGAGCGCGACCGCCAGCGCTTCACCGGCATAGCGCGACGGATCGACCACCGGATAGCGATACGCACGCACGCCCGCGTCGAGCCCGATGTTGCCGCGCAGCTTTACGACGAGCCCCTTCTTCTTGTCGTTCTCGACGTCGACGCCGAGGCGATCGAGGTGGCCGGGCTTCGTCATCGCGTCGTTGACGAGCTCGATGCCCGCGACGGGCGGATCGATCATCGCGAACGGGGCGACATCCGGCGCGCTGGCCGGCTTCACGCGCACCTCGAACGTGTTGAAGTTGACCGCCGCCGCACCACTGGGCGCGCGATAGGCCGCGAGCTCGTCCTTCTGATCGAAGCCGGGTGGCAGCTCGTCGCGATCGAAGCGCGTCGCATCGATCACGATGCCGCCGCTGATGCGACGGATGCCGCGTGCACGCAGCTCGCCCGCGAGCGAGTAGAGGTCTTCGGTGACGAGCGACGGATCGCCGCCGCCACGCAGATACAGATCGCCTTCGATCGCGCCGTCTTTGAGCGCATCCTTCTCGTGGTAGAGGCGCGTCGAGTAGCGATGCGCCGGGCCGAGCAAGCCGAGCGCAGCTGCAGTGGTGACCAGCTTGACGTTGCTCGCGGGGTTGAGGCCCGTGGCTTCGTTCTTGTGATAGAGCGTCTCGCCGCTCGCGAGATCGACGGCGAAGATGCCGACCTGCGCCGTCGCGAGGAACGGTTGCGCGAGCGCGGCGTCGATCTGGCCCTCGAGGGTCGGGGGATAGACGACCGCAGGTACGACCGCTGCGGGCTCGGCCGCTGGCGCCGCGTCTGCGCGGTCGCGCGCGCCCGAGCGCGGCGAGATCGCGAGCGCGGCGGCGAGCGCGAAGAAGACGAACGCGAGCTTGGACGAGGGCGCGGCCACGTGTCCCGAACCTGACCCGATCAAACGTACTCAAAACTGCGCAGCACGCCAGTTTGACGCGTATGATCGACGCTGGAGTCCCGGGTGGGCCCGCGGACGGAGTGGCTTCACGATGCTCGCTTTCCGAACGGCGCCTTGGTTGGTCGTTTCGTCGCTCGCGCTCTGCGGTTGTCCGGCCGACCTCACCGGCAACGGGCCGCCACAGGACCCGAGCGCCACGGACGTCTCGACGACCCTCGGCACCAGCACGGACACTGGTAGCAGCAGCGATTCGGGCAGCGGCAGCACCAGCGGCAGCACCGAGACGGGTGTCGCCGACAGCACGAGCAGCTCGACCGGACCGGAAGGCCCGTCGAACTGCGGCGAGCTGCCGTGCGCCGGCCACAGCTCCTGCGCGCTCGACAGCATGGGCGTGCCCACCTGCTTCTGCGACGACGGCTACGTCCTCGCGGACGACGACGTCACCTGCGAGATCGATCAGGGCTGCATCCAGGTGCGGCCGCTCGAGGACAACTGCCGCCAGCTGGTCAACGACGTGCCTGCAGTCGGCGTCTTCTTTGCGGTGGATTTCTGCGCCGGCCCTGCGGTGACGCCCGCGCTCAAGGACGAGCTCGGCCTCGACTTCAAGGTGCTCGAGAACGGCACCGACATCGAAGAGAACGTCGAAAGCTACTTCACGATCGTCGACAAGCCGGTGGAGTCGTACGTCACGCTCGTGGTCGACGTGTCCGGCTCGGTGATCCTGAGCGGGGATCTGCCCGCGCTCGTCGAGGAGCTGCGCACGTTCGTCGCCGCGCTCACCCCGACCGGCGACGAGCCCGATGTGTACGTGTCCGTCTACGTGTTCGCGCGCAACGTCGCCGAGTACGTCCCGTTCACCCGCGATCTGGGCAGCGTCGACGATGCGCTCGCGTCGTTCGCTGCGGATCCCGATCCAATCGTCGAGCTCGCCGGCAACGCCAACGGCACGGCGCTCTATCAAGCCGTCGAGGTCGGCATCAACCGTACGCAGCGCATCCGCGAGCTGCGTGATGCGGTCACCTGGGGCGGCGTGCTCAGCACCGGCACCGTCGTGGTCGTCACGGACGGCAACGATCAGTCGGGTGGCGATCTGAACAACGCGCTCATCGACTCCACCGTGAACAACGTGGTGTCGATCGGCATCAGCGACGCGATCGTCAACGAGGACCTCCAGGCGATCGGTCGCGATGCCTCGATCCTCGCGCCGGAGCCCGCCGACTGGGCCGCGGCGTTCGAAGAGATCGCGACGCGCGTCGACGAGTATCCCGAGCGCTCCTATCTGCTCGCGTACTGCTCGTCGACCACCGAAGGCACGCAGAACGTCGAGGTCACCGTCGACGGCATCGGTGTCCACACCGCGATCGGAGCGGAGTGTGCCTTCGATGCGGACGTGTTCAGCTCGGATCCCGGGGCGATCTGCGACGGGCTGTGGTTCTCGACCGAGTGCAGCGCCGGAGGTGGGTGCGGTGGGCTCACCGCATGCGGTGCGTGTGCCGACGACGAGTGCTGCGCCGAGAACATCTGTCGCGCGCCGATGAACGCGGACGACGCGGCGATCACCTGCATCGGTCAGCCCGAGCTGTGCGAAGCGAGCGACGAGGTCTGCGATCTCGTGCCCGACGAGGCGAACGGCTACCAGTGGTGCGTCGCGCCCGCGATGTACAACGACGAGACCTGCGATCCCGCGTGCGATCCCGGCGTCACGTACTGCGGCTTCGGTGACATCGGCGGCCTCGAGTGCATCAACGTGCTCGCGCCGGGGGCCGAGTGCGGGAGCCCGGACCAGTGCCCGGAGCAGAACTGCTCGCGCGTCGATCCCGACAACCTGCTCTCGTCGCGTGTGTGTCGCGAGCGAGCACTTTTGCACGACTACTGCGGCAACAACGAAGCGAAGTGCGAGCAGGGTGGGTACTGCACCGCGAACGAGTGCCAGCCCAAGCTCAAGCCGATCGAGACCTGCTCGCAGGACTACAACTGCCGCACCGGTGAGTGCGTCAACTTCGGCATGGCCGGCAATCGCTGCGACTACGCCAACGTGTGCTTCTGGGCGTGGGACGAGAAGGCGCCGACGTAGTCGTCCGGCGGCGCGCCGAGGCTCAGAACCAGCCGGCGAGCTCGTCGAGCTCGTGCAGCTTCGCGCCGACCGGATCGCGTGCGGGGCCGAGCTCACCGGGGCCGGTCGCGTCGGTGCCCGAGGGTGATTGGTCGGGACAGCTCGCGCGGTCGGCCATCGCCAGCGCGGCCGACAGCGCACCTTCTTCGGGATCGCCGAGCTGGTGCGAGAGGTCGTCGGCCGCGACGCAATCCGGTGCGAGCCCGTCGAAGTAGTCGCCCACGCCCTCCGCGTTGAGCAGGCGGAACGTGATCGGCTGCGCGATCTTGTCGCAGAACGACCACTGGTGCGAGCCCACCGGCTTGCCACCGGTGACGTCGCCGACGATCTTCGTGTCGACGTACGGGCGCACGATGTTGATGACCAGCTCGCTGGCGGAGAGCGTCGAGTGCGACGTGATGAACACGACGCGTCGCGGATCACGAACGCGATGATCGATGCGCGACAAGCCGCGGCTCACGTCCTCGTCGTCGAGGCCCGGGCCGTACTTCACGCTGTAGCCGACGTCACCGTCGGCGACGTCGCCGGCGAGCAGCTCGGCGAGGTGGAGCGCGACCGCGATGCGACCGCCGCCGTTGTAGCGCAGGTCGACGATCACGTCGCGCACGCCGGCCTGCTCGAACTCGGCGAACGACGCGTCGAGATCCGCGGGCGCGGTGTCGACGAACGTGCCGAACAGCAGGTAGCCGACCTTGCGACCGTTCACCTCGTGCACGCCGCTCACCGGCACGGTGTCGATCGTGACCCAGTCCTTCACCAGCGTGACCTGCTCGCGGCGGTCGTCGGCGGTGGTGAACGCGACGTCGACACTCACGCCCGGCATGTCCTCGCCGTAGATGTCGCTCCAGAGATCGCCGTCGTCGAGCTGCGCGATGGTGAAGCCGCCGATCTGGTCGACCACGTCGCCGCGCTTCATGCCCGCGCGCTCCGCCGGCGAGTCGTGCGAGACGTACGAGACCACGAGCCGGCCGACGAGATCGCGTCGCGTCGCGAAGCCGAGGCTGATGACCTTGCCTTCTTCGAAGAGCGCATCGGTCTTCGCCTTGTCGGAGACGCGGCTCCACCGATCGGGCTCGACGCGCAGCGCGGTGACGACCTCGCTGGGGCTCTCGAACGTCTCCGGGTCGATGTCCGGCATCTCCGGCGACCACAGATAGGCGTCCTGCATGAGCCCATACACCCAGACGTTCTCGTCGGGCGAGTCGCACGAGCGTGGGCCGCCGAAGTCGAATGGGTCCTCCATGCATCCGGACGCGCCGATTGCGAGAAGTGCCGCCCCGAACCACGATCCTTTCAGCCGCTTCACCAACATCCGAGCTTGCGACGCTATCATGGAACCCGTGCTCTCTGTAGCCGCGCGTGATCGAATACGGGCCGTGCTCGCGGTCGGTTCGTTCGGCGCATGCATCGCCTCGTCGACGGTCGCGGCCGCCCCCGTGGATTCACCCGACATGATGGTCGGGCTCACGTCGTCAGCACGCGGCGTGCCGATGACGGACGCGTTGGCGGGCGGGCGGTTGGAGCTGCAATCGTTTGCGCTGCACGGCGTTCCGCTGTCGGGTGCGTTCGAAGTGACACGGGACGGAACGACCGTGCTCGTGTCGCGGCGACCCATCGGTCCGCCGCAGCTGCGGCCCGCGGACGCACGCATCGACGCGGCCGCGTTGGGCTCCGCGATCGCGGCGGCGCTCGGCACCGATCGCGCGCCTACACCGGAGTCGCCGCCCGTGCTCGTGTACCGCCTCGTGCTCGGTGAGCCGGTGCTGGCGTGGGAGGTGCAGCTTCCGCTGACGATCCGGCCCGAGCCCTCGCGGCGCACATTGTGGATCTCCGCGGACAGCGGCGAGCTCGTCGACGAACGCGAGAACGTGTTCGCCTCGCGTGCGCGCGTGTTCGCGGAGAATCCCTCGGCGACGCCGACGCCGATCGAGGTCGTGCTCGACGAGATCGACGTCGACGGTCCGGGCATGCCACTCGTCGGCACACGGCTGCGCTCGCTCAACTGCGTGACGACGCGGCCCGCGGTGGTCGAGTCGTGGCACGAGGACGGCGAATGTTGGTCCGCGCCGCGCACCTTCTCGGATCTGAACGGCGACTTCTTCGTGCCGCTGCCCGACGTGATCGTGCCCGCGGACAACGTCGACGGCGACGACCTCTACGCCGAGCTCGCGATGTACGTGCACGGCGAGCGCTTCCTGGCGTTCATGGCGGAGCGCGGGCTCACGCAGTACCGCTGCGAGCTGTCGACGATGCTCGCGAACTTCCGCGGCGTGGAGCCCGACAATGGGCGGCCTTACGATCCCCTCGACAACGCGTACTTCACCGACCAGTGCGATCCGTCGCGGGGGCCGACGATGCTGTTCGGCCAGGGCACCGAGGTCGACTTCGCGTTCGACGCCGACGTGATCTACCACGAGCTCGGCCACGGCACGGTGGCGTTGCTCGCACCGCTGGGGCTGAACCAACTCTCGTTGCGCAGCGACGGCGTGACCCCCGATGCGAGCGCGATCAACGAGGCGCTCGCCGACTACATCGCGGCGATGATCACCGGCGATCCCGTGCTCGCGGAGTATGTGGGTCGCTTCTGGACCGCGCAGGACGTGCCCTACATCCGCAGCGCCGAGAACGATGCGCGCTGTCCGGACGACGTCATCGGCGAGTCGCACGCCGACGGCGAGCCGCTGATGGCCGCGCTGTGGTCGACGCGTCTGCGCACCGGCGAGGTGCTCGACGACATCGTGTTCCGTGCGCTCGGTCGATTGCCGCCCGATGCGACGCTCGAACAAGCCGCCGCGGCGCTCGTCGGCGTCGCGCACGGCATGCGCGACGAAGGTCGCATCGACGACGAGGGCGTCGCGGTGCTCGAGCGCGAGCTCGCGACGCGCGGGCTCGACGACTGTCCGCGTGTCATCGGCGATCCCGAGCAGCTCGCCGACGGCATCACGATGTACCTGCGCAAGACCAGCTCGTCGGTCGAGCCGTTCTGGCCGGGCCCGATGCAGCTGCGTCACGAGGTGCCGCAGGATCGCGATCGCATGACCGTGAGCGTCGAGCTCACGCCGCGCGGCAGCTCCGATCCGACGTCGGCGAGCCTGCTGGTGAAGCGCGGCGACACCCCGATCGCCTACACGTATTCGTTGGTCGCGCGCGATGCCGACGGCGATCCCAGCGGTGCGTCGAAGAAAGTGCGCGAGCTGACGCTGGTCGAAGGCGACTGGGACGAGATCGTGCCGCTCACGCGCGTTGCGGATGCGGTGCACGAGGCCGAGATCGACGGGCTGCACCCCGGCGAGGTCGTGCACGTCGCACTGGTCGCGACGGCCCCCGTCGACGCGCTCGTATCGCGCCTGCGGGTGCTCGCGCCGGTGCCGAGCGAGGACACCAGCAGCAGCGACGACGATGGCGACGGTGGTGGCGATCGCGAGCAGCGTGTCGGCGGTGCGGACTCGACCGCGAGCTGTGCATGCGACGTGCGCGGCTCCGATCCAAGCGTGCTGCTCGCGCTCGCGCTGCTGCGCCGTAGACGGAGCCGCCGTTGAAGCGAGTGCTGCTGCGGCTGTTGCACGCGCTCGTGCCCACCGCGATGGTGGTCGCGATCGTCGTGCCCACGCTGCCGTCGGAGCGCTTCGGTCCGCTGCCCGGCGAGCTCGCGAAGGGGTTGCTCTTCGTCAGCGTGAAGCAGACGTGGGGCATGTATGCGCCCGATCCCCAGCGCGCGCAGATCTACATGGAGCTCGAAGCCGAGTATCCCGACGGCTCCACCGCGTCGCTGCTCGAGAGCGACGACGTCGAGCACGGCTGGGGCACCACGTGGGCGTGGCGCAAGACTCGACTCGACATCTGGCGCTTCTACGCGAACTTCCACGCCGATCGCCGCAACGACAACCGCACCTGGTACCTGCGTGCGGTGTGCGTCCGCGAGGCGCGAACGGGCAGGGTGCCGCGCAAGATCACGATGTACCACGTGAAGCGCAAGTTCACCTCGCCGCAGGGCGTGCGCGCGGGCAAGCCCGGGCTGTCCGAGCCCGAGCGCAAGCTCGTCACCGTGCAGTACTGCACGACCTCGCCGGCGCGCGACATGATCGACGACGATCGCGAGCTGCATCCGGAGCTGCATGGCTGATCGCTTCGATCGCGTGCTCGATCGCGTGTGGCTCGCGCCCGAGGATCCGACCGCGCTCGGGCTCGTGCGCATCGCCGTGGTCGCGGTGCTCACCGCGAGCCTGCTGACCCACGTGGGCGCGGTCGCGGACTACTTCTCGAACGCGTCGCCGCTCTTCGGCGAGTGGGCCCGCGACGCGTTCCCGTCGCGCTTCTCGATCCTCTTCTACATCGAGTCGCCGTGGGCGGTGCGGCTGTTCTTCGCGATCGTCGCGATCGCGCACGTACTCTGGATGGTCGGGCGCTTCACGGTGCCGGCATCGATCGTCGCGTGGCTCGGCTGGGTGAGCCTCACCGGGCGACATCCGCTGCTGTACTCGCTGCCCGATCAATTGCAGATGGCGATGTGCACGTTGCTGGTGTTCATGCCGAGCGGACGCGGGCTCTCGCTCGACGCGAAGAAACACGGCAGCAAGCCGGTGCCGGTGTGGTGCCGCCGCGTGCTGATGGTCCAGATCGCGACGCTCTACACCGCGACCGGTCTGCTCAAGCACGGCAACACGTGGCACGCCGACGGCACCGCGCTCTACTACTCGATGGTGAACCCCTACAACCGGCACTTCGACGTGCCCGAGCTGCTCGCGACGATGCAGCCGTGGCTGTTGCGGCCGATGACGTGGGTGGTGGTGTGGTGGGAGGTGCTGTTCGCCGCGTTCGTCGCGTGGCAAGCGGTGCGCGAGCTCGCGAAGCGCCCGCGTTGGCTGCCCGACCTGCGCATCCCGTGGCTCGGCTTCGGCGTCGCGATGCACCTCGGCATCCAAGCGATGATGTACGTCGCGTGGTTCAGCCCGATGGTGCTCGCCAGCTACCTGGCGTTCCTGCGCCCCGAGGAAGCGTCGAAGTGGATCGCGCGGCTGCGGCGACGCGCATCGGGTTGATGCTGCCGCGGCCCGTCGCCCCGCGTTATCCTCGGCGCATGACGATGCTTCGACTCGTGTGCGCGGTGGTGCTCGTCGCGGGCTGTGGCAGCGACTCGTCGGACGACGCCGCATCGACGACCGGCAGCGAGGGCACGAGCGGCATGGCGTCGTCGTCGACGGGCGCGAGCGCGACCACCACGATGTCTGCGGAGACGAGCGCGACCACCAACGCGTCGACCACCACGACGACGACGACGGCCGGCGAGGACAGCAGCGGTGCGAACGACACCGGCTGTGCGATCGGATCGCAGGGCTGCGCGTGCACCGATCAGAACACCTGCGACGACGGGCTCGAGTGCAGCGCCGAGCTCGACGTCTGCGTGATGCCGTGCACGCCCGGCCAGATCGGCTGCACGTGCAACGCGCAAGGCGCCTGCGACTTCAACTGGATCTGCGAGGCCGGCATGTGCGTCGCCGGTCGTCCGTGCCCGATCGGCACCGACGGCTGCCCGTGCACGATCTCGAGCGCGTGCAACGAGGGCCTCATGTGTGTCGACGGCGCCTGCACGCCGCGTTGATCAGCGCTGCGCGCCGCGGACCTCGAGCGTGTCGATGTACCAGCCGCCGGTGTTGGTCTGCGCATCGGAGCCGAAGACCATGCGCACGCGCAGGCCGGCTTCGCCGGCGTAGTCGGAGAGATCGAAGACCGAGCTCAGCCACTCGTTCTCGTCGAGCGCACCGGAGAAGCCCTGCGCGCCGTCGACCGGCGCGTACGAGGCCGAGATCGGGTTGCTGTCGTACAGCGCGCCCGAGGCCGGAGCGATCGTCGTCCACGTCGTGCCGTCGGTGCTCACCTGCACGATGCCGCCGTCGGAGTTGTCCTCGCCGCCTTCGAAGTCGTGCCAGTGCACGAGCTCGAGCTCGAGCCCGTCGGCGGCGCACATCGACAGATCGATCGCGGGAGACGCGAGCGCGCTGGACTCGTTGCCGTTGTACGGCCCGACCAAGTTGGTCGCGTACACGCCCTCCACGTCGGTGCCGGGGCCGAGCGCGTAGTTGCTGGGGTTGCCGCACTGCCAGCTCACGCCGCCCGCTTCGCTGTCGAGCTTCGTGACGGTGAAGCCGTACGGACAACCGCCACCGCCGGCGAACTCGAAGCGTCGCCCACAGAACGTGCACGCGCTCGCATCGAACGTGCACGCCTCACCGCACGCGACCGTGCCGGCGGTGCCCATGCCGAGATCGCTGCAGGTGACGTCGAAGGGCGTCTCGGGCTCGCACTCCTCGTGCTCGCCGATGATCTCGTCGCCGCACCAGCTGCACATCGAGATGTCGAAGCGACAGCTCGCGGGGTTGCACGCGAGCGTTCCACCGGTGAGCGGCCCGGGCGCGAGCGGATCGACGAGATCCGAGCACAGCTTGTCGTCGAGCTGCGCGGCCGAGCAGGTGAATCCACCGCAGTCGCACTCCTCGTTGCCCTCGATCACGCCGTTGTTGCAGATCGACCCTTCTTCGCCGTCGTCGGACGAGCTCGTGCCGGGATCGCTCGTGCTGGTCTCGGGATCGCTGCTCTCGCTCGAGCTGTCCTGCGCTTCGGTCGTCGTCGTGACCGGAGGGCCGCCGGAGCTGCTCTCGCTGCTGCTGCTGCCCGTGGAAGGATCGAGGGTGCCGGTGCTGCCGCCGTTTTCGCCGCAAGCGAACGCGGCGACGCACAGCACGACCCAGAGGTGCTGCTCTCGTCGCATGGAGTCCCCATGCATGTCATCGGGGCCCGTCGGCCTTCGACGCTGATAGCATCCGCGACACCGATGTCGGCCCACCGCCGCGCTTTTGCGCTCTTCGTCGCCGCGTTGGTGGTCGCGCACGTGTGGGCGCCGCACGGCGGGCCCGATCCGATCCTCTTCGGACTGCCGCGCGACGTGCTCGTGCACCTGGCGTGGATGGCGGCGGCCGGCATCGCGGTGGCGTGGATGACGTCGCGGGCGCTGTGGCCCGACGAGGACGATCGCGCGTGAGCACGACCTGGTCGGTGCTGCTGCCGTGCGCGGCCTACTTCGCGATCGTGCTCGCGATCGGATGGGCGGCTGCACGCCGCCAATCGAGTGACGCGCACGACTACTTCCTCGCCGGTCGCACCGCGAAGACGCTCGTGCTCTTCATGGCGATCTTCGGCACGAACGTCACGCCGTTCGTGCTGCTCGGGATCCCCGGGCTCGCGTACCACGAGGGCGTCGGCGTGTTCGGCTTCAACGCCGCGATCGTGTCGCTGGGGATTCCGCTGACGATGTGGCTCATCGGCAGGCCGGCGTGGCACGAGTCGCATCGACTCGGTGCGGTCACGCCCGCGGAGCTGTACGCGCGCAAGCTGGACAGCCCCGCGCTCGGCGCGGTGTTGTTCGTCGCGTTCACGGTGTACACGCTGCCGTACCTCGTCACGTCGTTGCTCGGGGTCGCGGTCGCGACCGAGACGTTCAGCGGCGGAGCGATCGACGGCGAGCTCACGGCGGGAGCCGTGCTCGCGGTCACCGTCGTCTACACCGCGGCGGGAGGCATGCGCGCGACGATGTGGACCAACGTCTTCCAAGGCGCGGTCTTCATGGTGTTCGTGGTGATCGCATTCGCCGCGATCGCGAACGGGCTGGGCGGGCCGCAAGCCGCCACCCGATCGGTGCAATCGCTCGCGCCCGAGCTGCTGGTCGTCGGCGATCGTCCGCTGTTCGGGCTCGCGTCGTGGAGCTCGTGGGCGCTCGCGATCTCGCTGACCGTGATCGCGTTCCCCCACATGTTCGTGCGCGTGATGGCGGCGCGCGATCAGACCGCGCTGCGCAACACCTGCCGCCTGTATCCGCCCGCGCTGCTGCTGTTGTGGCTGCCGGTCGTGATGATCGGGGTGTGGGGCGCGGCCGCGCTGCCCGGGCTCGAGGGCCGCGCTTCCGATCGCATCTTGCCGCTCATGATCGCCGAGCACATGGCGCCCATGTGGCACGGGCTCGGGCTCGCGGCGATCCTCGCGGCGGTGATGTCCACGCTCGATGCGCAGTTCCTGACACTGTCGTCGATGCTCGGCCGCGACGTGTTGCGTCGCTTCCGACCGGAGATGACCGACAAGACCGAGATGTGGTGGGCGCGCGTGTTCTCGGTCGCGCTCGCGCTCGGCACGATGGCGGTGGTGCTGCTGCGTCCCGGCTCGATCTTCGGGCTCGCGACCTACGCGTTCTCCGGCTACGTGATGCTCGTGCCCACGCTCTACCTCGGGCTGCGTTGGCGACGGTTCTCGGGTGCGGCCGGCATCGCATCGATCGTGGCGGGCAACCTCGTGCTGCTGGTCGCGTTCGCACGCGAAGCCGAGCCCGGGGGCGTGCAACCGGTCGCGTGGGGCTTGCTCGCGGCGATCGCAGCGGCGATGGTGGGTGCGTGGCGATGGCCGAGCGCGAAGTGAAGTGGGCGGCGGCGGTGGCCGCATTCGATCGCCATCACGGCGACGATCCGCGCGCCGTGACGCGCGACGGTGGCACGACGACGTGGTCGCGCGACTACCACGCGCGCGTGCTCGCGTGGGTCGATCGGCTCGATGCCCACGCGCCCGTGCACGTGCGCCTCGCCGCGCTCTGCCAACACCTGCGCCGCTGGGAGTCGCCCCGCGAGGCCTACCCGGAGGGCGTCGAGGGCTACAAGCGCTGGCGCGCGGCGGCCGGGCTTCGGCAGGCGGAGCTGGCCACGCGCGAGCTCGCCGCGGTCGGCTACGACGACGAGACGATCGCGCGCACGAAGGACGTGCTGCTCAAGAAGAAGCTGAAGCACGATCCCGACGCGGCGCTGCTCGAGGACGCGGTGTGCCTGCGCTTCGTGGAGGACGAGCTCGTCGACTTCGCGCGCGGCCGCGAGCACGCCGCGCTCCTCGGCATCGTGCGCAAGACCTGGGACAAGATGTCCGCGCGCGGCCGCACCGCGGCGCTCGCGTTGGTTTCGGCCGCGCCGCCGCGCCTTCCCGCAGAGATCGCCGCGCTGCTCGCCGAGGCGGTGGCCGAGGGGTAGACTGCGGCGCGAATGTCGAAGCTGCTCGAGTACAACGCCACGTTGACCGCACGCGAGGATCTCGAGGACACGCTCTCCATCTTCCGGCTCAAGCCCGACACGATCGAGCGCCAAGGTGACGGGCAATGGTTCGTCCCCGGTCAGTACGTGACGATCGGCATGAACCGCGAGGTGAAAGAGGGTGTGGAAGATCCGCGTCCGCTCTCGGTGCGTCGGCCGATGTCGATCTCGTCGCCGCCCGAAGATCGCGACGAGCTGGAGTTCTACATCCGTCGCGTCGGCGAGCCCGAGTCGGATCTGCCGCTCACGCACGTGATGTGGCCGATCAAGGTCGGCGAGCGCATGTACTGCCGCGCCGTGCCCACCGGTCACTTCACCGTCGAGCACACCGTGGGGCTCGACGACAAGCGCCTCAAGTTC
>DASZPU010000603.1:0-4417 GCA_035550195.1 Nannocystaceae bacterium
CTCGCGATCGCCGGTCGGCGGACGTCGGCGCCGCGACCGGTGCCGCGGGCGTGGGCGTGGGCGCGGCCGTCGGCGTCGGGCTCGGCGGCTCGCTCGCGGGGCGCGTCGTCGTCGGCGCAATCGAGTGCGGACGCGCGAGGAAGGAGATCCGCTCACGCTGCGCGAGCGAGCCTTGCACGCGACGCAACGTCGGCTCGGGTGCCGCGACGTCGGCGGCCGCGAGCTCCGCGAGCACCTCGGCACTCTCGAGCTCCGGCTCGGAGAAAGCACCGCGCGTGGCCTTGTCGCGCAACACCGCGAGCTGGCCATCGGTCTGCAGCGCGCGCGCGCGTGCGTCGGGCTGATCGGGCACGAACATCAGCGACGCTGCGTAGAAATCCGCCGCGTAGCCGCGACCGTCGGGCAGCGCCCAGTAGGCATCGCCGAGCGCGGTGAGCTCGGCCGCGAACTCTTCGCGCAACGTCAGCGCGCGCGCGTGGGCGTCGTCGTCGTCGAGCCCTTCGAGCGCGACGATCGCCTGCAGTGCGGTCGCTTGCTGCGACGCATCGGGTGCGGGATGCACGAAGTGCCGCGCGCCCGCGGCCGCGCGGGCCTCGTGCGCGAGTCGTTCGATGCTCGCGAGCAGCTCGGGATCGGGTCGCGCTGCGACGACGGTCGCCGCGATCGCGGCGCTGGCCGCTGCGAGCACGAGCGCACCACCGATCGCGAACCACTGTCGCCGCCGCGAATGGCGATCGCGCTCGAACGCACGCACGAGCGCGTCCATGTCGGCATGGCGTGCGGCGGGATCGGGCTGCAACCCGCGCTCGATCGCCCGCTGCAACCACCGCGGCACCGCGCGACCCGGCGGATCGGGCGGTTGGCGTACACGCACGCGCAACGCTGCGATCGAGTCGGCGACGAACGGCCGCGCGCCGAAGAGACACTCGTACGCGGTGACACACAAGCCCCACTGATCGGTGCGCGCGTCGATCGTGCCGCCGTCGAGCTGTTCGGGCGCCATGTACGGCGGCGTGCCGAGCAGCGCGCCCACTGCGGTCGTGCCGGAGCTCGGATCGCCGACGTCGCTCGCCGCGTCGGCGCCACCGACCGCGCGCGCCAACCCGAAGTCGAGCACGTGCGGTCGCCCCTCGCGATCGACGATCACGTTCGCGGGCTTCACGTCGCGATGCACGATCCCCACGCGATGCGCCGCCGCGAGTCCACGCGCGACGCCGACGAGCACGTCGCGGATCTCCGACCACGTCGGCTCGGCTTCGTGCAGCCACGCACCGAGCGTGCGGCCTTCGACCAGCGCCATCGCGACGTAGAGCTCGTCGCCGTCGAAGCCGACGTCGTGCACCGCGACGACGTTGGGGTGCGACAGACGAGCGAGCGCCTGCGCTTCGCGACGCAAACGCGCGCGCAGATCCGCGGACCCGAGCGCGTGCGCATCGACGACCTTGAGCGCGACCTTGCGATCGAGCTCGGGATCGTACGCCGCATGCACCACACCGAGGCCACCGCGCCCGAGCACGCCGAGCACTACGTAGCGGCCGCGTCGCACGGGCTCGCACGGCGTGCCGAAGAGGCTCGCGCGCAAGCGATCGCGCATCTGCACCTCGGCGGCGGGTAGCCCGATGACGGCGCTGTCCGCCGCGTCGCCACCTGCGATGCTCATGCGATCGCGATCCTAGCAGCGTCGCTCGCGGCAGTTGCGCCTCCACGGAATTGCGCAGCCGAACGTGCGCAGCGTGGGCGGTGGTGCGATCGCGAACGATCGTCGTGACCCTGCGCGCCCGATCGCTCCGTCCTTCCGCACGGGGTGAGCGCATGCATCGTTTCGTCGTACTCGCGATGATCGCAGCGGCGTGCAGCGTCGGAGATCGCGACGATGGCCACGCCAGCGCCGGAGGCATCGACACGTTCGGTGGCGCAGAATCGACGAGCGACGATCCGCCGAGCGACACCAGCGAAGGCGGGGGCGACGAGGACGACGTGCCGCCGCCGCCCGCGACGTGCGGCGACTCCGGCTGGGCCTGCGTGCCGATCGCACCGCCGGGTTGGAGCGGACCGTTCGCGCTGTACGACGGCAGTGCTGCAGACGCACCCGCGTGCGACGGTGCGCTGTCGCAATCGCGGCTGATCGCGAACGCGGATCTGCGAGCGCCCACCGACGCACTGTGCGACACGTGCACGTGCGCCGCTGCGACCGGCGATCTCTGCGGCACCGTGCCGGTCACCGCATATGCGATGTCCGAGCCCGGCACGTGCGGTGGTTGCTCGACGCAGTACTTCGTCGAAGACGGCGGTTGCCAGCAAGGCGTCACCGCGTGCGGCCAAGCGTTGGGCGCGATCGAGATCGGCGAAGCACCGGCGAGCGGCGGCTCGTGCGTGCCCGCGCAGCTCGTGCCCGAGCTGTCTGCGCTCGAGTGGTCGCGCGCCGCGATCGGTTGCGCACCGACGACGACGGACGTGCCCGGCTGCGCCGCGCAGGAGACCTGCATGCCGCGTGCGGCCGCGCCGTTCGAAGCGGACGTCGCTTGCATCGCGCAAGACGGCGACGTCGCATGTCCCGACGGGTGGTCGGATCGCCGGACGTTCCATCGCGACGCGGACGATCAGCGCGGCTGCAATCCCTGCGCGTGCGGGCCGTCGCAAGGCGCGGTGTGCCACGGCTCGCTCGGCCTGTTTGCCGACGACGCATGCGCACAGATCGTCGTCGATGCGTACGGCGTGCCCGCGAGCTGCACGTGGAAGTCGTCGTACACGGCGGTTCACGTGCAGCTCGACGAAGCGTTCGGTGGTGCGTGCGAGCCCAGCGGCGGCGGCCCGACCGGCACCGCCACGCCCAGCGATCCCGTGACGGTGTGCTGCGCGGGCGCGAGCGATCCGCCGAGCGAAGGTTGATCACAGCGCGGGCAGCACGAACAACGCACCGGTCGCGCCGAAGCCCAGCGCCCACAGCACGCTGCGCAGGCGATCGCTGTCGGCGAGATACGCCGCGATGTAGAGCGTGCGGATCACGACGTAGCTGATCGCGAGCACCGACGCGCGGCGCGGATCTCCGCCACCCACGTGGGCGACCAGCACTGCCGCTGCGAACGGCGGAAAATTCTCGAGGCCGTTCAAGTGCGCGTTGTGGGCCCGCGCGCCCCAGCCCGAGAGCTTCTGTTGCTGCGCGCGCGGCATCTTGTTGTCGTAGCCGCCGGGCTGCCGCCACATCGCGACGCTCGAGATGATCTTCGGCGCATAGGCGAGCACCCACGCCGCGAGCACGCACCAGAACGGGGTCGTCATCGCTCGTTGCCGTACCAGGACGGGACGCTCCGATCCACCTTTGCGTTCGGCGGCTCAGGAGCGGGGCCGGTGCGGTCGATGGCGACCCACGTGACCGCTCGGTTCCCCGCGCTCGTGCTGCTCGCGACGATCGGCTGTGCCCATGCGAGCTTCGACGAGAGCGGCACCGTGCCGATCCCCGAGGGCAGCTTCACGATGGGCTCGACGCCGCAGGATCGTGCGCACGCGCTCGACGATGCTGCGCGCAACGGCGGCGATCTCCGCGACGGTGTCGTGCGACTGCGCGGCGAACAGAAGGCGCATCGCGTCGCACTGCCGGCCTATTCGATCATGGCGAACCCGGTGACGCAGGCGGAGTACGCCGCGTATGTGTACGAGACCGGCGCGCCGGAGCCGTGGGTCGACGCGCGCACGTGGTCACGCACACCGCATCGCAAGGGCGACGATCCGCAGCGCGTGCAGTGGCAGCGCGGACGTCCGCGTGAAGACCAGATGGATCGCCCCGCAGTCCTCGTGAGCCTGCCCGAAGCGGAGAGCTACTGCACGTGGTGGGGTACTGCGCACGGTGGTGTCGGATCGTTGCCGAGCGAAGCACAGTGGGAACGCGCGACGCGTGGCGATCACGGCGACGATGGGCGCGCGCCGAGTCCCTACGGCGTGCACCCGACGCGTGATGTCGCAGAATGGACGAGCAGCTACGAGCACGACCTCGCGGTGGTGAAGGGCGCCGATCGACCCGGCGACCCGTTCGCACAGCGTGCGGCGTCGCGCTCGCTGCGAGCACCGGTCATCCGCCATCCTGCGATCGGTTTTCGTTGTGTGATCGAGTAGCCGCGCGAGGCTGGCGCAAAGCAGCGCCGCTGAAGCCCGTGCGCGTGCGCTGCGTCCGAGGTGATTGCGGCCCCGTGCCGCGACCTGCACCACCTGGTAGGTTTTCACCGATGCTCTCACGCCTCGCCCTCGCCATCTGCCTCACGAGCGGCGCGCTCGCTGCGAACGGTTGTCATCGCAAGACCGGCACGGACGAGCCGACGCATCATCGTGTGAAGGCCGAGCGACCGAAGCCGCCGCCGAAGAACATGCCGAAGCCGCTGCCGCTGCCGGCGAGGCCGATGTTCGCCGTGCACGTCGCAGATCC
>DASZPU010000604.1:0-3247 GCA_035550195.1 Nannocystaceae bacterium
GATGGCGATCGAGGTCGCGCTCATCACCATGCAGCAGTGGCGCGGCGTCGCCTCGCACTTCAACGCGACGACGCCGTTCGACGGCGCAGTGTTCTCGGTGATGGGCATCCTCGTGCTCGTCGCGTCGTGGCCGATCGTCGCGTGGACGATCGCAGCGGCACGCGCGAAGGATCTCGCCAGCGATCGTCGTGCGGCGTTGCTCGGTGGATTGCTGCTGCTCGATCTGAGCCTGCTCGTCGGCATCGGCCTCGCGGTGTACGGCAGCAGCGGCTTCGCCGGCAGCGAGCCTGCGACGATCGGTGCGGGCTCGCTCAAGCTGCCGCACGCGCTCGCACTGCACGGGATCCAGGCGTTGCCGATCGCACGCTGGATGCTCGCGCGCCTCGGCGTTTTCGAAGCGCGACGCACCTGGATCCTCGGACGGCTCGCGCTTGCGCATGGGGCACTCGTGATCGCAGCGATCGCGCAAGCGATCGCCGGCGCGGCGCCGCAGCATCCGACCCCGGTCGCGCTCGCGATCATCGCGATGGGACTGGTGTTGCCGTGGCGCCCGTGGGCAGCCTCGGCGCTCGGCCTGCCGGTGGAGGCATCGCGATGAGCACGATCTTCTCGCTCTCGTCGTTGCTGGTCGCGCCGTTGTGGCTCGCGATGATGCTCGCACCCCGCGCTGCGTTCACGCGCAAGCTGCTCGCGTCACCGTGGTGCGTCGTACCGATCGCGATCCTCTACATCGCGCTCGTGGTGCCCGAGATCGCGACGGTGCTGCCGGCCGTCATGCGCCCGCAGCTGCCCGAGATCGCCGCGCTGCTCGGCACCGAACGCGGCGCCACGATCGCGTGGGTGCACTTCCTCGCGTTCGACGTGTTCGTCGCGCGCTGGATCCACTCCGACGCGCTCGCGCGCGGCACTTCGGCGTGGATGCTCGCGCCGATCCTGTTCTGCACGCTGATGCTCGGCCCGCTCGGCTTCAGCCTGTGGCTGCTACTGCGTCCGCGCGCATCGCTGGCGCCGAGCTGATCGGCCGCCCGGGTCCGTGGGGCTCGATCGCCCGCGAGACCCGCGGCTCGTCGACCGACACGATCGGCTCGCGCGCGCGCAGCTCGGGATCGATGTGCTCGCGGATCACCCGGAACAACCCGTTGTCGAAGCCACCACCCGACGCGCGCGCGACCTGCTCGATGCGCTCGCGCAACCCCTGCTGCGCGAGCGTGCTCGCGCGGTGGTGACAGAACGGGTTGTTGCCCGGCCGCCCGAGCAACGGCTCGGCGGCCGCGGTGCACCCCGCCATGCAGGTCTCCGCGTAGTAGCAGTCCCGGCAGAAGCCCCACAGATCGTCCTTGGTGCGCGCGCGGATGTAGCCGAGCTGATAGCTCTCTTCCCACACCTTGCGGATGCCGTCCGCGCGCCACGAGCCGCCGACGTTGAGCGACCCACCGAGGCTCGGACAGTTCTTGAGCGCGCCGTTGCTCTCGATGCCGAGCGTGGTGACGCCGGCATTGCAGCCGCGGAAGTGCTTGTTCTGCGACTTGCGCAGCGCGAGCTCGAGCGGCCCGAAGTAGCCGAGGTTGTTGCCCGGCCAGATGCGCACGCCCAGCTCGCGCGCACGCACGAGCACTTGCTCGAGCACCTCGAACAGCTCGAGATACATGTACGGCTGCAAGATGAGCTCGGGATGATCGGCCGCGTTGCCGTGCGGCACGGTGATCTGCAGCTGCCAGGAGTGCACGCCCGCGGCCGCGATGAGCTCGAGCAGCTCGAGCAGCTCGTGGCGCGTGCGGCTGTTGATCTGCGTGTTGCAGGCGATCTTTCCGCCCGCATTCTTCACGTGCGCGAGCGCCTCGAATGCGCGCTGCCAGCTCTGCGGGCGACCGCGCACGAGATCGTGGCTCTCCTCGAGCCCGTCGATCGACACCGTCACGCTGCGCACGCCGGCCTCGACGAGCGCATCGGCGCGCGCCTGCGTGAGGTTGTAGCCGCCGGTCGTCATCGTGCAGCCCATGCCGCGCTCGCGGATGCGCCGCACGACCAGCAGCACGTCGTTGCGCAGATACGCCTCGCCACCGATGAGCACCACCTCGCCGACGCCGAGATCCGCGAGCTCGTCGACGAGTTGCAGCGCCTCGTCGGTGGTCAGCTCGTCGGATCGCTTCTGCCCTGCACGCGGTCCGCAGTGCGAGCACCGCTGATCGCACGCGAGCGTGAGCTCCCAGATCGCCCACTTCGGTGCCGGCGTGTCGCGGCGCTGCGGATTCCAGCGGCGCTTCGGCTCCGGCAAGCTCGCGACGATCGGTAGCCGTCGGCGTACGTCCGCGAGGCTCATCCCGCGCTCCCGCTGCTCTCTTCGGTGTCGCCGTCGAACGTGGTGCTCTCGCTCGTCGCGGACGTGGTCGTCTCGGTGTCGGTGTCCGTGTCGGGCCACACCGTCGTCGATTCACCCCACGTCGACGAGTCTTCGTCGGGGCCCGCGTACGTGCTGCCTTCGCCGGCATCGTCGTCGTCGAGCGTGGTCTCGCCGCCGGGGCCGGTGGTCGTCGTGCTCGTGCCGGGACCCGAGCCCGCGCTCGTGCCCGGGCTGCTCGTGTTGCCGTCGCTGCTCGACACCGCGGTCGCGCTGCCGGTCATGCCCGCGCTCGTCGACGTGCTGTCGTCGGCGTCGTCGTCGTTGCCGGGATCACCTTCGACGCACGCGCTCGTCAGCCCGAACGCGAGCGAGACGAACGCGAGCCGCGACCAACCAGGCGCGCGTTCGGCCCGCGACGGCGTCGCGCAGAAGGGGCACGTGCGTGCAGCCGTCTCGATGTAGCGAAGGCAGTGACCACAGGTTTTCATCGTCCAGCTCCAATCCAACGGGCCGTCATCGTCGGCCTCTGCAGATACGGGTCGCGACCGGGCGTGAATCGATCGCGGTTTTTGCTATGATCCCGTTCGTGGCATTCAGATGGCTTGTAGCTGGGGTTCTGACGGCGTTCGGTTGCGGTGGGGGAGGGCCGGTCGCCGACGAGGTCGGCGAGTCGATCGGTAGCACCGCGGCCACCGTCAGTCTCGACGAGGGCGGCGACTCGACCAGCACGACGACGACCACCACCGCCACCACCGCGCCCGGTGAAGCGGAGGCAGAGGCCGGAGGCGAAGCCACCACCGACTATCCGACGCACGTCAGCTGCGACGACACCAGCGCAGGCTACGACGTTCCGTCGCTCGACGATGGCGGCGGCGAGCTGAGCGGTGGTGCCGAGGACACCTTCGA
>DASZPU010000605.1:0-4161 GCA_035550195.1 Nannocystaceae bacterium
GCCCGGTGCCGTCGCGGCGATCGACGCGCTCCGGCTTGCTCGCGGCGCCGTAGTCCTGCCGGAACCACGTCTCGGTGAACGGACAGCGCGACTCGCCGTCGACGCACGGCAGCGTCTCTTGTTGCCAGCGAAAGCCGAGGAAGCGCTGCTCGGCGCGATCGTGCAGCCCGCCCGCGTACTCGAAGTGCGTGGTCGCGGTGCCGCCGCGGCCGTCGTCGACGCGCACGTGCGTCACGGTCTGTGACAGCGGCGGGTTGTTGGCGTTGGGCCACGCCGACGACGGCGTGTAGCCGACTGCAACCGTACCGCCGAGGCTGTTGGTCATCGCCGCGAGCAGATCCGGGAACGCACCCGCGGCGATCGACCAGACGCGCCGTCCGGTCACGAGCACCGCAGGATAGAGCTCGATCATCTCCGCGAGCCCGTCGCCATCGACGTCCGCAGCGAGCATGCGCGTCTCGCCGGTGAAGCTCATGTCGAGGTCCGACGCGCCGGCCACGAAGCGGTCGCCCTGCGACAGCCAGATCTGTCGGCGATAGAGGCCGGCGCCGTACGGATCCGACTCGACGAGATCCGATCGGCCGTCGCCGTTCACGTCCATCGCGACGTACCAGTTGTCGGAGCTGAGCGGCGCGCCGGGCTCGTCGGACACCGCGATGAACCCATCGCCGGTCGACAACCATGCGCGGCGATGGTTGGAGGTCGCGAGGTCGTGGATCTGCAAGAGATCCGCTCGGCCGTCGCCGTTGATGTCCATCGCGATCAGCTCGTCCGAGGTTCGGTGATCGAAGTAGTCGGTGGGACCCGACACGAAGCCGCTGCCGTCCGACCACCACACGTGGCGCCCCCAGCTGTTCGCGACGAACGGGAACACCTCGACGAGATCGGTCTTGCGATCGCCGTCGACGTCCATGGCGTGAAAGCGCGTCTGCTCGCGCTGCACGATGCCGGCGTCGTCGGACGTCTGCGTGAAGCCGTCGTCGGTCGAGATCCACGCCACGCGACGCATCGCGCCCCAGCTCGGCCGCAGCTCCAGCAGATCGGAGCGCCCATCGCCGTCGATGTCGGTGGCGTGGAACTGCGAGTCGTCGTCGTGCACGCCGCCGGTGCCGATGTCGTCGCCCTGATCGAAGCCGGTGCCGTTGGAGATCCACGTACGCATGCGCCACTCGAGCAGGCTCGGGTAGAGCTCGACCACGTCGGTCTTGCCGTCGCCGTCGACGTCCATCGGCACGAAACGCGCGTCGGCGTCGCCCCACATGCCGACCTCGTCCGAGGTGTCGGTGAAGCCGGTGCCGTCGGAGATCCACGTGCGGCGGTGCATCGTGCCGAGCAACGGATACAGCTCGAGCATGTCGGTCTTGCCATCGCCGTCGATGTCGATCGCGAAGAACTTCGCGTCGCCGTTCGCCATGCGTTGGTCGTGGCTCGCTGCCACGAAGCGCGGATCGCCGGCTTGGTAGTCGATCGCGATCGCGGGCAGGTGCGTGCCGCCTTCGACGTGGCCGGTTTCGTCGAGCGTGGCGTCGGTGCCGAACTGCTGCACGTGGGCGAGCAGCGAGCGGCCGGTCGCGCCGCTCTGCGCGTAGTCGAGCGCGTACGCGCGCAGCCGCAGGCCGTCGACGGTGACGTCGATGGTGGCGACGCGGCCGTGGACCGTGCGCATCGTCCCGCGTCCGATGGCGGCGAGCTCGGGGTCCGGGCGCGGCTCGTAGTGGAACGCGATCGTCACCCCGTCGTAGGTGATCGCGTCGAGCTGCTCCCAACAGCAGCCGATCTCGTTCGTGCCCCAGTGGTAGGTGACGACGTTGCCGAGCGGATCGACGACGCGATCGAGCGCCCAGCGCGACGCGTCGCCGTCGACGACGAACGTCGCGGCGTACTCGCGCCGGATGCCTTCCTTGCTGTGCACGACCCAGCGATCGTCGGCGCCGTAGGCGATCCGCTCGTAGCTCTCCATCTTGGTGGAGTGCGTGCCGCCGGTCGTGCAGCTCGGGCTCACGCTGTCGGACGCGCACGCGATCAGCTCTTGTCCGTCGAGCAAGAAGATGTCGTCGCCGTCGTAGCGCGGCGCACCCTTACCCGGGCTCGCACGCTCGATCACGCCGACGCCGTCGAGGTTCCACCCCACCCCGAGGATCCCGTTGCCGCCGGAGGAGTCGTAGCGCAGCGCGAGCTTCGGCGTGATGCTGCGAAACGCCGGCACCTCGATCGCAATCGCATCGCTGTACGTGCCGTGCGAAGCATCGACGCTCCACGTCTTCTTCGTGGTGTCCTTCTTGTCGGTCGCTGCATCTGCGGTCGCACCGACGATGGCCACGAGGAAGAACGCGAACGCGATCGCGAGGCGGCGTGTCATCACCGTCCAGCCTAGGAAGCCGACGACGGCGAAGCCTGTCGCTGGGGGCCGCGCGCCTGTCCGTTGCGGCCAACGCCGCGCTCAGAACGACATGCACAGGCCGAGGCCGCCGGGGCGGAGCTGCAGACGACCGCGGCGCGTCGTGAACGCGAGGCCGTAGTCGCGCTTGTCGTTCGCGGCGTCGATGCGCTCGACCTTCGGACCGTACACGCCCCACAGCACCGCGCCCGGGATCAGCAAGGCGCCGCCGAGCGCGACGCTCGTGCCGCCGATGCCGTAGTTCATGCGGTCCCAGTCGGTCGTGCTGAGCCCGAAGCTGAAGAAGAACGCGGCGGCGACGAACAACGCCGCGCCCGCGACGACGAAGCCGCGTCCGAGATCGCGGCGGATGCGGTAGCGCCGATCGACGTACGCGCCGAACGACCCGCTGCGGTCGTCTTTGTTGTACGCCGCCCAGTCGCGCGACAAGTCGAGCTTCGTCTCCTGCTCGAGCGCGCGATAGTCCTGCTCGGTGGCGCGCGGCGGGGCGGCGCGGGCGGGCAAGGCAGGCGACACGATCGCGAACGCGGCAGCGACGGCGAGTGACTTCACGGCGGCGTCGCGACGGTACACCGAATGCCGCGGGCGTGCGCGGGTCGTCAACGATAAGGTCCCGGTAAGGACTCGGATGCGTCCGTGCGTCACGCTGCGGCGAAGGACGACGACGCAATGCGCAATCGACGAACGAAACAACGAACCGGTGCGTGGCTCGTGCTCGCCTGGGCGGTGCTCGCCTACCTCGGGTTCGCCGCGAGCATCGCCTACCTCGTGCCGTTCCTGCTCGACGTCGGCGTGCCGGTGACGGTGGATCGCCGCGCGGCGGCACTCGACGGCGCGATGGCGCTGGTCGTGGATCTCGCGCTCGTCGCACTGTTCGGGCTGCAGCACAGCGTGATGGCGCGGCCGGGCTTCAAGCGCGCATGGACGCGCGTCGTCCCGCCGACGGCCGAGCGCGCGACCTACGTGATGGTGTCGAACGTCGCACTCGGGCTGGTGTTGCTCGCGTGGCAACCGCTGCCCGGAATCGTGTGGCGCATCGACACGCCGGTGCTGCCGTACGCGGGCTTCGCCGCGGCGGTCGCCGTGCTGATGACCGCATCGTTCCACATCGATCATCTGCACCTGCTGGGGTTGCGCCAAGCGTTGCAACCGCTCGGGCTCGCCGCGCCCCCGGTCGCGGGCATGCACGAGCGCGGCTTCTATCGCTTCGTGCGACATCCGATCCAGGCCGGCTGGATCGCGCTGTTCTGGTGCGCGCCGACGATGACGGTGGGGCACCTGCTGCTCGCGGTCGCGATGACGACGTACACGATCATCGGCACGCACTACGAGGAGCGCGACCTGGCGCGCGAGCTCGGGCCGGCGTACGCCGACTACCGCAAGCGCGTCGGTGGGCTCGTGCCGCGGTGGCGGCGATGAAGGAGCGCACGATGGCGACGATCACCACGATCCGTACCGATGTGGATCTGCGCGTCGCGATCGCGGGCCGCGGCCCCGCGGTGCTGCTGTTGCACGGGCTCGGTGACGGGCTCGAGAGCTGGTGGGAACGCGGCTGGGCGCAGGCGCTCGCGCAGCACTTTCGCGTCGTCGCCTACGACGCGCGCGGCCACGGCAAGAGCGGGAAGCCGATCGAAGGCTACGACGCCGAGCACTTCGTCGCCGATGCGCTCGCGGTGCTCGCCGCGTTCGCGAGCGACGGTGCGCACGTCGTCGGCTACTCGCTGGGCGGACGCACGGCGATGCGGCTCGCCAGCCACGCACGT